>JBNKPL010000110.1:0-6578 GCA_050295355.1 Sedimenticolaceae bacterium
TGACGGAAATGGCCAGGTAGGCCTCGCTGAGGGCATTGAGGACGATTTACCAGCCACCCGGGACCACTGAGACGATCGCGGCCAATGCCACTGCAGGGGCAAACCTGCGCAGGCCCCGGGGATGCAGTATGCCGACCTCGATTCCGAGGGTGCGAATGCCTTGTGCCAGTACAGTCATGTCCCGATTCCTCTCTCGAGGGATGCTTTAATCCTCCGCTATTGATAGTAGAAATCGTTAATATATACTTCACTAATAGACGTGATCTATTAGTGGATGAAATGAATCTACGTGACCTGAAATATGTTATCGCGGTGGCGGAGAGCCGCCATTTCGGCCGGGCGGCCGGGCGCTGCTTCGTCAGCCAGCCCACTCTCAGCGGACAGATCAAGAAGCTGGAGGAGGAGCTGGGCGTAACCATCTTTGAGCGCACCAAGCGTTCGGTGGAGCTGACCCCCATCGGCGAGGAGATCGTGGCCCACGCACGCAAGCTCATGGAGCAGGCCGACGCCATCGAACAGCTGGCCCGGGCGCACCAGGACCCCCTCGCCGGCCCCCTGCGGGTGGGGGTAATCCCGACCCTGAGCCCCTACCTGATCCCCCTGATCCTGATGCCGCTGAAAAAGCGTTACCCCCAGCTCAAACTGGTGCTCTTTGAGGAGATCACGGATCGGCTGCTGCAGCGTCTGCGCGACCATGAGATCGATACCGCCCTCATCGCCACTACGGTGGAGGAGGGCGGCCTGGAGGCCATTCCCCTGTTTGATGAGCCTTTCTGGCTGGCCCATCCGCGCACCCACCCCCTGCGCACCAAAGGGAAGATTACTCACCAGGACCTGAAACAGCTGGATCTGCTGCTGTTGGCGGACGGCCACTGTCTGGCGCAGCAGGTGATGGATGTCTGCAAGCTGGCGAACCGGGCGCAGCAGGGGGATAGCGGCGACCTCCAGGCGAGCAGCCTCGAGACCCTGCTGCAGCTGGTGGGGGCGGGTTTCGGCTGTACCCTGATCCCGGCCCTGGCCGCAAAGGGATCATGGATGGTGGGCGGCAGTGTGAGCGTGCGCCAGCTGGATCTGCCCGACACCTACCGCCGTATTTCGCTGGTGTTCCGGCACAGCTTTCCCCGCCGTCCGGCCCTGGAGGCCTTTGGGGAGGTGGTGCGAAAGGAAGTGCCCAGTACCGTCCGGGTGATAAAAACCTCCTGACTTACACCAGGCCGGTCAGGGCGACCAGCCCCAGCAGCGCCGCCAGGCCGCCGCCGCCGCGAACCAGCACTCTGCCCGCAGGCCATCGGTGGATCTGCCCAAACAGGATGCCACTGACGTGGAGCAGGGCGGTGGCGCAGGCCATTCCAAAGCCGTAGGCGAAGGGATGGGCGGTAGGCGGCAGCTCCGTGCCGTGGGCGACACCGTGGAACAGGGCGAAGAGAGCCACCAGCAGCATGCTGCTCCATAGCGGCAGCTGGACCGAGCTGGCGATCAGGATGCCCAGGATCAGGACCGAAGCGGCGATGCCCGCCTCCACCACCGGCAGGGGGATGCCTATGGCGGCCAGGGCGAAACCGCAGGCCATGGTGAGGACAAACAGCGGCGGCAGTGTCCAGACCGCGGAGCGAATGGAGAGGGCGCTCCAGAGACCGACCCCGACCATGGCGATCATGTGATCCCAGCCCGAGAACGGGTGGGCAAATCCACTGAAGAGTCCGTGTTCCATGCCCGGCTCCGTGTGGGCCATGGCGGCGCTGCTGATCAGTGCCGACAGGATGGCCAGCGCAATGGATTTACCCTTTATCATGGTGGTTCTCCCCGAAATGGATTTACAAGGGAATTTTAGCAAACGACCTTTATTGTGTTTCAAAATATCGTGCTGGCCCCATGATATGGGGTTTGCGTGACATTAGTGCGCATCCGCGGCGGGCTTTTCGGTGACACATCGGGCGCAGGTGCCGAGGAGTTCCACCACCGGACGCCGGGTGCGGAAGCCTTTGGCCTGCCCGCTGCTGCGCAGGCTGCGGGCGATCTCTTCGCTGTGCATCTCGTCCACGCTGCCGCAGTCTGAACAGATCAGGAACTGGCTGGCGTGGGGGTGCTCCGGATGGGAACAGCCGATGTAGGCGTGCAGGCTCTCCAGCTTGTGGGCCAATCCCTGTTCCAGCAGAAAGTCGAGCGCCCGGTATACGGTGGGCGGAGCGGGGTTCGCGAGGGTGTCCCGCAGCCGGTCCAGGATCTCGTAGGCGCTCAACGGCTGATCGGAGGCGCAAAGCAGCCCCAGCACCGTGCGCCTGTGCGGGGTAAGGCGTACCCCCCGTTGCCGGCACAAGGCCTCGGCGCGGTCCAGCAGGGTGTCCAGTTTATTACTACTCAAGGTTGGTTCCTTCGCTCGCGGAGAATAGGGTAGCGCGCCGGGCGAGCCGGCGCCGCCAGAGGTGGGTTCCCAATGCGGATACCATGTAGACCGCTCCCGCCACCAGGACGATGGTCGCCCCCGCCGGCAGGTCCGGCTCATAGGAGAGGGCGAGGCCCGACAGGGTGACGGCGCAGCCCACCAGGGTGGCGAGCAGCATCATACGGCCCAGGGAGTGGACGTAGTGGGCCGCCACCGCCGCCGGCAGGGTGAGGAGCGCCAGCACCAGGATCAGCCCCACCACCTGGATCAGTAGCACCACGGTGACCGCGACCAGTATCAGCAGCAGCAGGTAGAAAAAGGTGACGGGTATGCCGCGCAGCCGGGCGAACTCCTCGTCGAACACTACCGCCAGGAACTGACGGTGAAAGGCCCCCACGATCAGCAGTAGCACCGCATCCAGGGCGGCCATGAACCAGAGGCTCGATTCCGGCACCAGCAGGATGTTGCCGAACAGGTAGCTCATCAGGTCCGCCTGGTAGCCCGGCGTCTTGGCGATAAACAGAATACCGGCCGCCATCCCCACCGCCCACAAGGCCCCGATCAGGGTGTCCTCCTGGGCCTGCCAGCGCAGCCGCACCCAGCCGATGGAGAGCGCCGCCAACACGGCGGCGGCCATGGCGCCGGCCAGGGGGTCGTAGCCCAGATAGAGGGCCGCGCCCATACCGCCGAGCACCGAGTGGGCGATACTGCCGGCCAGGAAGGCGATCCGCTTGACCACCACATAGGTGCCCACCACGCCGCAGCCGATACTCGCCAGCACGCCGGCCAGGACCGCGGTCTGCAGGAAGGCATGTTCTGAAAGTGCGGATAAAAAGCCGTTCATGGATCAGTGCCTGTGCGCCACCATGCGCACGTTCTCCCCATACAATTCCTGGATGATCTGTCCGTCGATGTCGTCGGTGTGGTGGCACACCAGGGTGCGGTTGATGCAGGCGACCCTATTTACATAGCTGGAGATGAAGCCCACGTCATGGGATACCACCAGGATGGTCATGCGCTCATTCAGCCGCTTCAGCAGCTCGAAGATGTCCCCCTCCATGCGCTGGTCGATGTTGGCGGTGGGTTCATCAAGGATCAGGATGCGGGGTTCGCTCACCAGGGCCCGCGCCAGCAGCACCCGCTGCAACTGGCCGCCGGACAGACTGCCGATCTGGCGTTTGAGCAGATTTCCGGCCTCCATCTCCTCAAGGGCGGATCGGGCGGCCTGCCGGTCGGCTTCGGAGTGGCAGCCCGGGGAGAAGGCCCCGATGCGGCCCATCAGCACGGTCTGTTCCACCGTAATGGGGAAATCCCGGGGAAAGGTGGGGAACTGGGGCAGATAGCCGAGGGAGCATCTCATCTGGCGCGGTGTTTTGCCTTCGATCCGGACAGATCCGCTGTGGGGTTCGAGCAGCCCGAGAATGAGTTTCAGCAGGGTGGTCTTGCCCCCGGCATTGGGTCCCACGATGCCGAGGAACTCCCCCTCATGCACATGCAGATCGACCCCTTCCAGGACCGGCGCCCTGTGGTAGGCGAAGCTGACCTCCTTCAGCTCAATGGCGGCCGGCCTGTTCATGGGCCTGCCGCCTCGGCGATCAGACGCGCCACCCGGCGCATATTGTCCGCATAGTCCGGCGCCAGGGGGTCAATGGCGACCACGCGGCCCCCGATGGCGCGCGCCAGGGTTTCCGCCGATTGGCCGCTGAACTGAGGTTGTACAAAGATCACCTTCACCCCTTCCCGCCGGGACTGTTCGATCAGGGCGGTAAGCGACAGGGCGCCCGGCTCCTTACCCTCGTGTTCGATCGCCACCTGGGTTAGCCCATAGGTGTCGGCGAAGTAGCCCCAGGCGGGATGAAACACCATAAATTTACGGTTCGATACAGCGGCCAGTTGGGCCTTCAGCTCCCAGTCCAGGGCGTCCATTTCTGCGGCGAAAGCGTGGTAATTCCTCGAAAATTCCGCACCGTTGGCTGGGTCCAGCGCCGTGAGGGCGTCGCGGATATTGGCGGCCATCCGTTTTACCAGTGGCGGGCTGGTCCAGATGTGAGGGTCCAGGGCCGCCTCCTGTGGGTGCTCGTCGTGCTCATGTTCGCCGGACCCGTGATCGTAATGCGCCAGAGGGCGCAACTCGATGCCGGAACGGGCATCCAGTATCCGCATCTTGGGATTGGCGGCGCGGATGCGCTCCATCCAGGCGTTTTCGAAGGGTACGCCGGTCCGCACATAGAGATCGGTCCTCGCCAGGGCGGCGATCTGTTGCGGCGTGGGGTCATAGGTGTGCGGGTCGTGGCCCGGACGGACCATGGCGCGCACCTCCACATGTCCGCCACCGATCTTCTCCACGAAGCGGTTCTGGGGTGGAACGCTTACGAAGATCTGCAGTGGCCCGGCCAGGGCCAGGGTGGGCACAAGGAGCAGCAGGGAAAGAAGCAGCTTGCGGGGCATCTCGGTTTCGGTCCTCTGGGCGCCCTTCAGGAGAGCGTCGTGGGCTTGTAGTTTTGTAATATTATAACATCGCCAGTGGGGGGTGGGGCATGCAGATTTCCAGGCGCGCCGCTTGACGCATACCGGTCCCTAATAAATACTCGCTGTTTCTGAAGTAATTCCGCACCGACAGGGCGGTTGAAAGGAAAGAAGTAAAATAAACAGCAAGGGACTGATCCACACGGGAGGCCATGGCTTGGATCAGAGTGCGTCCCGGAGAAAATAACATCGCCTTGTGCGATGCAACACCAATGGAGATAGGAAGATGCCGGTAACAATCGATAAGAAAGATGCGCTGGAAAAGCTGCGCAAGGCGAAAGGGGCGCATATCAAATGGCGCGCCTTTGCCCAGGCGCTGGTGGCGGGGGTCCCGGTTGACGAGGACAAGATCCCCGTGGAGCACACCTCCTGCGCATTCGGGCAGTGGTACCACGGTGAGGGCAAGCTCAAGCTGGGCCATCTCCCCTCATACGAGGGTATCTATACCCCCCACGAAATGCTGCATGAGATCTACAAGCAGATCTTCGATGTGCTGCACACCAAGGACCCCGGCGGTTTCCGGGGGCTCTTTACTTCCAGGATCGCCCGCGAAAATGAGCGTATGGAGTTGGCGCGCAGGTATATGGAGGAGCTGGTGGGGGTATCCGAGACCCTGCTCAAGGCGCTGGATATCCTGGAGGAGGAGATCCGGGAGACGGACGCATAGTCCATAAGCTGGAAATAATCGTCCCCGAGGTGTAAGCTACTGCCCCCTTTGGAAATTTTGTAATCCTCCGTGGCAGGAAAGCTCCATATAAAAACCTTCGGTTGCCAGATGAATGAGTACGACTCCGCCAAGATCGCGGATCTGCTCAGGGAATCCCATGGCCTGGAGATCACCGAACGCCCGGAAGAGGCGGACGTGCTGCTGCTCAACACCTGTTCCATCCGCGAGAAGGCCCAGGAGAAGGTGTTCTCCCAACTGGGCCGCTGGCGTCCGTGGAAGAAGAAGCGTCCGGGCCTGGTGATCGGCGTCGGCGGCTGCGTGGCCAGTCAGGAAGGGGAGGCGATTCGCGAGCGCGCGCCCTATGTGGATCTGGTGTTCGGTCCCCAGACCCTGCACCGCCTGCCTAAAATGCTGGAGCGGGCGCAGCGGGAGCAGGCCCCCATGGTGGATGTCTCCTTCCCCGAGATTGAAAAGTTCGACTCCCTGCCCGCCCCCCGCGCGGATGGCCCCACCGCCTTCGTCTCCGTCATGGAGGGGTGCTCCAAATACTGCACCTACTGCGTGGTGCCCTACACCCGCGGCGAGGAGATCAGCCGCCCCGTGGACGATGTGCTGGCCGAGGTGACGGCGCTGGCGCAGCAGGGGGTGCGCGAAGTGAACCTGCTGGGGCAGAACGTCAACGCCTACCGCGGCGAGATGGAGGACGGCGACACGGCCGACCTGGCCCTGCTGATCCACTATGTGGCCGCGGTGGAGGGCATCGACCGCATCCGCTTCACCACCTCCCACCCAGTGGAGTTTTCGGACCGCCTGATCGACTGCTTCGGCGAGGTGCCGCAACTGGTGAGCCATCTGCACCTGCCCGTGCAGAGCGGCTCCGACCGCATTCTGGCGCAGATGAAGCGTGGCCACTCCGCCTTCGAATACAAGGCGAAGATCCGTCGCCTGCGTGAGGTGCGGCCGGATATCAGCCTCTCCTCCGATTTCATCATCGGCTTTCCC
>JBNKPL010000111.1:0-6520 GCA_050295355.1 Sedimenticolaceae bacterium
ATCCATCCTGTCGCTTACTGCAAACCCTGAAGTGCTCTCCCAGGCCCAATTCTGTNAGAAGGAAAATAATTATGCCCCTTTATACAACAGAAGCCATCCGGAATGTCGCCCTGGTAGGCCAGAGCGGCTGTGGCAAAACCACCCTGGTTGAGGCCCTGCTGGCGCAGGCGGGATCTATCCCGGCCGCAGGCAGTGTTGAGAAGGGGAATACGGTCAGTGATTTCGACCCGCTGGAGAAGGAGTACCAGCACTCGCTCAGTACCAGCGTGGTGTCTATCGACCACGACAATATCCACGTCAACATGGTCGATACCCCCGGACTGCCGGATTTCATCGGCCAGTCCATCTCCGCCTTTCCCGCCGTGGAGACGGTGGCGGTGGTGATCAATGCCGCTACCGGGGTGGAGATGGTGAGCCGCCGCATGTTGCAGTGGGCCGCGGAGCGCAAGCTGTGCCGCATGATCATCATCAACCGCATCGACGCCGACGGCTGCGACCTTGCGGCCCTGGTGGAGAGCATCCGCGAGGAGTTCGGCCCCGAGTGCCTGCCCATCAATCTGCCGGCAGCTGGCGGCGCCAAGGTGGTGGACTGTTTCTTCAACCCCAATGGGGAGGCCGACTTCTCCTCCGTGGCCGACGCCCACACCCAGATCATCGATCAGGTGGTGGAGGTGGATGAGGCGCTGATGGAGCTCTATCTGGAGCAGGGCCAGGACCTGAGCCCGGATCAGTTGCACGACCCCTTCGAAAAGGCCCTGCGCGAGGGCCATCTGGTGCCCATCTGCTTCAGCTCGGGTCTCACTGGGGCCGGGATGCCGGAACTGCTGGATGTATTCGAGCACCTGCTGCCCACGCCCCTGGAGGGCAATCCGCGTCCGTTCCTGATGGGCTTCGGCGGCGACGAAAAGCCCTTTACCGCCGAGCCGGACCCCACCAAGCATGTGGTGGCCCATGTGTTCAAGGTGACCGCCGACCCCTTCGTGGGCAAGCTGGGGGTGTTCCGCATCCACCAGGGCACCATCACCAAGGATAGCCAGCTCTTCATCGGGGACGGCCGCAAGCCGTTCAAGGTGGGCCATCTGTTCAAGCTGCAGGGCAAGGAGCAGGTGGAGATGTCCAAGGGCATTCCCGGCGATATCTGCGCCGTGGCCAAGGTGGAAGAGATCCATTTCGACGCAGTGCTGCACGACTCCCACGAAGAGGATTTCCTGCACCTGAAGCCGCTGGAGTTCCCGGTCCCCGTGTTCGGGCTGGCCATCCACGCCAAGGCGCGCGGCGATGAGCAGCGGTTGAGCAACGCCCTGCACCGCCTGGTGGAGGAAGACCCCTGCCTCAAGGTGGAGCACAGCGTGCAGTCCAACGAGACCATCCTGCGCGGGCTGGGCGAACTGCATCTGCGGCTGACCCTGGAGAAGATGAAGCAGCGCTTCAATGTGGAGGTGGATACCGCGCCGCCCAAGATTCCCTACAAAGAGACCATCAGCGCCTCGGCGGAGGGCCATCACCGCCACAAGAAACAGACCGGCGGCGCCGGCCAGTTCGGCGAGGTGTTCCTCAAGGTGGCGCCGCTGCCGCGGGGCAGCGGGTTCGAGTTCGTGGACGAGGTGAAGGGCGGCGTCATCCCGGCCCAGTTCATCCCGGCGGTTGAGAAAGGGGTGCGCCAGGCCCTTGAGCAAGGGGCTATCGCCGGATATGAATTGCAGGATGTGAAAGTCACTGTCTACGACGGCAAGTTCCACTCCGTGGACTCCAAGGAGGTGGCGTTCGTGGCGGCGGGCAAGAAGGCGTTCCTGGAGGCGGTCGCCAAGGCCAAGCCCATTGTGCTGGAGCCGATCGTCACCCTCGATGTGGTGGTGCCCGACGAGGCCATGGGCGCGGTGACCGGCGACCTGTCCGGCAAGCGCGGCCAGCTCATGGGCACCGACGCCCTGAGCGGCAGTATGCTCAACATCAAGGCCAAGGTGCCGCTGGCCGAGGTGGGACAGTACGCCAACGAACTGAACTCCATCACTGGCGGGCGCGGCTCCTACACCCTGGAGTTCAGCCATTATGAGCAGGTGCCGCCGCCCGTGCAGAAGGAGTTGGTGGACGCCTATAAGCCGCGTGAGGAAGAGGATTAGGCGGGTGCACAGATTCCTGTAGGGTGGGGCCTTGCCCCACCATGAATCTTGCGCCCTTTTCTTTCTGAACCGCGGACGACTGCATGGATGCAGGAGGTAGAGCAACGCAGGAGCAGTTGCCGAGTCGCGGAGGGTTTATGCGCCCGCCTGCAAAGAGATTTATTCGGCCGCCTGCCGAAGCCCTTCCCTCACTACCATCGGTTAAGAATCATTTAAGAAATCACCGCTACAATCTGGGAATCTGGGAATTCCGGCCCCGCATCACACAGACAAAACGATTACCCATGAAACGAATCTACAGAATAGGCGTGGCGGTCCTGCTGAATCTCTGTTGCCTGTCTGCGTCCATGGCCGCTACCCGGGATACGAATCAAGAGGGCGCAATCCATCTCATCCGCGACAGCATCCGGCATATGCAGGCCGATCTTGCCGCCAGGGACACCCTGGCCGATGTCCATAAGCTGGTGGAGCAGGTGGTTCCGCCCCTGTTCGACCGGGAGCGCATGAGTAAATATGTGCTTGGCGAGCAGTGGCTGCGTCTTGGGCCGGAGCAGCAGCGGCTGTTTATGGACGAGTTCATGGAGCTGTTGCTGAATGCCTATACGGAGATGGTATTCAGTTACCGCGGCGATGAGGTGGAACTGCTGCCGCTTGCGGCCGATCCGAATAGCACCAGGCGCGCGGTGGTTTCCATGCGGCTCAATCGGAGCGTGGGAACCCCGATTCTGTTCCAATACAAAATGATCCAATCGGAGGGCGTCTGGAAAATGTATGACGTGGTTACCGATGGCGTCAGTCTTATTGCCAATTACCGCTCCTGGTTTGGGAGAAAGCTGGCGCAAGAGGGCTTTGAGGCGTTGCTCGGTCATATGAAGGAACATAACGAAAGGCAGGCTCAACGGTTGCGCGGCCAATAGAGAAGGAATCCATAATGAGACTGTTGCTGGTGGAAGATGATCTGATCCTTGGCGAGGGTGTCTGCTCGGCCTTGAAAAAGGACGGTTACACCATCGATTGGCTGAAGGATGGATTGCAGGCAAAGAGCGCATTGCAAACCGATGAGTTCGCGTTGCTGATACTGGATCTCGGCCTTCCCGGCATGGATGGTCTGGAGGTGCTTCGGCACCTGCGTGCGGGCAACAGCTCAATACCTGTATTGATCCTGACGGCGCGGGACGGCGTGGAGGACAAGGTGGCCGGACTGGATCTGGGGGCGGACGATTATCTGACCAAGCCGTTCGATATAAAGGAGCTGGCGGCGCGGGTCCGTTCCCTGTTGCGCAGAAGGAATAGCCGTGCGCAGCCGGAGATTGTGTTGGGCGAGCTTTGTCTTTATCCCGATTCCATGACTACCCAATACAAAGGGGAGGAGGTCGCGCTCTCCACCCGCGAGTTTTCCGTGTTGCGTTATCTGATGGAGAACGCCGGGCGGATTATTTCGCGTGCCCAGCTGGAGGAACAGATGTACGGCTGGGATCAGAATGTGGAGAGTAACGCGGTGGAGGTGTATATCCATAACCTCAGGAAAAAACTCGATGGCAAGGTGATCCGGACCATACGCGGGGCCGGCTATATGATGGGTGAGGTGTAAACGATGTTGTCGATCCGCAACCGCTTGTTGATCTGGGTGCTGGCCACGTTTTTAACCGCAACGCTGTTGGTTTCCTTGGTCGGTTTCTACGTCTCCCAGCATGAGCTGGAAGAGGTGTTCGATGCCGAACTGGCGCAGTCCGCACGGATGATCAGCCATTTCACCGTCGATCAGATCGACTATAACGATCACACCATCAAAGAGTCGCCGGGGGACGGGGAGCAGGGGCACAAATACGAGAAGCACGTCAGCTTTCAGATCTGGAAGGACGGTGAGCTCATGCTCAAGTCGGAATCGGCGCCCGTCGTTCCCATGTCCGGCGAAACGGGTTTTACGGATACGCTGGTGGATGATAAGGATTGGCGGGTATTCGCGCTGCATCCTGCCAATACACCCTACCGTATCTATACCGCCGGGGACGGCAAGGCCCGGGACGATCTTGCCGAGAATATCGTCCAGGGGGTTGGACTGGTGGTGGTATGGGCGTTGCCGATCCTCGCCATCCTGGTGTTCCTGAGCGTCCGCAGAGGTCTGACGCCGCTGAATAATCTCTCCCGGCAGGTGAAGCATCTGGATGTCAACGAACTGACCCTGCTGGATGACCAGCACGCGCCGCAAGAGCTCAAGCCGCTGGTGACCGCGCTGAACGATATGCTCAACCGTCTGCGCCAGACCCGGGAGATGGAGCGCCGCTTTATCGCCGACGCCTCCCATGAACTGCGCACGCCCTTGAGCGGCATCAAGCTGCATGCCCAGCTTGCCAGGATTGCCGCCGACAGCGGCGAGCGGGACCGTGAGCTGCAATTCATCGACCAGGCGGTGGACCGCAGTTCCCGTCTGATTGAGCAGATGCTGACCCTGGCCCGCCTGGAGCCGGGGGAGCAAAAGGAAAGCATGGAGCCCATCCAGTTAATGGACCTGATCGGCGAGATCATCAGCCAGTTATCCACGCTCATCAATGCCCAGTCCTGCCAGATCGAGATTCAGAGCGATGAGGACGCGGCGGGCTTGCTGGTCCGCAGCAATCGCCTGCTGCTGCACACCCTGCTGCGCAACCTGATGGATAACGCCATCCGCTACGGCGGCAAGGAGGGTGAACTGGAGATCCAGTTGTCGCCGGGTGAGCGGTGGACAGTGGTCCGCCTGCTGGACCGGGGCCCCGGCATCCCCGAGGAGCACCTGCAACAGGTCACCGAGCGGTTCTACCGTCTGGCCGGGCAAGAGATCGACGGCTGCGGCCTGGGACTCTCCATCGCCACGGAAGCGGCAGCCAACATCGGCGCGGAGCTGGAGATCAGCAACCGCACGGATGGCGCGGGATTGCAGGTGGAGCTGCGGCTGCCGCTCTCGTAGTCCAGTAGGGTGGGGCTCTGCCCCGCCATGAATCGGCCGCCGGGGTAACGGTGGGGCAGGGCCCCACCCTACTTCCTGCCGCACCCCGCACCCCGCACCCCGCACTCCGCACTCCGCACTCCGCACTCCGCACTCCGCACTCCGCACTCCGCACCCCAATAACCGCCGGTTAAGCTGGTCTTAAGGTTCCCTCCATATACTTTTTCCCTGTAGGAGCGCCTTCAGGCGCGATATGCGCGGCCAACAGGTGGCGGCGTAATACAGGAGTCATTCGCACACCATGGGATCACCGAAAACCCTACTGCTGACGGGCGCCAACGGCTATGTGGGCAAGCATCTGCTGGCCGCTCTGCTGCATGGCGGGCATCGGGTGGTGGCCCTGATTCGGCGCCGGCACGGCCAGCTGGAAGAGCGGCTGGTGACCGCCCTGGAGCCCTTCGACCGCCAGTGGCGGGGCCACCTGGAGGTGATCGAGGGGGATGTCACCGCCGAGGGGTGCGGACTCTCCGCCTCCGCGCGGGAGCGGCTGCGCGCCCTGGATCTGGACGGCTGTATCCATGCGGCCGGGCTGACCCGCTTTGAGGAGCACCTGGCGGAGGAGATCCGCGAACAGAATCTGCACGGCACCCGCCGTGTGTTTGAACTCTGCCGGGCGCTGGCTATCCCCCATTTTCATCATGTCAGCACCGCCTTCGTGGCCGGGGAGCATGCGGCCCCTTTCGCGGAGGCCGATCTGGATTTGGGCCAGACTTTCCGCAACCCCTATGAGCAGTCGAAATTCGACGCCGAGCAGTATCTGCGCCAGCAGGAGCGGGAAACGGATATCCGCATCCATATCTTCCGCCCCAGCATCGTGGTGGGCGGTTTCATGCTCGGTGAGAGCAACAGCGTCGGCACCGTCTATACGTTTCTGAAGTCCCTGCACTTTATCCGCCAGTGCTGCATCCTGGACGGCGAGAAGGGCCGGGGACGGTTCGCCCCGCTGGGGGTGCGCCATGAGGGAGAACAGGTCTTTGTCCCCCTGCGCCTGGAGGCGGATGGGGACACCACCCTGAACCTGGTGCACATCCAACAGGTCACCGCGGTGCTGAAGGCGGGCATCGAGCGGCCCGAAAACGGTTTCAGCGTACGCCACATCGTGGGCGGCCGGGATTTCAACCTGGACGAGGTGCGGCGGGTATTCTGCGGTGTCATCGGCATGAACGGCCCGGCCTTCTTGGCGGCGGACGATTTTGATGCCCGCCCCCGCAACGCCCTGGAGGAGCGGCTGTACCGCGCCACCAAATCCTATCGCCCCTACCTGCACGCCCGCCCGCGCTTCCAACTGGGGAGCGGCCAGGAACAGGTGAACGTCGATCTGGGGTCGCTGACAACAGAGTTTCTGCACCAGCTGGCGCTAAAGGAGAAGAGAAAGGGCGCCCCCAATCTGGGCAGCCTCGCCCTGGAGTGCCTGGGG
>JBNKPL010000112.1:0-6487 GCA_050295355.1 Sedimenticolaceae bacterium
ATCGCCCAGGACGCCCTGGATGCCCTCGGGACCGAAGGGGTGGTTCACTAGCCGCTATGGCCGCCTATGTAGCGTCACTTGGCCGATCTAAATATTATCCTAGCCACAGAGAACACAGGGTTCACAGAGAATGTACATGCACACAGAGGCTTATCCTCTGTGCGCTCTGCGGCCTCCGCGGCAATAGATCTCTAACCGGTCAGCCAGCCGAACCAGAGCGGCAGGGTGATGAGGCTCAACAGGGTGGAGACAAAGACCGCCGCCGCATACAGACCCGAATCAAGGCCGTAGCGGTCACACAACACCACCCCCAGCACCATGGTGGGCATGGCCGCCTCCAGGGTGATCGCCGCCTGCAGATCAGCGCTCAAACCACCCCAGGCCACCACCGCCCAGGCCACGGCGGGCAAAAGTATGAGCTGGATCAGTACTACCGGCGCCAGTAGAAACAGACGATCCACACGCAAGGTATCCCAGCGCAGCCCCATGCCGAGGGCGATGAGCATCAGCGGCGGCACCGTCAGCGCCAGCTTCTCCAGCACCCCGGCGAACCAGGGATGGAGCGGCGCCCCAGCCAGATTGAGCGCCACACCCGCCACGGCCGCCCACAGGGGCGGCACCCGCAACAGCGCGCGCAGGGGAGATTCGCCGTCACCCTTTCCGCCATGGGAGCGCGCCAGCAGGATGCCCACGCTGAGCAGCAGCGGGGTACAGGCGAACAGGTCGTATTGAATGGCCACGCTGCGCGCCCAGGGGCCCAACGTCTCCTCCAGCACAGGCAGGCCGAGGTAGGTGGCGTTGGGCCATCCCGCGGCCAGCACCAGGGCGCCCACCACCGCGGAGGGCTGTCGCCACAGGGCGTAGATCCCCTTGCTCAAACCCGCGCCCAACAACACCGTAAGCGCGGCCACCCCGGCAATCCACAGGGAGTCGGTGCCCAGCGGCGCACGCCACAACACCAGCAGCACCAGCGCCGGCAGCAGCAGCACGAACACCAGACTGGTGAGGGATTGGCGCAGCTTGTCCGCATCCAGCCCCATGGGGCGCAGCAGGCGCCAGCCGATGCCGCACAGCAGGAGCAGGGCCATCTGGCCTAAAACCGCCAACATGGCGTTATCTCCTCCAGTAGGCGGGCGACAGAATTACCAGCAGGGTGAAGATCTCCAGCCGCCCCAACAGCATGGCGAAACAGAGAATCCATTTGGCGGGATCATTGAGCGCCGCGTAGTTGGAACCCACCGATCCCAGGCCCGGCCCGAGGTTGTTGATGGAGGCGGCAACGGCGGAGAAGGCGGTCATCAGATCCAGGCCCGTGAGGGCCAGGGCCAGATACATGATGGTAAAGCTGCCCACATAGAGGGCGAAAAAGCCCCACACCGCGTCCACCACCCGTTGATCGATGATCTTGCCCCCCACCATAACCGGGATCTGGGCGTTGGGGTGAATCAGACGGCTGATCTCGCGCAGTCCCTGTTTGATTAACAGCAGAAAACGGATCACCTTGATGCCGCCGCCGGTGGAACCGGCGCAGCCGCCGACGAAACTGGTGAACAACAGGGTAATGGCGATAAAGCCGGGCCATTGGGAGTAGTCGGCGGTGGTGAATCCGGCGGTGGTGCCGATGGAGACCGCCTGGAAGATGCCGCGGATGATCGCCTTGCCCCAGTCGTTGTAGGTGTGCATACCGTGCAGCGCCAGGGTGGCCACCAGGGAGACGATCAGCAGCAGCCCCAGATAGTAGCGGAACTCCGCATCCTGAAGATAGACCCGCGGATTCCTGCCGCGCCAGGCCACGAAGTGGAGGGCGAAATTGGCCCCGGACAGCAGAAGAAAAACCACCGCGACCATTTCAATAAGCGCACTGTTAAAAAAGCCCATACTGGCGTCATGGGTGGAGAAACCGCCGATGGCGATGGTGGAGAAGGCGTGACTCACGGCGTCGAAGGGGGTCATTCCCACCAGCCAATAGGCCACTCCGCAGGCCACCGTCAGGCTGAGATAGATATACCACAGCGCCTTGGCGGTCTCGGTGATACGGGGCGTCAGCTTGGCGTCCTTCAAGGGCCCCGGGGTCTCCGCCTTGTAGAGCTGCAGACCGCCGATCCGCAGCATTGGCAGCACCGCCACCGCCAGCACGATGATCCCCATGCCACCCAGCCATTGCAGTTGTTGCCGGTAGAAAAGCACGGAACGGGGCAACTGGTCGAGTCCGACGATCACGGTGGCGCCGGTGGTGGTGAGTCCCGAAATGGACTCAAACACCGAATCGGTAAGGGACATGTGCGGGGTATGCGCCAGCATGAAGGGCAGCGAGCCGGTCAGGCCGAGCGCGGTCCAGAACATCACCACCACCATAAACCCGTCCCGCATACGCAGATCCTGCTGACACCGCCGTACTGGCAGCCAGCAAAAAGCGCCCAGCAGGAAGGTGATGACGAAGGCGGCGATAAAGGCGTTCTCCGCCCCCTGCTGATACCAGGCGGACACCAGCAGGGGCGTCAGCATGGTGAGGCTGAACAGCATCAACAGAATGCCGAGGATCTTTTGAACGACTTTCAGTTGCATTTAACCGCCGCGTTTCACAGCCGATTGGCTCCCACCTCGAACAGCCGCTCCACCTCGGGTATCCGGCTCTTGTCGATCAGGAACAGGATCAGATGGTCGTTCGACTCCACCACCGTATCGTGGTGGGCAATCAGCACCTCTTCCCCGCGCACGATGGCCCCGATATTGGTGCCCGGCGGCAGTTTGATCTCCTCAATGGCGCGCCCCACCACTTGCGAACTATCCCGGTCGCCGTGGGCCACCGCCTCGATGGCTTCCGCCGCTCCGCGGCGCAGGGAGTGGACATTGGCCACATCGCCCCGCCGCACATAGGTCAGGAGGGTGCCGATGGTCACCTGCTGGGGTGAGATGGCGACATCAATGGAACTGCTCTCCACCAGCTCCACGTAGGCCGCCCGGTTGATCAGCGCCATCACATTGCGGGCCCCCAGCTGTTTGGCCAGCATGGCGGCGAGGATATTGGCCTCGTCATCGTTGGTGATGGCGCAGAACACATCGGCGTTCTCGATGTTCTCCTCCAGCAACAGATCCTCGTCGGCGGCATTGCCGTGCAACACAATGCTCTTCTTCAGCTCCTCCGAGATGAACTTGGCGCGTTCCCGGTCCCTTTCGATCACCTTCACCTGATACTGCTTTTCCATGCTCTGGGCCAGACGGAAACCGATGTTGCCGCCGCCGGCGATGATCAGCCGTTTGAACGGCTTCTCCTGCCTCCGCAGCTCACTCATCACCGCGCGGATATTCTCCTTGGCGGCGAGAAAAAACACCTCGTCGTCCGCCTCAATAATGGTGTCGCCCTTGGGCCGGATCGCCTTGTCCTTGCGGTAAATGGCGGCCACCCGCGCCTCCAGGTCCGGCATGCGGTCATAGAGGGTGCGCAACTCCTTGCCCACCAGCGGCCCGCCGTAATAGGCCCGCACCGCCACCAGCCGCACCCGGCCCTCGGTGAAATCGAGCACCTGGAGGGCGCCCGGAAATTCGATCACCCGGGTGATGTAATCGGTGACCAGTTGCTCGGGACTGATCAGCACATCGATGGGCATGGCCTCATCGCTGAACAACTCCGGGTGACGGGTGAAGTTCTGCGCCCGCACGCGCGCCACCTTGGTGGGAATCTTGAACAGGGTATAGGCGACCTGACAGGCCACCATGTTGGTTTCGTCGCTGTTGGTTACGGCGAGGATCATATCCGCATTCGCCGCTCCCGCCTGCCGCAGAACCTCGGGATGGGCGCCATGTCCCAGCACCGTCCGCAGATCGAGCCGGTCCTGCAGTTTACGCAACAGCTCGGGGTCCTGATCCACCACCGTGATGTCATTGGCCTCGGAGACCAGATTGTCGGCTACCGAGGAGCCTACCTGCCCAGCGCCCAGAATGATGATCTTCATTGTTTACTCTTGACCACTCTGACTATAGGAATAGGCCAACCCTACTTTCGCTGCTTGACGTCGATCCCCAGCGATTTGAGCTTGCGGTAGAGATGGGTGCGCTCCATCTCCGCCTCCTGCGCGGCCAGCCCCACATTACCCTCATGCTTGTTTAGCTGATACTCCAGATAGGCCCGTTCGAACTCCTCGCGCGCGGCGCGCAAGGGTTGATCGAAGGAGAAGGGCAGTTCGGCCCCGCTCTCGGCGGCCAGCTTGCCGCCGCCGATGGTGTTCTGCACCTCGCCCTGGGTGATGTCGTCTCCCGCTCCCAGAATAAGCAGGCGCTGCACCATATTCTTCAGCTCCCGCACGTTGCCCGGCCAGGGGTAGTTGCGCAGGAAATTCTGCGCCCCGACGCTGAAATGGCGGTAGTTCAGCTTGTCGTGGGCGACAAAAAAATCCACGTAGTAGTTGAGCAGGTCCGGCAGATCGTCGATATGATCCCGCAACGCCGGGATCTGCAGCGGCACCACATTAAGGTGGTAGAACAGGTCCTCCCGGAACCGGCCCTCCTTCACCTCCCGCTCCAGATCGTGTTTGGTGGCGGCGATGATGCGCACGTCGATCTGCACTGGCTCGGTTCCGCCCACCCGGGTGAAGGAGCCGGTATCCAGCGCGCCCAGCAACTGGTTCTGGGCCTCCATCTCCATATCGGCCACCTCATCCAGGAACAGGGTGCCGCCACGGGCCTGCTCCAGGGCGCCGTAATGGATACGGTCTCCATCTTCGCTGCCGAACAGCTCGCGCCCGGAGTTGCCCTTGGTGATGGAGGAAACCCCGATATCCACGAAGGGCCGGTCATGGCGGGCGCTCTGGCTGTGCAGATAGCGGGCGAAAGTCTCGCGGCCGCTGCCCGGCTCGCCGGTGATCAGCACCCAGGTGTCGTGCTGCGCCAGCCGCTTCACCTGTTCGCGCAGCCGCTGCATCACCGCGCTCTTGCCCGCGGGCTCCACCACATGCAGGGTCTGGCGCCGCAGGCCGATATTCTCCTGCTGCAGCTTGTCCTTCTCCAGCGCGCGCTCCACGGTGAGCAGCAGCTTGGCCAGGGAGAGGGGCTTCTCCAGGAAGTCGTAGGCCCCCAGGCGGGTGGCCTCCACCGCTGTCTCCACCGTGCCGTGACCGGACATCATGATGATGGGACAGGGCAGCCCCTCGTCCTCCGACCACTCTTTGAGCAGGGTGATGCCGTCCACGTCCGGCATCCAGATATCCAGCAGCACCAGATCGGGACGGCGTTCGCGCAGGGCGGCGCGGGCGGCCTCGCCGTTCTCCGCCGTCACCACCGCATACTGCTCATCCTCCAGAATCTCCTTGACCAGATTCCGGATGTCCGGCTCATCATCCACCACAAGGACATGCGGCGCTTTCATTAGATTTCCCCTCTCACTTCCGGGCCGGGCAGCGTACTGCAGGCCGGCCCGCCTTCAACACCGTCTCCCAGTACCGGCAGACGCAGGATTACACAGGCCCCGCCCTGGGGGCAGTTTTCGGCCCAGATCATACCCCCATGCTCCTCAACAATCTTCTTTACAATCGCCAATCCCAGCCCGGTGCCCTTGGCCTTCTTGGTGACATAGGGTTCAAACAGGTGATTGGGGTTTTCATCCCCGAATCCCGGCCCATTGTCCAGCACCTGGATCTCCACGAAACGGCAGTCCGCCTCCTGCTTTTGCCGGCTGGTCACTTCCACCCGGCCATCCTCGCTGTCCGCGATGGCCTCCTGGGCGTTCTTTACCAGATTATGCACCACCTGGCGCAGACGTACCGGGTCCGCCTCGATCCGCGCCTCTTCCGCCTCCAGGGAGACCTCGAAGTGGGGGATGTTACCCCCGGTACGGTACAGATCCAGCACCTCGGACAAGAACTCGTCCAGTTGTACCGGCTGGGGATTCATCTTGGGCGGGCGGGCGTAGTCGGAGAAGGCGTTGACCATCGCCTTCATCGCCTCCACCTGCTGCACAATGGTGTGGGTGGCGCGATCCAGCACCGCCCCGTCCTCCTGCGGCATCTTGCCCAGGTACTTGTGCCGCAGGCGCTCGGCGGAGAGCTGGATCGGAGTCAGGGGGTTCTTGATCTCATGGGCGAGGCGGCGCGCCACCTCGCCCCAGGCGGATTCCCGCTGCGCCCGGATCAGGGCGGTGATATCGTCGAACACCACCACCTGGCCGGCGCGCCCCTCCTCCGGACTCACCAGCGGAGTGCTGCGGCACAGTAGCACCTGCCGCCCCTCACTGCCGTAGAGCGTCACCTCCTGCCGCCACTCCTCCGCACTCTCGGTAATGGGCGTCCGGATCACCTCCACCAGCTGGCTCAACTGCTGGGAGCCGACGGCCAGGGAGTCCAGCGATTTACCCACATAATCAGAAAGATCGAACTGCAGGATCTCACTGGCGGCCCCGTTGGCGGTGCGCAGACAGTTATCGAGATCGAAGGTCATCACCCCTGAAGAGAGATGGCTGAGCACGGTCTGCAGATAGGCGCGCTGGGCCTCCACC
>JBNKPL010000113.1:0-6461 GCA_050295355.1 Sedimenticolaceae bacterium
GAAGCCGGACACGGAGGTGAGCCCGGATGAGAAAAGGGCGCTTTTTGAATAGGCCTGATGGCATGACGGGCAGGCGGATTCGCAGGGGAGTGGCAATCGTCCTCTGTCTGCTGCTCCAGATTCCGGTTGCCGTCAGTGGCGTCTACCGCTGGGTGGATGAAAACGGAAAGACCCACTATGGTGATCGCCCGCCCGTTGCGGAGCAGGCGGAAGAGATAAAGCAAAAGCAGGCCAGCCCCCCAGATTTTTCCCCATCCCAGAACGATTCCGCAGAGACTCGCCAACGCCTGTTGGACCGCTATCAGCAGGAACGGGAGGAGAAACAAGAGGCGGCCAGAAAAAAACGGGAAGAGGCGGAAAAGCAAAAGCGCCTTTGCGAGCGCGCACGGAAGCAACTGAAGTACTATGAATCCTATCCGCTGCTGTATGAAAAGCTGCCGGACGGCGAACGCCGTTATTTCTCCGCCGAGGAGAAAGACCAGGAGCTGAAAAAATTGCGGGAGGCGGTGCAGCAGTGGTGTAAATGAAATTCCCGTCCACACGCAGTACCATAGCGCCTTTTTCCCGGGGGCCCTTGTGCAGTCATTCATTACCGGCCAACGCTGGATCAGCGATACCGAGACCGAACTGGGTCTTGGCACCGTCCTCGGCGTTGAGGGGCGCACCGTCAGCATACTCTTTCTGGCCACAGGCGAGACCCGGCGCTATGCGGTCCGGCACGCCCCCCTGACCCGGGTTCGATTCGGGCCGGGCGATCGGGTGGAGAGCCGCGAGGGCTGGATGCTACAGATCCGTTCGGTCCAGGAGGAAGCGGGCCTGCTCTGCTATATCGGCACCCGCGAAGATGGCGCGGAGACGGAACTCCCGGAATCGGAGCTGAGTTACTTCATCCAGTTCAATCGTCCCCAGGAGCGGCTGTTCGCCGGCCAGTTTGACCCCAGCCACTGGTTTGATCTGCGCCATGAGACCCTGGAGAGAGTCCGCGCCCTTGAGCCTTCTCCCGTGCGGGGGCTTTGCGGGGCGCGGGCGCAACTGATTCCCCATCAACTCTATATCGCCTACGAGGTGGCGCGTCGCCACGCCCCACGGGTGCTGCTGGCGGATGAGGTGGGGCTTGGCAAGACCATTGAGGCGTGTCTGATCCTGCATCAGCAGCTCATTACCCGGCGCGCAAGCCGGGTGCTGATCCTGGTGCCGGAAACCCTGGTGCACCAGTGGCTGGTGGAACTGCTGCGCCGTTTTAATTTGCGCTTCTCTATCTTTGATGAAGAGCGTTGCCAGGCCATCGAGGACTCCGGCGAGGCGTCCAATCCCTTTGAGGCGGAACAGCTGGTGCTCTGCAGCCTGAATCTGTTTTCAGGCAATCCGCTACGCCACAGCCAGGCCCTGGCAGGGGGTTGGGACCTGATGATCGTGGATGAGGCCCATCACCTGGAGTGGTCGGAACAGGGGGCGAGCCCCGGCTATCGGCTGGTGGAGCAGTTGGCACGTGTCACCCGTGGCCTGTTGCTGCTGACCGCCACGCCTGAGCAACTGGGCCGCGCCGGGCACTTCGCCCGTCTGCGCCTGCTGGATCCGGACCGGTTCCACAGCCTGGCCAGCTTTCAGGAAGAGGCGGCAGGATATCGACCGGTGGCGGAGGCGGTGGAGCGGCTGCTGCGGGATGAAGCCCTATCCGAAACGGAGCGGAAGCGGCTGCGGACGGTGGTGTCCGAGGAGGAGTGTGATCTTTTTCTTGAGCGCATGGGTGATCCGGCACTGTCTGAGGAGGAGCGATCCGAGACAAGACGGGCCCTGATTGAACTGCTGCTGGATCGCCATGGAACCGGCCGGGTGCTGTTCCGTAATACCCGCGCCACGGTGAAAGGTTTCCCGGGAAGGGAGCTGCTGTCCGAGGGGCTGCCTCTGCCTGATCCCTACCGTTCCTGCCTGGAGCGGACGGTAGAGGGAGAGGCGTGGCAACTGCGGCTGAGCCCGGAGCGTCTCTATTCATACGGGCCAGCGGACGATCCCTGGTGGACGCTCGATCCCAGGTTCCCGTGGCTTATTGACCTTTATCGGCGGCTGAGGGGCGAGAAGATCCTGCTTATCTGCGCCCATGCGGCCACGGCGCAGGAGCTTGCCGAGGCCCTGCGTATCCGCGAGGGCATTCATGCGGCGCTGTTCCATGAGGGCATGAGCATTTTGGAGCGGGACCGCGCCGCCGCCTGGTTCGCGGACCCGGAAGAGGGCGCGCGGCTGTTGATCTGTTCCGAGATCGGCAGCGAAGGGCGCAACTTCCAGTTCGCCCATCATCTGGTGATGTTCGACCTGCCGCCGGACCCGGACCTGCTGGAGCAGCGCATCGGCCGCCTGGACCGGATCGGGCAGACCCGGACGGTACAGATCCATGTGCCCTACCTGGAGGGGAGTCCGCAGGAGTTGTGGCTGCGCTGGTATCACGAGGGGCTGAACGCCTTCCTGGATGCCTGCCCCGCCGGTCATTCGGTGTTCAGCCGGCAGCGTCAAGAGCTGTTGGCGCTCAGCGCCGAGAGCGGCCTATCGCATCAGCAAATGAGTGGCTTGCTGGATGAGGCGGAGACGTTACGCCGTGAGGCGGATGAGGCCCTGCGCCAGGGGCGGGATCATCTGCTGGAGTTGAACTCCTGCCGCATGCCAGAGGCCGAGCGGATTCAGGAGGCGATCCGTATCGCCACTTCTCCAAGTGAGGTGAAAGAGTATGTGGAGCGGTTGTTTGCCTGTTATGGCGTGGAGATGGAGGAGCACTCCGCAGGCAGCTATATTCTGCGTCCCGGCAGCCAGATGCAGGCAGGGGCATTCCCGGGATTGCCTGCCGACGGTCTGACCTGCACCTTTGCCCGCGATATCGCGCTGGTGCATGAGGATCGCCAGTTTCTGAGCTGGGAGCATCCGCTGGTGCGGGACGGCATGGAGATGGTGTTGGGCGGCGAGACCGGCAACAGCTGCGTGGTGTTGCTGGAGGATACCTCTCTGACGCCGGGTACCCTGCTGTTGGAGACGTTGTCCGTGCTGGAGTGTCCCGCTCCCAAAAGGCTGCATGCCGGGCGTTTTCTCCCCCCCACCATGGTCCGAGTGCTTCTGGACGAAAAGGCGCTGGATCTGGGCCGCAGATTCCCCCATGGGCATCTGGCGCAGAGGTGCCGCCAAGTGGAGCGGGCCATCGCCGCGCAGGTGGTGAAACAGCGCCAGGGTCAGATCCGGGAGCTCCTGGTCCACGCGGAGTCTCTGGCCGGAGAACAGGCGGCTGGGTTTGTGGCAGATGCGGAAGCGCGTATGGCGGCGGAGTATGGGAGTGAGCTGGAACGCCTGACGGCCCTTGGAAGAGTGAATCCCAACGTGCGGCAGGAGGAGGTCGAGGCCCTGCGGGAGGAGCGCGAAACCCTGCTGCACCATATCCGCTCCAGCCGGCCGCGGCTGGACGCCATCCGGCTTCTCGTGGTGATCAGCTAGTCCCTGGATAGGGGCAGCCTACCCATTGTGCGCTAACATACACACTTCGCACTGACGGCCAACGAACCGGTTCAAATACCCTCTATGCACAAAAAGAAACACTTCATCCTGGTGGACGGCTCCTCCTACCTGTATCGCGCCTTCCACGCCCTGCCGCCGTTGACTAACTCCCAGGGCGAGCCCACGGGCGCCATCGTGGGGGTGCTCAATATGCTGCGCAAGCTGCTGAGTGATTATGAACCCGAATATGTGGCGGTGGTATTCGACGCCCCCGGGGGCAGTTTCCGCAACCAGATCTACGACCAGTACAAGGCCAATCGGCCGCCCATGGCCGACGATCTGCGCTGTCAGATCCAGCCCCTGCACGACATCATCCGCGCCATGGGCTTGCCCCTGCTCATGATTGAGGGGGTGGAGGCGGACGATGTGATCGGCACCCTGGCGAGCCAGGCCACGGAGCTGGGCATGGACACCCTCATCTCCACGGGCGACAAGGATCTGGCCCAGCTGGTGAATGAACATGTCACCCTCATCAACACCATGTCGGATACCATTTCCGACCGGGACGGGGTGGTGGAGAAATTCGGCGTGACGCCCGAGCAGATCATCGACTACCTGGCGCTGGTGGGGGACAGCTCCGACAACATTCCTGGCGTACCCAAGTGCGGCCCCAAAACCGCCGCCAAGTGGCTGGGTGAGTATGGCGATCTGGATAATCTCGTGGCCCACGCCGAGGAGATCAAGGGCAAGATCGGCGAGAACCTGCGCGCCAGTTTGGAGCAGCTCCCCCTCGCCCGCGAGCTTACTACGATCAAGCTGGATGTGGCGCTGGAACAGGGACCGCGGGATCTGAAGCCCGTGTCGGCGGACAGCGAACGGCTGCGGGAGTTTTATGGTTGGCTGGAATCCAAGCGGTTGCTGGAGAGCCTCGAAGGGGAGGGTGGTGAGGCGGCGGAAGTTGCTGAACCGCCAGCGGCGGAGTACGAGACCCTCCTTACCCAGGCCGACTTTGAGCGCTGGCTAAAACGGCTGCAGGACGCCGAGTTGTTCGCCTTCGACACCGAGACCACCAGCCTCGACTACATGCAGGCGGAGGTGGTGGGGGTCTCCTTCGCGGTGCAGGCGGGCGAGGCGGCCTATGTGCCCCTGGCGCATGTTTATCCCGGCGCGCCGCAGCAACTGGATCGCGGCTGGGTGCTGGATCAACTCAAGCCCCTGCTGGAGGACCCGGACCGCCCCAAGGTGGGGCAGAACCTTAAATACGACCGAAGCGTATTGGCGAACCACGGGATCGAACTGCGGGGCATCGCCTTCGATACTATGCTGGAGTCCTATGTGCTGGATTCCACCGCCACCCGCCACGACATGGACTCCCTGGCGGCGAACTACCTTGGCCGCAAGACCATCAAGTTCGAGGAGATCGCGGGCAAGGGCGCCAAACAGCTCACCTTCGACCAGATCCCCCTGGAACAGGCGGCTCCCTACGCGGCGGAGGACGCGGACGTCACCCTGCAGCTGCATCAGGCCTTGTGGCCCCGGCTGGAGGCGGAGCCCGCCCTGGCGGCCCTGTTCCGCGACATCGAGATGCCCCTGGTGCCCGTGCTGTCGGCCATGGAGCGGACGGGGGTGCGCATCGACGCCACCATGCTGGCCAGGCAGAGCCGCGAACTGGCGGAGCGGATGCATGCCCTGGAGCAGCAGGCCTATGAGGTGGCGGGGCGCCCCTTCAACCTGGGTTCACCCAAGCAGATCGGCCAGATCTTCTTCGAGGAGCTGGAACTGCCCGTCATCGCCAAGACCCCCAAGGGCGCACCCTCCACGGCGGAGGCGGTGTTGCAGGAGCTGGCGGATCTGGGCCATGAACTGCCCGCCCTGATTCTGGAACATCGCGGCCTGAGCAAGCTCAAATCCACCTACACCGACAAGCTGCCAGAGATGGTCAATCCGCGGTCGGGACGGGTGCATACCTCTTACCATCAGGCGGTGGCGGCCACGGGGCGGCTCTCTTCCTCCGATCCCAACCTGCAGAACATCCCCGTGCGCACGGAAGAGGGACGCCGTATCCGCCGGGCCTTCATTCCCGAGGAGGGGTGGCGGATGGTGGCGGCGGACTACTCCCAGATCGAGCTGCGCATCATGGCCCACCTGTCGGGAGACAAGACCCTGCTAAAGGCATTTCACGAGGGGTTGGATATCCACCGCGCCACCGCCGCCGAGGTGTTCGCGGGCGGTGATCTGGACGCGGTGACTGGCGAGCAGCGCCGCTCCGCCAAGGCGATCAACTTCGGCCTCATCTATGGTATGTCCGCTTTCGGGCTGGCGAAGCAGCTCGGCGTCGAGCGGAGTGAGGCGCAGACCTATATCGATCTCTATTTCGACCGCTACCCGGGGGTGAAGGCGTTCATGGACGCCACCCGGGCGGACGCCCATGACAAGGGGTATGTGGAGACCCTGTTCGGCCGCCGCCTCTACCTGCCTGAGATCAACTCCCGCAACGGCCAGCGCCGGGCCGCCGCCGAGCGCACCGCCATCAACGCCCCCATGCAGGGCACCGCTTCGGACATCATCAAACGCGCCATGCTGGCGGTGGACGGCTGGATCGCCAGTGAACGGCCCGCGGTGCGCATGATCATGCAGGTCCACGACGAGCTGGTGTTCGAGGTGCGGGAGGATCAGGTCACATCCGCCTGCGAGACCATCCGCGGCCACATGGAGGGGGCGGCGGCGCTATCCATTCCCCTGGTGGTGGATGTGGGCGTGGGAGATAACTGGGATGAGGCCCACTGACCTCTTTAGGTCTAAAGGTCGAATCTCCCCACCAGATTACTCAACTCACCCGCCAGCCGCGACAGGTCGTGCGCCTGCTCGGAGGTCTGTTGAGCGGCGACCGAGTTGTGATCCGAGGAGGTGTGAATATTGGAGATGTTGCGGTTGATCTCCTCCGCCACCTCGCTCTGTTGTGAGGCCGCGCCCGCGATCTGGATATTCAT
>JBNKPL010000114.1:0-6425 GCA_050295355.1 Sedimenticolaceae bacterium
GGCAGTAATCTCTGCCGCGGACAGCGACTCCTTGCCGTGCGGCATCTGGATGGATGGATCCACTTTACCCGCCACCAGGCGATAGAGTGAGCTGGAAAGGGGGTGACCCGCCACCACCACCGGGCCGTACTTGGTGCCTTTCATGATGCTGTCATAGGTCTCGGTAACAAAACCGCTGGCTTTTGCGCCATCGCCGCCGGGAAGATGGCATTCCGTACAATATTTATCGATCAGCGGTTTGACGTCCGACTTAAAACTGACCGACGCGGCCTGTTCAGCGCCACCACAACCGGCCAGCAGCATGGTGAAAGACATCAGGATAAATAGTACGGCTTTCTGGGTAGGCATGATCTACTCCTCACTAAATACACTTGTTTTTTTGCCTGCTCACCCGTGGTGAAAAGGTCCTGCTCCGCCCCGGGATCCGGGAAAAACGGCACCGCTATTCAATCCGTTCTTGATCCGTTTTGCAACACGCCGGGGCGGATCCGCCGCAAAAAAGTGCAGCAACCTTGTCTGAGGAGAGGCATCCCCGTGGCTCTGCGCCTCTATTTCAGCGTCATCACCCACTCAACCACTTTCTTGATATCGGCTTCACTGGCCTGGTTCGGCGGCATGGCGACCGCCCCCCACACCAGCGGTTCGCCCGCGGGACTACCCGCCTTAACCTTTTTAGCCAGACGGTCCACATGGCTCGCATCGTACTTGGCGGCCACGTCCTTGAATGCAGGACCAACCACCTTCGCATCCACCTTGTGACAGGCCATACAGCCGGACTTTGTGGCCAGGGCCTCATCAGCCGTTACGGACACGCTGCCAAAAACCAAAAACCCAAGGAAAATCAATGCGATCTTCTTCATCGAACACTCCAGTAATAGTATCTGTTTGTCCGCTTTGCTCACCCGAAGCTCAAGGGAGGTTCTCTCCTCCATCCTTACGGGCCTCCTTTCCGCTATGCCTCGAATCTGCGCTCCACTGACGATATCGGCAGCCCCGGGAAAAACTTTATATTTGCAAAATCCACTATTTTCCCCGTCTGCGTGGCTACCGCCCCTACTGCACACCGCTCCTAACAAATCGGACCATAGGAAAAGAAAGGCGTTCCATGGCATGAAGCCATAACAGCCACCGTACACGTCCGTTGTACCCGCAACCAACGGCCCCATATTGGCATTTATGGGATCTATGCTAGGCTACGGACCCTTAATTCAGAGGATATGAGGTGCCTTCTCATGGCTATCACTGTGCAGGTCGAAAACATCAAGTGCGGAGGCTGCGCCAATACCATCCGCAAGCGGCTGCTAGAGATCGAAGGCGTCTCTGAAGTCACCATCAAGGTCGAGGAGGGTGAAGTGGAGGTAGAGGCCGACGAATCCCTGCGCCCCCAACTGGTCGAGACCCTGTCGAATTCAGGCTACCCGGAAACCGGCTCGGTGGAAGGGTTCTCCTCGGTAAAAGCGAAGGCGACCTCCTTCGTCAGCTGCGCCATAGGCCGTTTGGATAAATCCGAGTGACCCCAGTCCGGTCCGAATCCCCGGACCCAGGGATGAAGCAGCACCCTTTACCAATAGTAGAGATATCTCCCCACCAGGCCCGGGCCATGCGAGAAGTCGTGGCCACGGTGGAGGAAGTGGTAGCCATGCCTGCCTACCAACAGGCGGCGCTTGCCTATGCCGGCCACACCGCTCGCCATCGTCCCAGCCCCGCAGGCGGCCTGAAGAACCTACAGGTCAGCTGCACCTGGGCCGGCATGGCCCTGCTCGGATTCACCCTCTGGCACGTCTACCTTTACCAGCCGAAACGGCGCTCTACGGCACGCCGCCTGCAAAGGGAGCCGACTACCACCGCCCTCAAGGGAGAAGCCGCCGGCCGCTGAAACAAGGCACCGCTTCTCCCGTGGTCTAGACTTGTTTAGATAGGAGCAAGTAAAACGGATCAAAAGAAGTTGACTCAAAAGAAGCAGAAAACCCAAACCAGTGAAGGACTCTATCTCTGCCTGATCAGCATCCACGGCCTGATCCGTGGAAACGACCTGGAACTTGGACGTGACGCCGACACCGGGGGTCAGACCAAGTATGTGGTGGAACTGGCGCGCGCCCTGGCGGCCCACCCCGCCACCGCCCGGGTGGATCTGCTGACCCGGCTGGTGGACGACCCCGGGGTCAGCAACGACTACAAGGCGCCGCTGGAGAACCTGGGCCATGGCGCCCGTATCGTCCGCATTGAAGCCGGGCCAAGCGGCTATCTCCCCAAAGAGACCCTGTGGGGACATCTCGACTCCTTCGTGGACAACACCATCAATTTCTTCCAGCAGCAACAACGTCAGCCCGATCTGCTGCATAGCCACTATGCCGACGCCGGCTATGTGGGCAGCCGACTCTCCCACCTGCTGGGCATCCCCCTCATCCACACCGGCCACTCCCTGGGCCGCGTCAAGCGCCGCCGTCTCCTCGCCTCCGGCCTCAACGCCTCGGAGGTGGAGGAGCGCTACAACATGACCCGGCGCATCGAGGCGGAAGAGCTCACCCTCTCCAGCGCGGAGCGGGTGATCACCAGCACCAATCAGGAGATTGAGGAGCAATACGAACTCTACGACTACTACCAGCCGGAGCAGATGCGGGTCATACCGCCGGGCACCGACCTCACCCGTTTCCATCCTCCGGAGGGCAAGGAGTGGCAGACCGATATCGCAGGAGCGATCACCCGCTTCCTGCGGGAACCCGAAAAACCGATCATCCTGGCGCTCTCCCGGCCCGACACCCGCAAGAACATCGCCGCCCTGGTCACCGCCTATGGCGAAGACAAGACCCTCCAGGAAGCGGCCAATCTGGTGATCGTCGCCGGCAATCGGGACGACATCGGCGACCTCGACAGCGGAGCCCAGGAGGTATTAACCGGACTGCTGATGCAGATCGACCGTTA
Organism: Sedimenticolaceae bacterium; assembly: GCA_050295355.1. GTDB lineage: Bacteria > Pseudomonadota > Gammaproteobacteria > Chromatiales > Chromatiaceae > CBFDBF01. The sequence continues at coordinate 2,923 of JBNKPL010000114.1, forward strand.
CGACCTCTACGGCCGGGTGGCCTACCCCAAACACCACGCCGCCGATGACGTGCCGCTGATCTACCGCCTCTCCGCCGTCTCCGGCGGCGTATTCGTCAATCCGGCCCTCACCGAACCCTTCGGCCTGACCCTGATCGAAGCGGCCGCCAGCGGCCTGCCCATCGTCGCCACCGAAGACGGCGGCCCACGCGACATCATCCAAAACTGCAAGAACGGCGTACTGGTCAATCCCCTTGACCCGGAGGACATCGCCAAGGGGATCAAAGAGGTGCTGAACAACTGGGAAAAGTGGCAGCAGCGCTCCACCCGCGGCCTTCAGGGGGTGCGCGAACACTACTCCTGGGAGGCCCATGCGCAACACTACCTGGAGATGATCCGGCCGATCGCGGAAAAAACCTCAACCCCGCTGGTCCGGCCCAGCCGTTCCCGCCGCGCCCTGCTCTACCAGGATCGGGCCATCTTCACCGACCTGGACCAGAACCTGCTGGGTGATCCGGACTCCCTGCCGCGGCTGGTCCAGGTGATCCGGGAAAACCGCACGAACTTCGCCTTCGGCATCGCCACCGGCCGGCGCCTGGATTCAGCGCTGAAGGTAATGAAACAGCACGCCATACCGGAACCGGATGTACTGATCACCAGCGGCGGGACCAGCATCCACTACGCCCCCAAGCTGACCCAGGACACCGCCTGGACGCGGCATATCGAAAAGCAGTGGACGCCCCATGTGGTGGCGCGGGTTCTCAGCGGCCTGCCGGGCCTGCTGCGGCAACCGAAAGTGGAACAGAGCCGGTTCAAGCTCAGCTACTACATCGACCCGGAAAAGGCCCCCTGCCTGGACGAGATCAACCAGATGCTCCATCAGGAGGAGCAGGCGGTGAACGCCATCCTCTCCTTCGGACAGTTCCTGGACATCATGCCGATCCGCGCCTCCAAGGGCCTGGCCCTGCGCTACATGGCCGCCCGCTGGGACATCCCGCTGGAACACATCCTGGTGGCGGGCGGCTCGGGCGCCGACGAAGACATGATGCGCGGCAACACCCTGGCGGTGGTGGTGGGTAACCGTCACAACGAAGAACTGTCCCAACTGGAAGAGACAGAACGGATTTTCTTCGCCAAATCCCCCGGTCCCGCGGGCATTCTGGAAGCGATGGACTACTACGATTTTCTGGGTGAATGCCGGGCTCCAGACCAGGGAGACGGAGAGTGAGTATTGCCCCCCTTCTGCTCTGCACCGACCTCGACCGGACCCTGCTGCCCAACGGCCCGCAACCGGAATCTCCTCGCGCGCGTGAACGTTTCCATGCGTTAGCTGCCCATGGCGACATCATCCTCGCCTACGTCACGGGACGCGACCGTAGGCTGGTAGAAACCGCCATCACGCAGTACCAGCTGCCGCAACCCGCCTTCGTCATCAGTGATGTGGGCACCAACATCTACGACCTGCGCAGGGGCCAGTGGCGGATCTGGGAACAGTGGCAACAGGAGATCGCGCCGGACTGGAACGGATGTAGCCGGGAACAACTACAGCAACTGTTATCCGGACTTCACGATCAACTACGGCTTCAGGAGCCGGAAAAACAGAACCGTTTCAAACTTAGTTATTACGTCGACAGAGCCCACGACTGGGAGTCACTCAATCGTTCCATCGCCGAGCGCCTGACGGAACACGACATCGACGCCAGCCTGATCTGGAGCGTGGACGAAGCGGCGGACATCGGCCTGCTGGATGTGCTGCCGCGGCGGGCCACCAAGCTGCACGCTATAGAGCTCCTGCAGGTCGCCTTGAACATCCCGCTGGAGCGCACCCTGTTTGCGGGAGACAGCGGCAACGACCTGCCCGTGCTGGCCAGCGCCATCCCCTCGGTACTGGTGGCCAATGCCATGGAGTCGGTGGCGGCGGACGCCCTGTCGGCGGCAAAAAGCGCTGGTCATCATGCGGCCCTCTATCTGGCCAAGGGTGATTTTTACGGCATGAACGGCAACTACTGCGCCGGCATCCTGGAGGGGGTGGCCCACTACCATCCTGAACTGATCTCCCTGTTTCTCGAACAGGCTGCCGCCCATGGATAAGGTGCCGCTCCTGTTCGGCGAAGTGCTGTTCGACTGTTTCGAGGACGGCAGCCGGGTGCTCGGCGGCGCGCCCTTCAACGTAGCCTGGCACCTGCAGGCCTTCGGCTTTTCGCCGCTTCTTATCAGCCGGGTGGGAGACGACCCGCTGGGACGGGAGATCCGCGACACCATGCTCCACTGGGGCATGAGCATCGCCGGTCTGCAACTCGACTCCGCCCACTCCACGGGCGAGGTGCGGGTCAGCCTGGCGGACGGACAGCCCAGTTTCGATATCGTGGCCGGCCGCGCCTACGACCATATCAGCCCCGAGCCGCTGCCGCCGGTTGCACCTGCCCTGATCTATCACGGCAGTCTGGGACTGCGCCAGGCCGAATCCGCCGCCGCCTTGGAGACGCTGATGGACCGCTATGCCGTCCCTGTGTTTCTGGATGTAAATCTCCGCCCGCCCTGGTGGGAGCGGGAACAGGTCATGCGGCTGCTTGGCCATACTGCGTGGCTGAAGATCAACGATGACGAACTACATACCCTGCTGGAAGGGCCGGAAACACTGGACGAAAAAGCGGCCCGGCTGATGGACGGGCACGGCCTGGCGCTGATCATCGTCACCCGTGGCGCCCAGGGCGCCTTCGCCCTGAAACCGAACGGAGAGCGCGCCGCCGTCACACCCAACGGCAAGAGCGTGGTGGTGGACACCGTGGGCGCGGGTGACGCCTTCGCCTCCGTCTGCATCGCCGGACTGCTGCAGGAGTGGCCGCTCGCCCTCACTCTGGAGCGGGCGCAACAGTTCGCCTCTCTGCTGGTGAGCCAGCGGGGCGCCACCAACGATGATCCCGCCCTTTATGCGCCGTTAATAACAGAGTGGGACTTGCTAAAATAAAGAAAGACCCGCCATGCACAAAGAACAAACCACCATTACCATATAGACCACAAAACATGTACGAACAGGCATCCCACTCCCTCCTCAACGAGATCCTCGACGGACTCAAGCCCTCGATCCAGAAACGCAATCTGCGTCACTTCTATACCCGGCTCGGTGCGAACTTCTACATTATTCACTCCCTATTCCACCACCTGTACGGCCAGCGCGACGACTTCAAGGAGAAGATGATCCGCCTGGTGGAGGTGATGGCCTGCCGCTATATCGAACGTAGCGAGGAACTGGAGCATCTGGATATAGAACGGCAGAAAAACTACAACTGGTTTCTGAGCCAGGAGTGGGTGGGCATGGCCCTCTATGTGGACGGTTTTGCCGGCAACCTCTCAGGGATGACAAAACGTCTTCCCTACCTGCAGGAACTGGGCGTCAACATGGTCCACGCCATGCCCATGATGGTCTGCCCCGAGGGTAAAAGCGACGGCGGCTATGCGGTCAGCAACTTCCGCGAGATTGATCCGCGGGTGGGAAACATCGAACAGCTGCGCGAGCTTGCCGA
>JBNKPL010000115.1:0-6317 GCA_050295355.1 Sedimenticolaceae bacterium
GGGATGACTTTATGTTGGCTTGGTTGTCCGCTGCCGCCCGGTGGAGGGCTATTTACTGGTGATAGGGCACGCTCAGCTCATGCACCGCCTCAACCAGGGCGGCGGCGTGGTCCGGATTTACGTCCGGGTGGATGCCGTGGCCCAGGTTGAAGACGTGGCCGGGGCCGTGGCCGTAGCTGTCCAGCACCCGGCCTACCTCTTCACGGATTCGTTGCGGTGAGGAGTAGAGGATGCAGGGGTCGAGGTTGCCCTGCAGGGCCACCTGGTCGCGCACCATCACGCGGGCGTCGGAGAGGTCGGTGGTCCAGTCCACGCCGAGGGCGTCGCAGCCGCTTTCGGCCATGCGGCCCAGCCACTGGCCGCCGCCCTTGGTGAACAGGATCACGGGCACCTTGCGGCCTTCGCTCTCGCGGGTCAGGCCGCTAATGATCTTTTCCATGTAGGCGAGGGAGAACTGCTCATACTCGCGCGGACCGAGCACGCCGCCCCAGGTATCGAAAATCATGGCCGCCTGGGCGCCCGCCGCGATCTGGGCGTTGAGGTAGCTGGTTACGGATTCGGCCACGGTGGTGAGCAGCTGGTGCATCAGGTCCGGGCGCTCGTAGAGCATGCCCTTGGATTTGGCGAAGTTCTTGGTGCTGCCGCCCTCCACCATGTAGGTGGCCAGGGTCCAGGGGCTGCCGGAAAATCCGATCAGGGGCACGCGGCCGTCCAACTCCTGGCGGATGGTGCGCACCGCGTCCATGACGTAGCCCAGGTCCTGTTCGGCATCGGGTACGCCGAGGGCCTTCACCGCCGCCTCGTCCTGTACCGGGCGCTCGAAACGCGGCCCCTCGCCCTCGCTGAAATAGAGCCCCAGCCCCATGGCGTCGGGGATGGTGAGGATATCGGAAAAGAGGATGGCGGCATCCAGCGGGAACCGCTCCAGGGGCTGGATGGTCACCTCGCAGGCCAGCTCGGGATTTTTGCACAGGTCCATGAAGCTGCCCGCCTGGGCGCGGGTAGCGCGGTATTCCGGCAGGTAGCGGCCCGCCTGGCGCATCATCCAGACCGGGGTGATATCAACGGGTTCGCGCAGCAGGGCGCGGAGGAAACGATCATTTTTCAGGGCGGCCACGAACTCTGTTCCTTATCTCTTTTATGAATGGAATTGGCCCGGAATTGTACACTGAAACGGGTTCGGCCTCACTGGCAGGAGGCCCATGGCGGCCCTCCCATCCTGCATGAAAAGTAGGCCTATCAGCGCAATCGCGGCGATTGGGGCCGGATTCATTCTCTTTAGCCACAGAGTTCACGGAGGGCACGGAGATAAAACACTTTGGGTACTGGTAGTTATAAACCGACATAGGGCGGGGCCCTGCCCCGCCGTTCCTGGCAGGGCGCATATCTGGTGGGGCAGGGCCCCACCCTGCGCTTTACGGCGATTTGACGGCCGATGCGGAAAGCGATGAGGCCGTAGCTTGTGGCTTAGTACGACTCGTCCTCGTTCCACATGTCCTGGGTGAAACGGAGCACCTTGTTGCGGCCCGTCTCCTTGGCCCGGTACAGGGCCACGTCGGCGTATTTGACCACTTGCCAGAAGGTGGCGCTGTCTTCGGGATACCCGGCCACACCGATGGAGAGGGTCTTTTTCAGCACCGCGCTGGTGACCTGGATGCTGGTCTCCTCCACCTTGGCGCGGATCTTCTCCGCCAGCACGAAACCCTCTTCCGGCCCCGTATCCCGCAGCAGGATCAGGAACTCCTCGCCGCCGTAGCGGATCACCAGGTCGGAGCTGCGCACCTCCTCTTTCAGCAGCCGGGCCAGCAGCTTGATCACGGCGTCGCCCGACTCGTGGCCATAGGTGTCGTTGACCTGCTTGAAGTAGTCCAGGTCCGCCATCAGCACGGTGAAATGGCTCTTCTGCCGGTCGGTGTAGGTGGTGAGGGTGTCCACATACTCCTGCAGGAAGCGGCGGTTGTGCAGCCCGGTCATGGGATCGCGCAGGGCGGTCTCGCGCAGGGTATTCATCAGCCGCTTGGCCTCCAGCACGGGCGCCGCCTCGCGCAGATAGACCTGGATGAAGGGGGACATCTTGCACGCCAGCACCTGCTGGTCCGGATCGGTCACCACCTGCACGATGCTGCCCACCGATCCGGACTGGATCATGGGGAAGCACATATGCACGGCGCTGGGATGCTCCTTCGGCGGCTCAAAGGCGGTGCAGATGCCGGGGAAGCTGATGCCGTCCACCATGTGGCCGGTCCGCTTGGCGCGGCAGGCGTCGCCGCGGCCCAGGATCTGCGGATCGCACCAGCGGCAGTCCGCCCCCATCTGCCCGTCCACGATCATGGGTTGCAGCTTGTTCTTGCCCTCCACCACTTCATAGATGGAAAAGAATTCCACCAGAAAATCTTCCTGCATCACCAGGGAAAGACGCTTATAGACCTCCTCCTTGGTCTCGTCCTCCTCGATGGCCTGCTTGAAGTAGGAGACATCCTCCAGGCTGTCCACCATCTCAATGGTGGTGGCCAACTGGTTGGTGCCAAGGGCGTGGTCGTAGCGGATCAGCCGAACCACCTTCTCGACAATATTGTTCAGCCCGTTGTTGAGCAGGATCATGAGGACGTTGAGGTCTTTGGCGATCTGACCCACCTCGTCGTCGGTCTGGTGTTGCAGCCGGGCCGAAAAATCACCGCTCCGTGCGCAGGCCACCGCCTCGCTCACCTGGCTCGCGGTTTCGATCAGGGGCCGGATCAGGCGCCGGGAAAAGAGCATGGACACGACGATGAAAAAACCCACCACCGACGCCATCAGTACGATGGTCAGAATGGCCTTGTTGCGTTGATCGCCGATATGGATCTGGAGGCTGACCGCGCCCAGCACATCCCCTACCTTTACCTGATGGCACTGGGTGCACTGCAGATCGCCCTGGGCCTGGGCCACATAGGGAATAGTAGCCCGAAACACCGGCCCATCGTCGGTATCCTTTAATCCGAAATAGGGCTTGCCTGAGGCGACCACCCGGTCATCAATCTCGTCACGCGCCGTCTCCAGTTGCAGCCCGGGACCGAACTGGGTGACCACACCCGGACCCCGCACCACCCGCACGTCCGTCAGTTTCCCCACCGCCCGGAGCCGCGACATAAAGCTCTCGCGCTTGGCGATGGTGCCGTTCACCATGGACTCGGTAAGATGCACGCGCACGATCTCGGCCGCCATACGGGCCTGATCTTCCGCGGTCTTGAGGGAAAAATGCCGGAAGGAGTAGGAACTCACCGCCACCAGTGTCACCACCAGTAGCCCCGTAAGCACTACAAAGAAGACGTTTGTTTTTTTTCTCAAACCCATGGTTATGCCCCTAAGCTGGGTTTAACACTTTCCCTTATAACGGCAGCGGTTTAGGAATCCTTAGTCGATTAAAATGGATTCTCTTATTATCACCGGATCGCCCCGAATCGCCCCGTGTCAGAGACGGAAGCGGCCCCTGAGGGGCCGCATTCCAGTCATTATCTGGGCAGATCGCTCGCGCCCATCAGGTACTCGTCCACCGCCCGGGCGCACTGACGCCCCTCGCGTATGGCCCACACCACCAGGGACTGGCCGCGGCGCATGTCGCCGGCGGCGTATACGCCGTCCACGGAGGTCTTGTAGGCGCCGGCGCCCTCGGTATCCCCTTTCACGTTGCCGCGCGGGTCCAGCTCGACGCCGAGCTGCTCCAGCATCCCTTCGTGGACCGGGTGCAGGAAGCCCATGGCCAGGGTTACCAGATCGGCCTTGAGTTCGAACTCGGAGCCTTCCACCTCGGACATCTGCCAGGCGCCCTTGTCGTCCTGGTTCCACTCCACCTTGACGCAGCGGATCGCCTTGACGCGGCCGTTCTCGCCGATGAACTCCTTGGTGGCCACGCTCCACATGCGCTCGCAGCCCTCTTCGTGGGAGGAGGAGGTGCGCAGCTTGTTGGGCCAGTTGGGCCAGGTCAGCTCCTTGTTCTCTTTTTCCGGCGGCCTGGGCAGGATCTCCAGTTGGGTAACGGATTCCGCGCCGTGGCGGTTGGAGGTGCCGATGCAGTCGGAGCCGGTATCGCCGCCGCCGATCACCACCACATGCTTGCCTTTGGCGGAGATAAACTCGTCCTCGGGGATCTCATCCCCCTGCACCCGATGGCTGTTGGTCTGCAGGAACTCCAGCGCGAAATAGACCCCTTCCAGCTCGCGGCCGGGGATGGGCAGGTCACGCGGCTTCTCGGAACCGCCGGTCAATGCCACGGCGTCGTACTCTTTCAGCAACTGGTCCGCCGGGATATCCACGCCCACGTGGGTGTTGGGACGGAACTCCACCCCTTCACTGCGCATCTGGCCCATGCGGCGGTCGATGATCTTCTTGTCCAGCTTGAAATCGGGGATGCCGTAGCGCAGCAGGCCGCCGATGCGGTTGGCCTTCTCGTACAGCACCACCGCATGACCCGCGCGGGCGAGTTGCTGGGCGCAGGCCATGCCCGCGGGCCCGGAGCCCACCACCGCCACCCGCTTGCCGCTGCGGCGCGCCGGGATCTGGGGCGCGATCCAGCCCTCTTGCCAGGCACGTTCAATGATGGCGCATTCGATAGTCTTGATGGTGACCGGGTTGTCGTCGATGTTGAGGGTGCATGCCTCCTGGCAGGGGGAGGGGCAGATGCGGCCGGTAAACTCCGGGAAATTGTTGGTGCTGTGCAGCACCTCAATGGCCCGCTTCCAGTCCTCGCGGTACACCAGGTCGTTCCAGTCCGGGATGATGTTGTTCACGGGACAGGCGTTGTGACAGAAGGGGATGCCGCAGTCCATGCAACGCGCGCCCTGACGGTTCAGCTCCTCTTCGCTGAGGGGCAGCATGAACTCTTCAAAGTGGGTAACCCGGTCCGCGGCCGGGGCATAGGTCCGGTCCTGACGCGGAAACTCCATGAATCCTGTTGGCTTACCCATGATTACTGTCCCCCCTTGGCCAACTCAGCCGCGGCCTCTTGCGCGGCCTGCAACTCTTTCAACGCCCGGCGGTACTCCACGGGCATCACCTTGACGAACTTGGGCAGGTAGGCGTCCCAGTTATCCAGGATCGCGCGCGCGCGGTCGCTGTTGGTGTAGTGCAGATGGTTCTCGATCAACTGCTTGAGGCGAATCGCGTCAAAGCGGGTCATGTCATGACTCACATCCACCCGGCCGTGGGTCTCCAGATCGCCGCCCTGGTGCTCCAGCGCCTCCAGTGCGTCATCTTCCGCCGCGATGGGCTCCAGCTCCACCATGGCCAGGTTGCAGCGCTTCTCGAAGTCGCCCGCCTCGTCCAGCACATAGGCGATGCCGCCGCTCATGCCGGCGGCGAAGTTTCGCCCGGTAGGACCAAGCACAACGACGATACCGCCGGTCATGTATTCGCAGCCGTGGTCGCCCACGCCCTCCACCACCGCGGTGGCGCCGGAGTTGCGCACGCAGAAGCGCTCGCCGCCCACGCCGCGGAAGTAACACTCGCCTTCAATGGCGCCGTAGAGCACGGTGTTACCGACGATGATGTTCTCTTCGGGAACGATGGGGGTCTCCGCGGGCGGATAGATCACCAGCCGGCCGCCGGACAGGCCCTTGCCCACATAGTCATTGCCTTCGCCCGCCAGTTCGATGGTCACGCCGCGCGCCGCCCAGGCGCCGAAGCTCTGGCCGGCGGTGCCCTTGGCCTTGATGTAGATGGTGTCTTCGGGCAGCCCTTTATGGCCGTAACGGCGCGCCACCTCGCCCGACAGCATGGTGCCGAAGGTGCGGTTGTAGTTGTAGATGTTGGTCTCGATCTTGACCGCCTCGCCCTTCTCCAGGGCGGGCGCGGCCTGTTTGATCATCTCGTTGTCCAGCGCCTGGGCCAGACCGTGGTCCTGGCTTTCGCTGTTATAGATGGCCACATCGGGACCCGCCTCCGGCTTGTGCAGCAGGCGCGAGTAGTCGAGACCCTTGGCCTTCCAGTGATCGATCGCCTTGCGCATATCCAGGCGATCCATCTGGCCGATCATCTCGTTGACGGTGCGGAAGCCGAGCTTGGCCATTAATTGGCGCACCTCTTCGGCGATGAAGAAGAAGTAGTTGATCACATGTTCCGGCTTGCCCGTGAACTTCTTGCGCAGTTCCGGATCCTGGGTGGCGACCCCCACCGGGCAGGTGTTGAGGTGGCACTTGCGCATCATGATGCAGCCGGTGACGATCAGCGGCGCGGTGGCGAAACCGAACTCGTCGGCCCCCAGCAGGGCGGCGATCACCACGTCGCGGCCCGTGCGTATACCGCCGTCCGCCTGCACCGCGATACGGCCGCGCAGCTTGTTCAGC
>JBNKPL010000116.1:0-6251 GCA_050295355.1 Sedimenticolaceae bacterium
GATGTAAATCATTTTCCTCTGCTGCGCCGCGTGGCGCGGACCGGGATGTGCATCCAGCTCGATACGGGTATGGCCTCCCTCGAAGAGATCGCGGCGGCGGTGGAGGTGATACGCAGCGAAGGCAACGAGAGTATTATCATCCACCAGTGTCCCTCCGGCTATCCCGCCCGGCTGGAGAGCATCAACCTGAACATCATCCCCACCCTGAAACGCATGTTTCCCTACCCGGCCGCCTTTTCCGATCATACGCCGGGGGCGGAAATGGATATTGCCGCCATCGCCCTGGGGGCGAATCTGGTGGAGAAGACCATCACCGAGGACCGCATGACCCGCAGTGTGGAGCATGTCATGTCCCTGGAACCCCATGAGATGAAACGTTTTGTGGAGACCATCCGCGAAGTGGAGACCGCCATTGGCAGCGACCTGAGGGTGCTGCATCCCGAAGAGATCAAAAAACGAGATGCGGTTCGGCGCAGCGTCTTTCTGCGTGCTAATGCCAAGGCGGGAGCGAAACTGGCGGAGTGCGATGTGGAGTTTCGCCGTCCCGGGTTTGGGGTTACCCCTGATCGCTATGAAGAGTTGCTGGATCGAAGTTTGGCGCGTGATATCGCCGCCGGTAGCATGCTGACTCTCGAAGATCTGGAGTAGAGGACATTGAGGCGCATCGCCATCATCCCGGCTCGGGGCGGAAGCAAGCGGCTCCCCCGGAAGAACATCATCCCTTTCCAGGGCCGGCCCATCATCGCCCACACTATTGAAGCGGCAAAGAGCACGGACCTGTTCGAGCGGGTGGTGGTTTCCACGGAAGATGCGGAGATCGCGGAGGTCAGCGCTCAGTTCGGGGCCGAGATAGACCGGCGCGATCCAGAGTTGGCCACCGATAGTGCTACCGTCAAAGAGGTGTGTCTTGATTTTCTTCGGCGAGAAAAGAGGGCGGGACATGACTGGGATCTGCTGTGTGTGCTCTACGCCACCGCGCCGCTGAGAAATTCGGAGGATATCCGCCAGGTGGTGGAGCTGATCCATCCCGGACGCTGTGATTTCGCCATTGCCGTAACCCGTTATGAGATGCCGCCGCACCAGGCGTTGCGGGTATTGCCCGATCATCACTTGGAACCCATGTGGCCGGAACTGGTGCAGGCCCGTTCCGACGCCATCGGCGAACTGCGAGTGGATAACGGAAGCACCTATGCGGTTTCCGTGCCTGCTTTCCTGGAACACCACTCTTTTTATGGTCCTAATCTTTGCGGTCATGAGATGCCGCGGGAGCGTTCCGTGGATATCGATACCCAGGAAGACTTCGATCTGGTCTCCTTCTATGCGGAGCGCAATCGCTCATGAGGCTGCTCGTGATTGGCGCGGGTTCCATCGGCAGCCGCCATGCCGGGAACTGCCGCGGCCACGGCGAGGTGGCCCTGCTGGATTGTGATTCCGAACGGGTGCGAAAGGTCGCGGGGCAGCTTGGGATTGAAGGCTTTTTCCGCGAAGCGGACGCCTGGGATTGGGCGCCCGACGGCGTGATCGTGGCGACTCCCACCCATCTCCATCTGGAGTTTGCGAACAAGGCCCTGGAGAATGGCGTCAAGGCGGTCCTGATCGAAAAGCCGATCTCCCATTCGCTGGATGGCGTGGACAGATTAGTGGCTTCCGCCGAGGCGCGAAATGCGCGCCTGTTCGTGGTTGCCAACATGCGCTTTCATCCGGCCATCCAGGCCGTGAAAGCGAATATCGAACGTGTGGGGCGGCCGCTTTTCGCGCGCGGCCACTTCGGCAACTACCTGCCGAACATGCGCCCGGATGTGGATTACCGCACCCTGTACGCCGCCAACCGGGCGCAGGGGGGTGGGGTCATCCTGGATGTGATCCACGAGATCGACTATATGAGTTGGCTGTTCGGGCCGGTCACGGCCGTCACCGCTAGTGCCGCCACCCTGAGCGACCTGGAGATCGACGTGGAGGACTTTGCCACCCTGATCCTGGAACACGATTCGGGTGTGCGCGCCACCCTCACCATGGATTACCTTCAGCAGTGCAAACGGCGGGGATGTGAGATCATCGGCAGCGACGGCACCCTGATCTGGGAGAGCGAGGGCAAGAACCCCGAGCAGTGCCGGGTGCGTATTTATGAGAAAGCGAGCGGCGGATGGAGAACCCTGCTAGAACAGGAGGGTGTGGATGCTTCGCTTTTCTACGAAAGGCAGATCAAAGAGTTCGTATCTGCAATCGAACAACCATCGGACCAACTGGCCGATGCCGCACAGGGCCGGCAGGCGTTGCAGGTGGCGCTGGCGGCCCACCATTCAGCGCAGACTGGCGGCAGGGTCAACCCTTCGGAAATCGGATAATGGGAACAGAGAGATATAGCAACAGTAATCGTATGCTGCAGCGGGCGGAGCGGGTGATCCCCCTCGGCTCCCAGACCTTCAGCAAGAGCAAGATCCAGTATCCCCAGGGCCATGCCCCGCTCTACCTGAAAAAAGGCAAAGGCGGCCGGGTCTGGGACGTGGATGATAACGAGTATGTGGATCTAGTCTGCGGCCTGCTGCCTGTGCTCCTCGGCTATTGCGATCCCGATGTGGACGCCGCCATCAAGGCGCAACTGGAGAACGGCATCAGCTTCAGTCTGGCGACGGAACTGGAGATTGAGCTGGCGGAGCGGCTGGTGGAGATGATCCCCTGTGCCGAGATGGTGCGCTTCGGCAAGAACGGCACCGACGCCACCTCCGCCACCATCCGGCTGGCGCGCGCCTATACGGGCCGGGACCATGTGCTGGTCTGCGGCTATCACGGCTGGCAGGACTGGTATATCGGCTCCACCACCCGTTCCAAGGGGATCCCGGCCGTGGTCGGCGAGCTGACCCACAAGGTGCCGTTCAACGATCTGGATGCGGTGCGGGAGATGTTGCGCGCCTATCCGGGTAACGTGGCGGCGCTGATCATGGAACCCATGAACGTGGCGGAGCCCTATCCCGGCTACCTGCAAGAACTGAAAGAACTGCTACACGCCGATGGTGCTCTGTTGATCTTCGATGAGGTGATCACGGGTTTCCGCTATGCCAATGGCGGGGCGCAGGAGCTGTTCGGCGTCACCCCGGATCTCTCTTCCTTCGGCAAGGCCATGGGCAACGGCATGCCCATCTCGGCGGTGGTAGGCCGGGCCGAGATCATGCATGAGATGGAGGAGATCTTCTTCTCCAGCACCTTCGGTGGCGAGACTCTGTCCCTGGCGGCGTCCATCGCCACCGTGGACAAGATGAGGCGGGAGCCGGTTGTGGAGCGCCTATGGAAGACCGGGGAGCGGATTGCCAACGGTATCAAGGGGTTGCTGGGCGAGGCCGGACTGCAAGATGTGGTATCCCTGGCCGGCAAGGCGCCCTGGACGCTGTTGCAGTTCAAGGATCACGCCAATGGCTCCAGCCATGGCGTCAAGACCCTGTTTCTGAAACGTATGCTTGAACAGGGCGTGCTGCTGCTGGGAAGCAACAACATCTGCTATGCCCACAACGATGATGATGTGGCGCTCGTTCTGGACGCTTACCGATCCGCCTTCGAGATGATCGCCGAAGAGTTGCAGAGTCCCGGTCTGGATGATCGGCTCGGCATTCCCCTTGTGCGTCCGGTATTTGCCGTGCGGGCCACCAGTTGACGTGAATATCGTCTTTCGCGCCGATGCCTCCCTGCAGATCGGCAGCGGTCATGTGATGCGCTGCCTTGCGTTGGCGGGTGCGCTACGGGACAGGGGGGCGACGGTCCGTTTTGCCTGCCGGGATTTTTCGGGACATCTGGCCGGGCTGATTCAGGAACAGGGCTTCGACTGTTTCCTGTTCGACAGGCCGGATGAAAGCTACAGGCGGCAGGAGGACGATCCGGCGCACGCCGAGTGGTTGGGGGTCTCCTGGCGGCGGGATGCAGAGGAGACCGTTCGTGCTTTAGGCGGCGAACAGCCCGATTGGCTGATTGTTGATCACTACGCCATTGATTACCGCTGGCATCGTGAGGTCCGGTCCTGCGCTTCCAGTATCATGGTCATCGATGACCTGGCGGACCGCCGCTACGACTGCGACATTCTGCTGGATCAGACTCATGGGCGGCATGACGAGGAGTACAGGGAGCTGGTGCCTGCTTCTGCCAGCCTCCTGCTGGGGGCGGAGTATGCGCTATTACGGCCGGAGTTTGCCAGGCAGCGCCGGGCGGCGCTGGAGGCAAGACGCAGGCGCGCCGGGATTCGGCGTATCCTGGTTGCCATGGGGGGTGTGGATTCCGTCAATGCGACTTCCGCCGTCCTTCGGGGCTTGGCCGGGGTGGAGTGGTCGGAGAAGCCGCAGGTGGATGTGGTGCTGGGCGGCAGCGCCCCTCATCTCGAAGAGGTGAAAGCCCTGGCGGACGAGTGCGGGCTGCCAGTACGCGTTCTTTCCAATGTACGGAATATGTCGGAGTTGATGATGGAGGCCGATCTAGCGGTCGGGGCCGGCGGCTCCACCTCCTGGGAGCGCTGCTGTCTTGGTTTGCCCTCTTTGCTGGTGGAGACCGCGGAGAATCAGCGCGAGGTCGTGGCCGGCCTGGACCGCGCCGGGGCGGCCATCGCCCTGTCCCTGGAAAATCTGCAAGAGGGGGTTGCCGCGGCCTGCCGTGGGTTGCAGGGAGACCCCGCCAGGCTGGCGGGTTTAGCTGCTCGCGCAGCTGGGGTTACGGATGGGCTGGGTGCGCCCTTGTGCGCAATCCGGCTCACTCCGAGTCTGGCGAAAGATGGCGCCGCGGTTACCCTGCGCCGGATCGAAGAGAAGGATGCCGATCTGATATATGAGTGGCAATCCGACCCGGAAACCCGCCGTCACTCCCATGATTCAGCGGTGCCGGAATATTCCAGCCATCTACAGTGGCTGACAAAGAAGCTGGCCGATCCCGGCTGTTATTTCTATATGATCGAAAGCAATGGGGCTCCCGCCGGGGTGGTTCGCCTCGATTATCAGGCGGATGCCGATGGTGAGCCGGCGGGTTACCTGTTGTCCATCTATACCGCCCCCGGGTACTATCGCCGCGGAGTCGGCGGGGTTGCATTGAATTATATTAACGGGCTTTTTAGTGAGTGTGTGCTGTATGCCGATATACTCCCGGAGAATGTAGCCTCGCAGCGGCTTTTCACCAGCGCGGGTTTCAATCAAACCGGGGAGAGCGGCCGATATGTGCGGCCGAACGCAGGTTGAGCAGCGGATGATAGTTGGGTGCTGGAAATGAAATCGATTCAAATTGCCGGGCGGGAGATCGGGCCGGAACATCCCCCCTACATCATCGCCGAACTATCGGCCAACCATAACGGCGATCTGTCGCGGGCGCTGGAGACCATCGACATGGCCAAGGCGATGGGGGCCGATGCCATTAAGCTGCAGACCTACACCGCCGACACCATGACCATCGACAGTGAGGCCGAGGATTTCCAGATCCACGGAGGGCTGTGGGATGGATACAACCTGTATCGGCTGTATCAGGAGGCCCATACGCCTTATGCCTGGCATAAGGCGCTGTTTCAGCGGGCGCGGGAAGTGGGAATCACCTGCTTCAGCTCTCCTTTCGATGAGAGCGCCGTGGATCTTCTGGAGGAGTTGAATGCGCCCGCCTACAAGATCGCCTCCTTTGAGTTGGTGGATCTGCCGCTGATTCGCTATGTGGCGCAGACCGGGAAGCCCATGATTATCTCCACGGGCATGGCGAATCTGGAAGAGATTGCTGAGGCCCTGGCCACGGCCCGGGAAGCTGGTTGTGGCGAGATTGTTCTGTTGCATTGCATCAGCGGCTATCCGACACCCATTGAGCAGTCCAATCTCCGCACGCTGAGGGATTTGGCCGAGCGGTTTGGGGTGGTGACCGGACTGTCGGACCACACGTTGGGGACCACGGCGTCGGTGGCCGGGGTTGCGCTCGGTGCCTCCGTGATTGAAAAGCATGTGATCATGAGCCGCTCGGACGGCGGGCCGGACAGCGCCTTTTCACTGGAACCGGATGAACTAAAGAGATTGTGTTCCGAATCCAGAGATGCCTGGAGTGCTTTGGGTAGTGTTGGATATGATCGCCGGCCCGCGGAAGAGGCGAATGCAAAGTTCCGCCGCTCAATATATGTGGTGCAGGATATCAGGGCGGGTGATGCGCTTACGGAACAGAACATTCGGCGCATTCGGCCTGGATTTGGCCTGGCGCCGAAATATTACGATGAACTACTGGGAAAAACGGTTAAGGTTGATCTGGTTTGCGGTACA
>JBNKPL010000117.1:0-6178 GCA_050295355.1 Sedimenticolaceae bacterium
GGATCGGTCGCTTCCAGCTCAATGCTTTTGGAGATCTCATGCACGGAGAACTCCATGGTCGCCAGGTCGGCCATGACGTAGGTGGCGGGTGAGGTCCCCACGCCGCCCACGGTCCCGGGATTGATCAGCGGAGTGGTTCCGCCCTTGACGTTGGGCAGGTTCTCAAAGTGGACGCGGTGGCTGTGGCCGCAGCAGACCAGATCCCAGTCGCCTGTGGTGGCCATGGCCTTGGCGTAGTGCGGGTAGTGGACCAGAAAGATTCGCTTGCCCGCCAGTTCGATGCTGGCGTCCATACCGTGATAGTGGATCTGGTTGTCGGTGCGGGTCGCCAACTGGCCCAGGGTGTAGAGGTCGCCCGTATTGTTGCCGTGAATGGCATGCACTGGCAGGCCGTACTTGTTTATTCGCGCCAGGGTGTTGGGCGCCACCACGTCCCCGCAGTGAAGAATGGCTTCCGCGCCACGCTCTTTGGCCTCGGCCACCGCGAATTCCAACAGGGGAATATGGTCGTGGCTGTCTGAAAGTATGCAAATCTTCATCGGGTCTGATTATCCGTTACCGCAGGGGGTTCGCCTAGTGGGAATTGGCCCCTAAAATGCGGGTTTTTCCGGGGCGTCTTTGAACATCTGCACGCTCTCCATAATCTCCTGCTTGGCCTCGTCTACGCCGCCCCAGCCGTCCACCCGGACCCATTTGCCTTCGTCCAGATCCTTGTAGTGCTCGAAGAAGTGGGCGATCTGTTCCAGGGTGATTTCCGGCAGATCGCGGAAATCCCGCACACTGCGATAGAGGCGGGAGAGCTTGTCCACCGGGACGGCCAGCACCTTGGCGTCGTCGCCCGATTCGTCGGTCATCTTCAGTACGCCCACCGGCCGGCACTGGATCACGGAGCCGGAGATCAGCGGGTGGCTGGTCAGCACCAGCACATCCACCGGGTCGCCGTCCCTGGACAGGGTATGGGGCACATAGCCGTAATTACAGGGGTAACGCATGGAGGTGGTCATGAAGCGGTCCACGAACATGGCCCCGGTCTCCTTGTCCAGTTCGTACTTGACCGGCTCTGCCTGAGCGGGGATCTCAATGATGACATTGATCTCATTGGGGATATTGTCGCCGGATGCGACGCGATCCAGGTTCATGATGGCTACCTCTTGCTTACTGTGAGCTGCGCGATTGCGGGTTTGGGGCGCGCATTATAGTTATTTTCGTTAACAAACGCGAAGGCCGGTGGAAAACCACCGGCCTTCTGGGTTTTACTGACTGCGGCCCTGAGGCCGCGATCAGGATCAGAGCAGGGGCACGATCAAGAGGGCAACGATGTTGATGATCTTGATCAGCGGGTTCACCGCGGGGCCGGCCGTATCCTTGTACGGGTCGCCCACGGTGTCGCCGGTCACCGCCGCCTTGTGGGCGTCGGAGCCTTTGCCGCCGAAGTTGCCGTCTTCGATGTACTTCTTGGCGTTGTCCCATGCGCCGCCGCCGGTGGTCATGGAGATAGCCACGAACAGGCCGGTGACGATGGTGCCGATGAGCAGGCCGCCCAGGGCCTCTTTACCCAGCAGCAGGCCGACCAGCAGAGGAACGGCCAGCGGCAGCAGGGAGGGGATGATCATCTCCTTGATGGCCGCCTTGGTCAGCATGTCCACGGCCCGGCCGTAGTCCGGCTTTTCGCTGTGGTCCATGATGCCCGGCTTCTCTTTGAACTGGCGGCGTACCTCGTTCACGATGCCGCCGGCGGCGCGGCCCACCGCTTCCATGGCCATGGCGCCGAACAGGTAGGGCACCAGACCGCCGATGAACAGGCCGATCAGCACCATGTGGTTGGAGAGGTCAAAGGCGGTAGCTCCACCAGTGGCTTTCTCCAGACTGTGGGTGTAGTCGGCGAACAGTACCAGGGCGGCGAGGCCGGCGGAGCCGATGGCGTAGCCCTTGGTTACCGCCTTGGTGGTGTTGCCCACCGCATCCAGAGGATCGGTGATGTTGCGGATGCTTTCGTCCAGCTCCGCCATCTCGGCGATGCCGCCGGCGTTGTCGGTGATGGGGCCGTAGGCGTCCAGGGCCACGATGATGCCGGTCATGGAGAGCATGGAGGTGGCGGCCACGGCGATGCCGTAGAGGCCGGCCAGTTCGTAGGCGCCCCAGATGGAGGCGCACACTGCCAGCACGGGGGCGGCGGTGGACTTCATGGAGACGCCCAGACCGGCGATGACGTTGGTGCCGTCACCGGTGGTGGAGGCCTCGGCGATGTGGCGCACGGGCGAGAACTCGGTGGCGGTGTAGTACTCGGTGATCACTACCATGGCGGCGGTCAGCACCAGACCGATCAGGGCGGAGCCGTAGAGGGCCATGACGCTGAAGTGACCGTTATCACCCATGATCATGGTGGTAACCGGGTAGAAGGCGATGGCGGCGATGACGCCGGCCACGATCAGGCCCTTGTAGAGGGCGACCATGATCTTGGTGTCCCCTTCCTTCGCCTTGACGAAGTAGGTGCCGATCACGGAGGCGATGATGGAGACGCCGCCCAGCACCAGCGGGTACATGATGGCTGCCGCTTCGGCGCCTGTCACCAGCAGGCCGCCCAGCAGCATGGTGGCCACTACGGTTACGGCGTAGGTCTCGAACAGGTCGGCGGCCATGCCGGCGCAGTCACCCACGTTGTCGCCCACGTTGTCGGCGATCACCGCCGGGTTGCGGGGGTCGTCTTCCGGGATGCCGGCTTCCACCTTACCCACGATGTCGGCGCCTACGTCGGCGCCCTTGGTGAAGATGCCGCCGCCGAGACGGGCGAAGATGGAGATCAGGGATGCACCGAAGGCGAGACCCACCAGCGGGTGCAGGGCGTCTTCCACGCCCATCATCACCAGTGCTCCGTAGTAGCCGGCAACGCCGAGCAGACCCAGACCCACCACCAGCAGGCCGGTGATGGCGCCGCCGCGGAAGGCGACTTGCAGGGCGGCGTTGAGGCCGTTATGGGCGGCTTCAGCGGTGCGCAGGTTGGAGCGTACCGAGATGTTCATGCCGATGTAACCCGCGGCGCCGGACATGATGGCGCCGATGGCGAAGCCGATGGCGGTGGTAGCGCCCAGGCTCGGCCAGAGGACGATAAACAACACCACGCCCACAATGCCGATGGTGGTGTACTGGCGGTTCAGGTAGGCGCTGGCGCCCTCCTGCACGGCTCCGGCAATCTCCTTCATGCGTTCATTGCCTTCCGGTTGCTTAAGAATCCAGCTAACGGAAACAAAGCCGTAAGCCAGCGCCGCGACGGCGCAGACCAGGGCGAATATCAGTCCGGTGGTCATCTGAGGTTCTCCTCTTTATTCTACTCAAAGCCCAATTGATTAGGCGGGGTGCCTACATAGTACAGATCCCGCCGGGGTTGTCCATTGGCGCCGACTCGGTGTGCTCCCCGTAAGTATTCCGGCTGGCTGGCCTGCCGCTTCTGGTAAAACGGCGGCTGCACCCCGGAAAGATGCCGATTCGGGCACTCGAAATGATAAGCAAAGGGGGCGGCCCTGCCCCCTGAAAGTTTTCTATACCCGGATTACTTTATTTCAAAGTCGGAGGGGATCTTCTTCTCCGTCAACTCGTTTTTCAGGGTGACGAAGCGGGGCAGGCCGTTTTCATACGGCGGGTAATCCTCTCCCTGGATCAGCGGCAGCAGGTATTGGCGGCAGGTCTCGGTGATGCCGAAACCGTCCTCGCTGATGTAGTCCCGGGGCATCATCTTCTCCACATTGGCCACGTTGGAGAGCGGCGCCTTCTGGATCTCCCAGGCATAGGGGGCGCTGGAGGTGCGGATGATGGCCGGCATGATGGCGTTGTCGCCCGCCAGGGCGAACTCCACCGCCGCTTTGCCCACCGCGTAGGCCTGCTCCACATCGGTCCTGGATGCCAGGTGGCGCGCCGCGCGTTGCAGATAGTCGGCCACCGCCCAGTGAAACTTGTAGCCCAGGTGCTCCTTGATCATGTTGGCCACCACCGGCGCCGCGCCGCCCAACTGGGCGTGGCCGAAGGCGTCGCGGGTGCCCTGTTCGGCCAGGAAGCGGCCGTCGGGCCAGTGCGCCCCTTCCGATACCACCACGATCACATAGCCGAAGCGCTCCACCTTCTCTTTGCATTTGGTGAGGAAGACGTCCTGATCGAACGCGATCTCCGGGAACAGGATCAGGATCGGGAGGGGGGTCTTTTCGTCCGAGGCCAGCCCCCCGGCCGCGGCGATCCAGCCGGCGTGGCGGCCCATCACCTCCAGGACGAAAACCTTGGTGGATGTCTTGGCCATGGAGCGGACGTCGAAGCTCGCCTCGCGGGTGGAGACGGCGATGTATTTGGCCACCGAGCCAAAGCCGGGGCAGTTGTCGGTAATGGGCAGGTCGTTGTCCACCGTCTTGGGGATGTGGATGGCCTGGATGGGGTAGCCCATCTTCTCCGACAGCTGGGAGACCTTGTGGCAGGTATCGGCGGAGTCGCCGCCGCCGTTATAAAAGAAGTATCCGATGTCGTGGGCCTTGAACACCTCGATCAGGCGTTCATATTCGCGCAGGTTCTCCTCCAGGCTCTTGAGCTTGTAGCGGCAGGAGCCGAAGGCGCCGGAAGGGGTGTGGCGCAGGGCCGCGATGGCCTCGTCGGACTCCTTGCCAGTGTCGATCAACTCCTCGGTCAGGGCGCCGATGATGCCGTTGCGGCCGGCGTATACGGTGCCGATCCGGTCCGGGTGCTGGCGGGCGGTCTCAATGACGCCGCAGGCGGAGGTGTTGATGACGGCGGTGACACCGCCGGACTGGGCGTAAAAGGCGTTTTTCAGGCTCATTTGATGCTCCCCATAGCCGATGATCTGATTCGGACCCTGGTTGATTCCCCTCTCCCTGGCTCCAGATGTATGGTCTGCCAGCGCCGAACCGCTGATAGAGGCGAAATAACGGGCAAAGGTACTTTATTATTGCCCGTTTTGGCGACAGGAAAATTACCGTGCTCCAGCTTCCCTTGCTCCGCCGGGCTCAGGCCCGGTTTTCACAGGAATTGTAGACGCAGAAGAATACCTTATTAACGGCCTCATTACACAATCACGTTGACTTTATGAGGGTTATGGGATAACTCTATCAGCAAAGGTGGTCCTGAACGGACAAAGCTTTAGCGGGGCGGCGTTGTTGGGGTCTGAGTGTTTTTGTAATTAAAACAATCTGGTGAAAGGTTGTTCCTATTGCCTGTACGCCGCTCCGGCGCGTTGTGTAGCCGCTTCAATTTTAATAGATGGACGATAGGTTGGCTGTCATGAGAATTGCACTTCTCGGTCCGCCGGGCGCAGGCAAAAGCACCCAATGTGAAAAACTGGCCTCACGGCTCGGCCTGCCGTGCCTGACCCCCGTGAGCGTGGTGAAAGAGGCGGTTTCAGCCGGGACCGAGGCGGGCATTCAAGCCAAGGCCTTCCTGGATGTCGGACTGCATGTCCCGGACGAGATCCTGTTTTCCGCCCTCCGTGACCGGTTGGCGCAACCCGATGTGAGCGATGGTTTTCTGCTGGTCGCCTTCCCCCGAACCATGGTCCAGGCGGACGAACTGGATATGCTGCTGGATGAGCAGCGTCTGCCGCTGGATCTGGTGTTGCTCATCGAGGTGGAAGAGGATGAGGTCATGGAACGGCTGGAGGGGCAGCGGATCTGCGTCTCCTGCGAGCGGCACTACAACGTTTACAGCAATCCCCCCCTGGTGGATGGCGTCTGCGACGAGTGCGGCGGGCGGCTGCACCGCAGGGCGGACAACAACGAGGTGACCCTGCTCAACCGGCTGCGGGTCTATGAGCAGCATATTGTCTCTCTAATCCAGTACTACCAGCTAGGCGGCAAGTTGCAGCGGGTCAACGGATCGGATACTCCCGCGGCGGTGTTCAAACGCCTATACAAGGCCGTTCAGGAGGCGCCGCCGGCCCTGCTGGAGCCGGTGGTTATCCCCGAGCCGTTCCTGGCGGCGGAGTCTCCTGAGCCGGTGGTTGAAGAAACGGAAGCGGTGGCGGTCCCGGAGTCGCAGCCTGCCGCCGAGGAAAAGGCCCCGGCCAAGAAGAAGGCCCCGGCCAAGAAGAAGGTCCCGGCCAAGAAGAAGGCCCCGGCCAAGAAGAAGGCCCCGGCCAAGAAGAAGGCCCCGGCCAAGAAGAAGGCCCCGGCCAAGAAGAAGGCCCCGG
>JBNKPL010000118.1:0-6125 GCA_050295355.1 Sedimenticolaceae bacterium
CACTAGTTCGGTGTCATACGCAAGACACTTACCCATGGAGGGACGGCCGGCCACGATGATAAGGTCGGCCGGTTGCAGGCCGGAGGTCATCTGGTCGAAATCGGTGAAGCCGGTGGGCAGGCCGGTGATGGGTTCATCCTGCTGGAACAGAGTTTCGATCCGGTCCACCGCCTTGGTCAGGAGGTGTTTGATGGAGTCGAAGCCGCCAGTCCCGCGGGTGCGCTGCTCGGCGATCTCGAACACCTTGCGCTCCGCCTCGTCCAGCAGTTCGACGCTGTTGCGCCCTTCCGGGCGGAAGCCCTGGTCCGCGATCTCGGTGCCCACCCGGATCAACTGGCGCATCACCGAGTGCTCGCGCACGATATCCGCATAGGCGCGGATATTGGCGGCGCTCGGGGTGTCTTTCGCCAATCGGCCCAGGTAGGCCAGTCCGCCCGCGTCCTTCAGGCCGCCCGCCCGGTCCAGTTCCTCGGAGAGCGTCACCACGTCGAAGGGCTTGCTCCCTTCCGCCAGGTTCTGGATGGCGCGGAAGATCAGCTGATGCTCGCGGCGGTAAAAATCGGTCTCGCCCACCCGGTCGGCGATCTGGTCCCAGGTCTGGTTGTCCAGCATCAGTCCGCCCAGCACCGACTGCTCCGCCTGGGCCGAATGGGGCGGCACCCGCAGCCTGTCGGTTTCCGCTTCCATGGCGGCAAAATCAGGTGGAAAGGCCGGTTCTTGCATGGGACTCCGTGTGAGGTTCGGGCGTGTGAATTATGGACCCTACAGCATACGGAAATCGAAGCTCAGGGAAAAGACGGCGGCAAAGAAAAACCGGGTTCCAGGAGACCCGGAACCCGGTTTTTTCGATCTGCCGTGACCGTTCAGCCTTATTCAGGCACGATCGCCAGATTCAGTGTGGCGTCCACATCGTTGTGCAGATGAATCTGCACCTCGAACTCGCCGGTAACGTGGAACGGACCTTCCGGCAGGCGGACTTCCTTCTTCTCCAGCGCCACACCAGCGGCGGTGACCGCCTCAGCGATATCGGAGGTGCCCACGGAGCCGAACAGACGGCCCTCATCCCCCGCCTTGCGGGCGATGGTGATGCTCAAACCGTCGAGCGTGGCCTTGCGCGCCTCAGCAGCGGACTTGATTTCCGCGGCTTCCTTCTCCAGTTCGGCGCGGCGCGCCTCAAAGGCGGCCTCATTCTCCGCCGTGGCGGGAACGGCACGGCCGGTGGGAATCAGATAGTTGCGGCCATAGCCGGACTTCACGGTCACCTTGTCGCCAAGGCCGCCGAGATTCTCAATCTGTTTTAACAGGATAACATCCATCTTTCTCGCTCCCAGTCAGTTATCAGTGCTTGTCGGTGTACGGCAGCAGCGCCAGGTAGCGGGCCCGCTTGATGGCGGTGGCCAGCTGACGCTGGTACTTGGCCTTGGTACCCGTAATACGGCTGGGAACGATCTTGCCGCTCTCGCTTACATAGGCCTTCAGCAGGTTCAGATCCTTGTAATCCACCTCGCTGATCTTTTC
Source organism: Sedimenticolaceae bacterium (assembly GCA_050295355.1). Classification (GTDB taxonomy): domain Bacteria; phylum Pseudomonadota; class Gammaproteobacteria; order Chromatiales; family Chromatiaceae; genus CBFDBF01. The sequence goes on from JBNKPL010000118.1 coordinate 1,519, forward strand.
GGCGGTAAACCGGCAATATCTTCTACGACGAAAATATGATGACATTTTGTAATTCCTCGAATTCTGTATGATCCAGCCACACCCGGTGGCCCTGGAAACCGCTCAGCTACTCTTCAGCGTCGCTCTCGTCTTCGTCCTCGTCCACATCCGCGCTTCTCTCTCTGCGGGGCGGACGCTCGTCGCGCTCTTCCTGGGACTTGGCCAGGGGCGAAGGCTCGGTGATGGGACCCTTGCGGCTGATGACCATGTCACGCAGCACGGCGTCGTTGAAACGGAACATCTTCTCCAGTTCGGCCAGCGCCTCACCGTTGCACTCGATGTTCATCAGCACATAGTGTGCTTTGGACAGTTTCTGGATGGGATATGCGAGCTGACGGCGGCCCCAGTCTTCCAGGCGATGGATCTTGCCCCCATCGGATTCGATGATCGAACGGTAACGGTCGATCATGCCGGGAACCTGCTCACTCTGGTCCGGATGGACCATGAACACTACTTCATAATGCCTCATTGTGGCTCCTTTCGGGTTAATAGCCTCCCGCCATTGGGACGGTGAAGCAAGGAGTCGGCGCTGAACCTGACGGGACAGTGCCGGAAAAGCCGTGCATCATACTTGGGATTGTGGGCGTATGCAACGGAAAACGTGGGAATTTTTTGGCTCGGAGGTTGTTCTTTTTTGCCACAGAGAACACAGAGTACACAGAGGTTTTTCCAACCGTTCACCCTCCCTGTGCTCCTCTTTGACCCCTGTGGTAACAATTATTGATACGTGATGATCACCCTATCGCTCGCTGCCGCACCGCCTCGAACAGGCATATCCCGGTGGCCACCGAGACGTTGAGGCTCTCCACGCTGCCCGCCATGGGCAGGCGCACCAGCCGGTCGCAGGCCTCGCGGGTGAGGCGGCGCATGCCCTTCTCTTCCGCGCCCATCACCAGGCCCAGCGGGCCTTTGAGGTCGGCATTGTAGAGCAGGGTCTCGGCCTCCCCCGCCGTGCCCACCAGCCATACCCCCGCTTCCTCCTGCAGCCAGCGCAGGGTGCGGGCCAGGTTGGTGACCTGTACGAAAGGGACGGTCTCCGCCGCGCCGCAGGCCACCTTGCAGGCGGTGGGGGTCAGTCCGGCGGAACGGTCTTTGGGGGCGATCACCGCATGCACCCCGGCCGCATCGGCGCTGCGCAGACAGGCCCCCAGATTGTGCGGGTCCTGTACGCCATCAAGGATGAGCAGAAACGGGGGTACATCCAGCCCATCCAACATCTGTTTCAGCGCGGCCTCATCCATGGCGGAGGGCGCGCGGGTGCGGGCCGCCACCCCCTGGTGGTTGGCCTCGCTCTGCAGGGCGTCCAGCTCCTCGCGCGACACCCTGCGCAGCGGCACCCCGGCCTGATGGGCCAGTTCCTCTATCTCATTGATGCGCCTATCCTTACGGCGCGCCTCAAGCCACACCTCCTCCACCGACTCGCGGCCGTGTTTCAGGGCGGTGCGCACGGCGTGCAGCCCGGCGATGATTCTGGTCTCAGCCATGCCCGGTCAGCGGCGCCGTTTTTTGCCGCCCTGACCCCGGCGGGGCTTGCGGGAGCGTTGTTCGCCCTCCCCGTCCGCCAGCACGAAATCGATCTTGCGCTCGTCCAGGTTGACCGCCGCCACCTGCACCCGCAGAGGATCGCCCAGGCGGAAGGTGCGGCCGCTACGCTCGCCAGTGAGTCGGTGGGCGATGGGGTCGAAGTGGTAGTAGTCGCGGTCCAGGGCGGTGATGTGAACCAGGCCGTCCACATAGATTTCATCCAACTCCACGAACAGGCCGAAGGAGTTGACGCTGGTGACGATACCGTCGAAAAACTCGCCCACCTTGTCCATCATGTACTCGCATTTCAGCCAGTCCACGGCGTCGCGGGTCGCCTCGTCGGCCCGGCGCTCGGTGCTGGAGCAGTGTTCCCCCAGCCCGGCGAGCCGCGACTGGGAGTATTCGAAATCCTCCTCGGTGCCGCCGTTCACGAGATGCTTGAGGGCGCGATGCACGATCAGGTCGGGATAGCGGCGGATGGGCGAGGTGAAATGGGTATAGGCGGGAAAGGCCAATCCGAAATGGCCCACATTGCCGGAACTGTAGATCGCCTGGGTCATGGAGCGCAGCAACACCGTCTGGATCAGGTGGGCGTCCGGGCGGCCCTTCACCGATGCCAGCAGCTTTCCGTAGTCCAGGGCCTGAGGCTTGTCGCCGCCGGTAAGACGCAAACCCAGTTCGCCAAGGAACTCCCGCAGGTCGCTCAGTTTCTCCTGCTGGGGCGGCTCATGGATGCGGTACAGGGCGGGCAGCTTCTTGCGCAGCAGAAATTTGGCGGCGGCCACGTTCGCCGCCAGCATGCACTCTTCAATCAGCCGGTGGGCGTCGTTGCGATGCACTGGCACTATGCGCTCCACCTTCTTCTCATCATTGAACAGGATGCGGGTCTCGGTGGTGTCAAAGTCGATGGCGCCCCGCTTGACGCGGGCGGCGTGTAACACCTGATACAGTGCATAGAGTTCATGCAGGTGGGGCAACAGCTCCGCGTGCTTCTCACACAGTTTGGGATCGCCCTCCACCACCATGGCAGCCACATCATCGTAGATCAGGCGGGCGTGGGAGCGCATCACCCCCTCGAAGAAACGCGAACGCTGAATATCGCCGTCCTCTCCGATATGGAGCTCGCACACCATGCAGAGCCGGTCCACCTTGGGATTGAGGGAGCAGAGGCCGTTGGAGAGCACCTCGGGGAGCATGGGGATCACCCGGTCAGGAAAATAGACCGAGTTGCCGCGCTGCCGCGCCTCTTCGTCCAGGGCGCTGCCCGGCTCCACATAAGAGGAGACATCGGCGATGGCCACCAGTAGCCGCCACCCCTTGGCCTTCCGTTCACAAAAGACCGCATCGTCGAAATCGCGCGCGTCCGCGCCATCGATGGTGACCAGGGGCAGATCCCGCAGATCCACCCGGCCCTTTTTGGCCGCCTCGTCCACCTCCTTGCCGAGTCCCTTAACGGCCATTTTGACCTCATTCGGCCACTCCACCGGGAGTTCGTGGGTGCGGATCGCCAGTTCAATCTCCATGCCGGGGGCCATGTGGTCGCCCAGCACCTCCACGATTTTGCCTACGGGCTGGGTGCGCTTGGTGGGCTGCTCGGTGATCTCGGCCACCACCATCTGGCCATCTTTGGCGCCGTTGCACGCCCCTTCGGGGATCACGATCTCCTGGTGAATGCGCTTGTTGTCCGGCAGCACGAAACCGAGGCCGGCCTCCCGGTAGATGCGCCCCACCACCTGGCGGTTACCACGCTCCAGCACTTCCACCACCGCGCCCTCGCGGCGTCCACGGTGATCGACCCCCACCACCCGGACCACCGCCCGGTCGTCGTGCAGCACGGCGCGCATCTGGCGCGGGGTAAGAAACAGATCGTCGCCCCCCTCGTCCGGTTTCAGAAAACCGAAACCGTCCGGATGACCGATCACCCGGCCGGCGATCAGGTCCTTCTTGTTCACCAGGCAGAAGCCGCCCCGGCGGTTGCGCACCAGCTGCCCGTCCCGCTCCATGGCGTTAAGCCGGCGCTGCAGCGCGATCAGCTCCTCCTCGGCGGCTAGATCCAGCTGCTTCGCCAACTCCTCCACCCCCATAGGAGCGCCGAACTCGGCCAACTGGTCCATGATGAACTCACGGCTGGGGATGGGATTTTCGTATTTCCTGGATTCGCGCGCCCGATGGGGGTCCAACTGCCGGGCGCTCTTATTTTGGGGGCGTTTTGCCACTGATAGTAATTCCTGAGGTTAAATGTCCGTAGAATGGCGAATTGTACCGTTGACAGCCCCCAACTGTCCCGGTAAAGTTGCCCGCCTCTGGGGATGCTAGGCATTCCCAGGGCTTGCCGAGGTGGTGAAATTGGTAGACACGCTAGCTTCAGGTGCTAGTGGGGGCAACCCCGTGGAGGTTCAAGTCCTCTCCTCGGCACCATTTTCAAAGACCGTCTCTAGACAGTATAGAGATAATCAAAAGCACTGTTTCACAGTGCTTTTTTTATGCCTCGGCGATCCAACTCCTCTTCGTCATGCGGGCGATTCAATACCATGACGCCGCATCTTCTCCCACAAACTTTTTCTGCTGATGCCCAGGCTTTGCGCCGTCTCCACAATGCGCCACTCATGTAGCTCCAAGGCTTCATACAACAGGTTCCGCTCATAGTGCTCCATTGCATCCTTTAGCGGTAATGGTTCCACTATATTACTATCGCCTGCTTCGCCAGCCATGAAGTCGTGGGGACCTAATACCTCCTGGGGAGCAAGAATACAGGCACGTTCCACGGCATTGGCCAATTCGCGCAGATTACCAGGCCAATTTTGCTGTTCGAGATAGTGCTCGGTAACAGGCAGCAGCAATCTTCTCTCACCTCGTTTACGAGAGAATTGATCCACGATCTTGTGCGCAAGCCAGCCGATATCCTCTTTGCGTTCACGTAGCGGCGGAATATTGATATGGGCAACATTGATCCTGAAGTAGAGATCCTCGCGGAAATCCCCCCTGGAAACCAGAGCCTTCAGGTCGCGGTTGGTAGCATATATAAGACGCACATCGACTGGGAT
>JBNKPL010000119.1:0-6088 GCA_050295355.1 Sedimenticolaceae bacterium
CAAACTTCTCTCCTCGCGCCTTGATTGGCGCTTTTTCAGACGCAACAGGGCCTATCGGATTAGTGTTAACAGGCCCTAATGCCAGTATGTATAGCGTTCGCTGGGCGGCAAAATTGAATGGGCCTCAGTCGCCGGATGATTCCACCCGGCTGATGATGCGGCCTTTGTGGAGCCGCGTTTCGAGCCTATCTCCTTTCTTAACCTCGCTGGCGCTATGGATCACCGCGCCATCCGCTTGCCTGAGGGTGATGGAGTAACCCCGCTCCAGGGTGGCCAGCGGACTGAGGGCCTGGAGCGTGCGCACTGCGGCCGCCATCCTCTGCTGCTGCTGATGCAGTCGGTGGTTGCAGCTCTGCACCAGCCGATGGCGTAGTTCTGTCGTGCGTTGCTGTATCTGGCGGAGCCGCTGGATCGGCGCATGAACCGCCAGACGGGACTGGAGGTGCTGCAGCTGCAGCGCCCCATGCCGCAAGTGGCTTTTCGGTTCCCGCACCAGGCGCTGCGCCAGTTCGTCCAACCGCTGCTGCCGCTGCTCCAGTTGCAGGCCGGGGTGGAGGCGTCCATGACGTTGCCGCAGGGCCAGCAGGCCTGAGCTGCGCAGCCGCTGTTGTTGAACCGCTCTGTTCCGCAGGCGGCGCAGCAGGTTATCCACCCGGGCTGATAACTCCTCGCGGTCGGGGACGGCCAGTTCCGCCGCCGCCGAAGGGGTGGGGGCCCGGCGGTCGGCCACAAAATCGGCGATGGTGAAATCGATCTCATGGCCTACGGCGGAGATGATGGGTATTTCCGCCGCGTGGATGGCGCGGGCGACCCCCTCGTCGTTGAAGGCCATCAGGTCCTCCAGGGAGCCGCCGCCGCGGGTGAGGACCAGCAGGTCGCACTCTCTGCGGCGATTCGCCAGCCGGATCATTTCGATGATCTCTCCAGGCGCCTCCGTTCCCTGCACCTGGGTGGGGTAGAGGACCACGGGGATGGCGGGGAAGCGGCGCTTCAGGACACTGAGTACATCGCGGATGGCGGCGCCGCTGGGGGAGGTGATCACCCCGATGCGCCGGGGGACGGGGGGCAAGGGCTTTTTCCGGGCGGCATCGAACAGCCCCTCGCGGTCCAGGCGCTGCTTCAGCTCCTCGAAGGCCCGCTGCAGGGCGCCTTCGCCGCTGGGTTCCATGTGTTCGGCGATGAGCTGGAACTCCCCCCGCGCCTCGTAGAGGCCGACGCGGGCGCGGATCAGCACCTGCATGCCGTTTTCCGGCTGAAACCTCAGTAACTGCCGTTTCATGCGGAACATGGCGCAGCGCACCTGGGCGTGGGGGTCCTTGAGGGAGAAGTAGATGTGGCCGGAGGCGGGGCGCGCCAGGTTGGAGATCTCCCCCTCCACCCAGAGCAGGGGGAAGCTCCCCTCCAGTACCGCCCGCACCTCGCTGTTGAGGCGGGAGACGCTGTAGATGTCGCGCTGGGGGGTGGTGTGGGGCTGGGTCTCTGTTTGGGTTTCTGGCACGGATTCTCTCTCTTACCCCCTCTCCCCTGGAGGGAGAGGGTTGGGGTGAGGGGGCTAACCCGCTCAATGTCTCGCGCGGCGGGGCGGCCGCATCCCCATTTCATGGGGCCCCTGCTCTTCGCCTCGTGCGGCTAGTTTACCCCGATTGCCGCAAATTCTATAATGCCCGATCTTGCCCGATTCTTTACTTGATGGAAGCTGATCTTATGCGTTTTGCCCAGGAAGCCCTGACTTTCGATGATGTTCTCCTAGTTCCCGCGCACTCCACGGTGCTGCCCCATGAGGTGGAACTCAAGACGCAGTTGACCCGGGATATCCGTCTCAGCATCCCGCTGGTCTCCGCCGCCATGGATACGGTGACCGAGTCCCGGCTGGCCATCGCCATGGCGCTGGAGGGTGGGATCGGCATCATCCACAAGAACATGACTCCCGAGCAGCAGGCGCAGCATGTGCTCAGCGTAAAAAAGTATGAGAGCGGCGTTATCCGCCAGCCCATTACGGTCGCACCCAACACCAGCATCCTGGAGGTGCTTGAACTCACCCACGCCCACAACATCTCGGGCGTCCCGGTGGTGGACGGTAAGGACTTGGTGGGCATCGTGACCGGGCGGGATCTGCGTTTCGAGACCCGCATGAGCGATCCGGTCTCTTCCATCATGACCCCGAAAGAGCGGCTGGTGACGGTGAAAGAGGGCGCCCAGCGCGACGAGGTGGTCGGTCTGCTGCACAAGCACCGGATTGAGAAGGTGCTGGTGGTAAATAATAGTTTCGAACTGACCGGCATGATCACGGTCAAGGATATCCAGAAGGCGAAAGAGAACCCCAACGCCTGCCGCGACGACCAGGAACGGCTGCGCGTGGGCGCCGCCGTGGGTACGGGCGGGGGCACCGAAGAGCGGGTCGCCGCGCTGGTGGCCGCCGGGGTGGATGTGATCGTGGTGGATACCGCCCACGGACACTCCCAGGGGGTGTTGAACCGCGTCGCCTGGGTGAAAAAGAACTACCCGGATGTGCAGGTGATCGGAGGTAATATCGCTACCGCCGCCGCCGCCCGGGCCCTGGCGGATGCGGGGGCGGATGCGGTGAAGGTCGGGATCGGCCCCGGCTCTATCTGCACCACCCGTATCGTGGCCGGCGTGGGTGTGCCCCAGATCACGGCGGTGGCCAATGTGGCGAAGGAGCTGGAAGGGACCGGGATTCCGCTCATCGCCGATGGCGGTCTGCGTTATTCGGGCGATATCGCCAAGATCATCGCCGCCGGGGCCTACTCGGTTATGATCGGCGGCCTGTTCGCCGGCACCGACGAGTCGCCGGGTGAGGTGGAGATCTACCAGGGACGCTCCTACAAGTCCTACCGCGGCATGGGCTCCATCGGCGCCATGGCGGGCAAGGACGGCTCCAAGGACCGTTATTTCCAGGAAGAGACCTCCGAGTCGGAGAAATTGGTGCCGGAAGGGATCGAGGGCCGGGTACCCTACAAGGGCACGGTGCTGAACATCATCTATCAGCTGTTGGGCGGTGTCCGCTCCAGCATGGGCTATACCGGCTGCTCCAGCATCGAAGAGATGCGCACCAAGCCGGAGTTCGTGCGCGTGACCGGGGCCGGCATGACCGAGTCCCATGTGCACGATGTGACCATCACCAAGGAAGCGCCTAACTATCGGCGGGATTAGTTTCTTAGAACCGCAAAGATCGCTAAGGGCGCAAAGGTTATTGGCTTTGCGGGCTTCGTGTCCTTCGCGGTTTACAATTTGGACCGACCACAATGACAAAAGACATCCACGCCCATCGCATACTGATCGTCGATTTCGGTTCTCAGTACACCCAACTGATCGCACGCCGCGTGCGCGAGGCCGGGGTCTACTGCGAGATCTGGCCCTATGACCATTGCGAGGAGGTGCTGGCCGAGCATCCGCCCGCCGGGATTATTCTCTCTGGCGGCCCGGAAACGGTCACCGCCGAACATACGCCGCGCGCGCCGCAGCAGGTGTTCGAGCAGGGCGTGCCTGTATTGGGGATCTGCTACGGCATGCAGACCATGGCGGCCCAACTGGGCGGCAAAGTGGAGTCTTCCGACAAGCACGAATACGGCTACGCCCAGGTGCGGGCGCGCCACCACTCCAAGCTGCTGCAAAATATCGAGGACCACACCAGTCCCGAGGGCTACGGCTTGCTGGATGTGTGGATGAGCCACGGCGACCGGGTGGTGGAGCCGCCGTCCGGCTTTCATGTGATCTGCGAGACCGACAATGCGCCCATCGCCGGGATGGCGGACGAAGAGCGCGGTTTCTACGGCCTTCAGTTCCACCCCGAGGTGACCCACACCCGACAGGGTGGGCGTATCATCAACCACTTCCTGTTCGAAATCTGCGGCTGCGAGGCGTTGTGGAACCCCGCCAGCATCATTGAGGACAGCATCCGCCAGATGCAGGAGCAGGTGGGCGGCGGCCAGGTGGTGCTCGGTCTCTCGGGCGGGGTGGACTCCTCCGTGGTGGCGGCGTTGCTGCACCAGGCTATCGGCGACCGCCTCACCTGCATCTTCGTGGACAATGGCCTGCTGCGTCTGCACGAGGGTGATCAGGTGATGGCCACCTTTGCCGAGCACATGGGCGTGAAGGTGATCCGGGTGGACGCGGAGCAGCGTTTCCTGGACGCCCTCCAGGGCGAGGCTGATCCCGAGAAGAAGCGCAAGATTATCGGCAACCTGTTCATCGACATCTTCGAGGAGGAGGCCGCCAAGCTGGAGGACGTGGAGTTTCTGGCCCAGGGCACCATCTACCCCGATGTCATCGAGTCCGCCGGGGCCAAGTCGGGCAAGGCCCATGTGATCAAGTCCCACCACAACGTGGGCGGCCTGCCGGACTATATGAAACTGAAGCTGGTGGAGCCCCTGCGCGAACTGTTCAAGGACGAGGTGCGCAAGATCGGCATGGAACTGGGATTGCCCTTCGAGATGGTCTACCGTCACCCGTTCCCGGGGCCGGGCCTCGGGGTGCGCATCCTCGGCGAGGTGAAGAAGGAGTATGCCGACATCCTGCGCCGCGCCGACGACATCTTCATCGCCGAACTGCGCAACCACGACCTCTACGACAAGGTGAGCCAGGCCTTCGCGGTGTTCCTGCCCGTGAAGTCCGTGGGCGTGGTGGGCGACGCCCGCCGCTACGAATATGTGGTCTCCCTGCGCGCGGTAGAGACCATCGACTTCATGACCGCCCGTTTCGCCCACCTGCCGTTCGAGTTTCTGGAGCTGGTCTCGCGCCGCATCATCAACGAGGTGAACGGTATCTCACGGGTGGCCTACGATATCTCGGGTAAACCGCCTGCCACTATTGAGTGGGAGTGATCGGCACTCAGGGCCAATGACTGGCTCGGGCGTGTACCACCGCTACGGATAGGAGTGCCGAGCGGGATGCTGGTCGTTACCTGCATCATCACACCCGAGCGAACGCCTCGCTATCGGATCAGGGGCGTGTATGATTAACCGAACGGGTCATCGTCAAAGGTCGCCTGGATCTGAAGGATCTGCTCAATATTTCCCGTTAGGGCCGCTACGCAGTCGTGATCCAGCTTTCCCTGGGCGGCCATTATTTCCAGTTCCGTACAGGCCTCTTCATTGCTCCATGCATTTTTATATGGGCGTTTGCTGGTTAGTGCATCAAAAATGTCGGCTACCGAGATGACGCGCGCCTCTAATGGTACGTCGTCTCCCTTTAGGCCGCGTGGATATCCCGAGCCGTCGATGCATTCGTGATGTAACTCGACAATATTCATCAACAGATCCACATGTTTCATACCGTGCAGGTTGAAGTTGCTGAGCATGCGTTCCATGATCACTCGCCCTTTCGTGGTGTGCTTCTTCATTTCATTGAATTCGTCCTCATCAAGCTTGCCTGGTTTTAACAGGATGGTGTCCGGTAGCGAGATCTTGCCGATATCATGTAGCGGTGCGAAACGGTAGAGGTATTCGACGAACTCGTCATCCAGCCCGGCCCCCGGGGCAAGGTTGGTGGCGATAATGCGAGCGTACCGAGACATCCGTTCCAGGTGAGCGCCGGTCTCCGGGTCACGGTGGTGGCTAATATCGAGAGCGGTGGCCACCGAACCGAATAGCACCTTTGTCAGGCCTAACTCCTTCAACGTCAACATGCCGACGAGGTGGACGAAAGGCGCCAGACCCACGCAGGTGCTCTCCAGGAAGGCATTCTTTTTGTAGGAGTTGAGGAAGATGAAGCCTGTGAACTGGCCATCGTCGAAAATGGGTGTGGTGTGGCTGGAGCCATAGCCCATTGCGGTAATGCGCTTGCTGTGCTCTTTTGAGTCACCCTTGAGCACGTCCATGTCGTTGATGATACGGGGTTGTCCGCTTTTTATGATGGAGAGCAGGGAGGGGGAGTCGTTGAGGCGGCTCTGGTAGAAGGAGATGGCCTTTGGGTCGTCGCAGCTGGAAGCGAAGGTCTTCAGCAGATCCCGCTCCTTCTCGTAAAGGGCGACGGCGACACGGTCGACTTGCGGGTAGTGTTGTCTGGCCTCGTTGTGTATCAGCTTAATCTTTTCCGAGATCGATATGTTGCGGCTGACCGCTGATAGTTT
>JBNKPL010000120.1:0-5935 GCA_050295355.1 Sedimenticolaceae bacterium
CGGCTGGCTCGATACCGTGTCCCTGCGCCGTTCCCTGGCGGTAAACAGCGTCACCGGGCTCTGCATCACCAAACTGGACGTGCTGGACGGTCTCGACAGCATCAAGATCTGCGTCGCCTACAAGCTGGACGGCAAAGAGGTGGATGTGCCGCCTGTGGGCGCCGACCGCTTCGAGCAGTGTGAGCCGATCTATATGGAGATGCCGGGCTGGCAGGAGTCCACCGTGGGCGCCAAGAGCGTGGATGATCTGCCGCAGAACGCCCGCGACTATCTCAACAAGGTGGAAGAGCTGTGCGCTACCCCCATCGATGTGATCTCTACCGGCCCGGACCGGGCGGAGACCATCGTGCTGCGTCACCCCTTTGAGGAGTAGTTGTCCGCTTGGATGCCACCCGTCCGGAGTTGCGTGATTTCTGGCTGCAACGCTGGAACGAGAACGATATCGGCTGGCATCACCAGGAGTTCAATCCCCATCTGACCGGTTTCTGGCACCGGGCCGGGACAGCCGCTGGTGCGCTTGTGCTGGTGCCGCTCTGCGGCAAGAGCCGGGACATGGTGTGGCTGGCGGAGCAGGGGTACCAAGTGCTTGGCGTGGAACTCAGCCCGGTCGCCGTCGCTGGATTCTTCCAAGAGCAGGAACTGGCACCAGAGGTTCGGGATGCCGGGCCGTTTCAGCTGTGGCGGGCCGGTCCCTACCAAATTCTATGCGGAGATATATTCCAACTGACGCGGACTGATGTCTTGGGTGTGGCCGGGGTGTACGACCGCGCCTCACTGGTGGCGCTGAACCCGGAACAGCGTGCATCCTACGCCCGGCTGCTGAGTTCTATCCTTCCCTCCGCTTGTCCCGTGCTGCTGGTGGCCATGGACTATCCGCAACAGGAGATGAGCGGACCACCCTACTGCGTGGCGCCCGACGAAGTTCAGGCACTGTTCCGTTCGGCATTCGAAGTGTCCCAACTGCATGAGCTGGATTTGCTGAAAGATAGCGTCCGTTACCAGGATAAAGGACTGAGCCGGCTCTCGGAACAGATCTACTTGCTTCGGAAAATGTAATTATTAGCCACATAGATCACTGAGAACACAGAGTGCTTTAAGGTGGGAGCCGCGACCCCGCGGCGAATGAAAGCGGTCGAGGGACTGCTTCCCGGAATCCAATACAGCACAGGCCCTAGATACAGCAAACAAACCCTCTGTGTTCTCTGTGGCGAAAAACAAAATCGACATGGGTTTGATTATCGATGTGGCTACAATCCCCATAAACCCCAAGGTGGTATAGGCGCATGATGGCCCATACACTAGGCGTTCATCCAAATTGATTGAAAGGTAAGAGCGATGCAGGATTTTTCCAGTGAACAGGGCAAGGCGTTCCGTACCCGGCTGATTGCCGTTGCGAAGGGGCGGCACGGGGCCAAGGATATGACCCGGGAGCAGGCGCGGGAGGCGCTTTCCTTTCTGTTCAGTGCCGAGGCCCACCCGGCGCAGATTGGCGCCTTTCTCACCGCCATGCGTTTCAAACGCTCCACGGTGGATGAAATGATGGGTTTTCTCGATGCCATGGAGGCGCACGCTACATTGATCGACCCCAAGGTGGAGGGGCTGCTGAACTGCAACGGCCCCTACGACGGGCGCAAGAAGGCGCTGCATCTCAGTCTTCCCGCCGCCATCGTGGCATCGGCCGCGGGCGTACCCGTGGTGATGCACTCCAATACCGGCCTCCCGCCGAAGGATGGCGTGACCACGGCGCGGGTGCTGGATGCACTGGGTATCCCTTCATCGCGGGAGCCTGAGAGTGTGGAAAAAGATATTGAACAAAAAGGTTTCGGGCATCTGCACGCCGCCCGCTATCTGCACGGTGTGGAGCGGCTCAAGCCCATTCGCCAGACCCTCTTTTACCGCTCCTTTCTGCACTCCTGCGAGGTGATGATGAATCCCGCCAACGCGGATGCCATGCTGATCGGCGCCGCCCATGACACCTTCCTGGAGCGCTTCACCCAGGCGCCCAGCGGCCGTGGTATGCAACGGGTGATGGTGGTGCAGGGGCTGGACGGTTGCGATGAACTGCCGCTGCAGCCCACCCCGGCGGCGGAGTACAGGGATGGAGAGGTGACCAGTTACACCATCGATCCCAAGGAGTACGGCCTGAACGAACGTTCACACCACCCCTGCGAATCTCCGGCGGAGACGGCACGGCTGATCGAGTCCATGCTGAACGGCGAAGAGGATGCCCATCTGGAACCGCTGATCTTTAACGCCGGGGTGCGGATCTATCTCGGGGGCAAGACGGATAGCATCAAGGACGGCATTGAGTTGGCGCGGGAAACGGTCGCCTCTGGCAAGGCGGGAGAGAAACTGGCCGAACTGCGCGGCTAGTCCGCGCGGGCCGGTTTACATCATTTCAATGACCCAACGGGTCACCAAAGCGGTGGCGCGGGCGCACTGGTCGCCCCGCGCCTCCTCGAAGCCTTTATACTCCTTGGGATTCCACATGTCCCAGGTCCGGCCGGTAAAACGCTGCTGCAGCTCTTCGCAGGTGATGCCGCCGAACTCCTCTTTAAACCGCTCCACCAGTTGTTTGCCGACCTGAAAGTTGCCGATGCCGCGGCCCTTGTGCAGCTTGTCCGCGTCTCGTCCCCGTTTGGTGCTGAGGGCCATCAGGCCGCCGCTCAGGGCGCCGCAGGTGCCTACCCCGGACAGTCCGCCGCCGCCGGAAAGACCGTGGCTCGCCTTGATGGCGTCATCGGAGACGTTGCCCACCGTTTCCTTGAGGGCGGTGAGGACGCACTGGGGGCAGCAACCGTACTTGTTCTCCAGTTCAAAGGCCAGCTCCGCGGCCCTGGTGGCCAGTTCCTCACGCTGTTCGGGGCTCATACAGACACTACTCTCCAAAAGTCATTGTTCCCCATTTTTATACGGCAGTTCCTCAAGGATGTCACGCAGGTTGCGCAGGGTGTTGAAGGGCTGATCCACCACCATGGAGTTGATCAGCCAGGCGGGAATCTGGCCGCCGGGATCGCTGTGCAACAGGTAGCTGACCTCCACCCGGTTGTCCGCCAATGGTGTGAGGCGCCAGCGGGAGTCCACCATTCGCACCCGGATATGGCCTTTCTCTTCTGGTAACAGATCCGGTGCCGCATGGGAGCGGATCTCCACCACCGGGGAGGCGGGGTCCCGAACTACCTCGGTCAGCACCACGGCGTCCCGGTCCGAGACGGGCCAGGGCGCCTTACTGACGGTGTAGACGTAGGCCTTGGTGGCGTCGATCCGCCGTATCGTCCGGCTCTCGTCCACCGAGTCCACCCAGCGCTGCTGGTTGTCGCCATCGGTAATCACCGCGAGCAGGGCCGGTAGTTCTGTCTCCAGCGTTACCGTCGCCCTGGACTGGGCGATGGGGGAGTCCTCCATCTTGCGGGTATAGACCTGGATTCCTTCCTGCTCCTTGACCAGACGCCACTCCGACGCCTGGATGTTCGGCGCCAGAAAACACAGAATGATCAGGAGGAGTAGCTTCTGCCTTTCCATTGCCGGATACCCCTGTTGGTCAGTAGATAGGATCGGATAGAGAGCGCGCCCTGCAGCAGAAGTCCCAGCGGCACGGACAGTACATACGGAAGCGGGAGGCGCAGTGCAACCACCACCAGGATAAAGGAGATCAACAGCAGCGCCGCGGTAAACAGGGCGAGCCCTAAAGCGAGCGCCGTATAGGGCGTCGGCGAGGCGAGATGCGCGCCGGCGGCAGAGATCGGAAGTAACAGAAAACCCGCGGCGAGGGTAAGGGTGAACAGGACATTGATGATCAAGCGGCCGGGGGATCTGATCTGGGTGATATCCGAGGCGTTGCGGGAGAAGCCGTTCCAGATCTCATTCAGGGAGTGATACATTCGGGTTTCCAGCAACTGTTCCGCAAATGCGCAGTGGAAACGCAGACCCTTGCGCTTGGCGGTTCTGGCGATGGCAAGGTCGTCATTTAGTTCGCCCTTGATGGAACGGTGGCCGTCCATGCTGACGTAGGCGTCTTTGGCGAACAGCAGGAATTGGCCATTGGCGATGGCATAGGGATCATGCGGGTCATTGATGCGCTTGAGATTGAGGAAATAGGAAAAACCGAAAAAGATACCCGGCAGCCAAAAACGCTCGGGGAACGATTTCATGGTCTGAAAGGGGATCAGGGTCAACAGCTCAACCCGGTTTTCCGCGGCAAAAGAGACGGCGCAATGCAGCAGGTCCGGTTTCACCGTTGCGTCGGCATCCAGAAAGATCAGCCACTCCCCCCGCGCCTGTTCCGCGCCCTGCCAACAGGCGTGGACCTTGCCGGTCCAGCAATCCGGCAGCGGTTGCCCCTGGATCAATTCGATCTGCGGATATCGGGAAACATACTCCGTGACGATGTCCGCGGTGTTGTCGCTGGAGCGATCATTGACCACGATGATCTGCAGCCGCTCCGCCGGGTAATTCGTGTTGGCCAGGCCGTTCAGGCAATTGCCGATATTATGCTCCTCATTGCGGGCGGGTATAATGACCGACAGGAGCGGCAGTTCATGTTTGTCTTGCCGAGGTTGGTGTGGAATCTCTTGGCGCGAGAAATAGACCTTCCCCGTGGCAAGGAGAAAGAGCATGGCGATCGCCGACCAGTACAAAACAGTGATCAGTAGTGCGAGATCAGAACTCATGGATTGCCGGCCGCCACTGGGATTCGGGATGTGTTAATGGGATCGCTTTATCTTACACCTTTTTCTCTCAGCGTTCTTAATGTGGTGCTGATGCTCACTGCGCTGGTGGTGTTCATCTGGCGCATCCCGGTCAAGTCCTACGCCACCCGGCAGTTGCTCTATTTTATGACCGGCGTCGATCTGGTCTTTGTCTCCTTTTTCTACATCTTCTCGTCCCTGAGTCTTGCCGGCTCGACGCTGGCCTGGGCGCTGCTGCATTCGGTGGTGCTGTTTTCGGTTTTCCTGGTGCAGTTCGCCTATAGCTTTCCCTATTTTCATTTTCGTAAAGAGGCTCGGCGGGTGCTTTATATCTCGGGCGCGGTCTCGCTGTTTACCTATCTCTACTACCTCCATCATGTATCCGGGATGCAGCCGGAGTTCGCGCCCGACAGCAGTATGTTCGTCTATTACGGCGCCTATGAGATCGGGGTGGTGATGGCGCTATGGATCGTCTGGTCCATGGTGGTGTTTTTCCGCACCATACGCTACCTGGAGCAGAACGTGGATGAGGAGTCGGAGGAGGAACTGCGCATGGCGAAACAGCGTATCGCGGCGGTGCGCAAGATCATCGCCATACTGCTCTCGCCCATGGTGCTGCTCTTCGCCATCATCCTCGCCTACCAGGGGCTTGCCTCCTGGGCAACGGTAAGCCATCTACTGGGGAGCGGTTTGACCATCTCCCTGTACCTGTTTGCGGTGATCTATCTCAACAACGCCCCGGAATCATCCAGCTTGCAAATCCGCGTGGTGGGGCTCTTTCTCGGCGCGGTGGTGATACTGCTTGGTGTCGCGGCCCTGATCGCCACCCATCTGCATGAGAAATCCTTCCTTTCCCTGAAGGAACTGGAAGTGGAACGGAGTGTGGAGATGGTTGAGAAAGGCGACCTTTCCACTCTGCCCTCAGAGGTGATGTACGTCCGGGCCGGGGGGCGGCTTATCTATTCACGATTAAAGGAAAGGGCGGAGGAGTCGAAGCCGGGAATCTTGCCTTGGCGTAAAGGCTGGTCTTTCGTGCGCTATTCCGAAGAGGATCCCGGCGGATTCTTTATCGAGAAAGGCGTGCTGCGGGGCGCCGTGGATTACCGGGTAGGCTATAGCTATCTGCGCTATCGGGAGCATATGCATCTGCTCAGCAGTTCCCTGGCCTACCTCATTGTCATCTCGGCGCTGCTGGTGGTATTGCTGCTGCCGCTGTTTTTCCGCCGCAGCCTGTTTCTTCCCCTGCA
>JBNKPL010000121.1:0-5686 GCA_050295355.1 Sedimenticolaceae bacterium
GATCAAGCAGGGTGGCGGCGTTGGCGACGGTGGCCGGGTTGGCCCACATCGCCCGGTTCATCGCCGGGGCCAACAGCAGCGGCACCTCGGCGGCGAGGCAGAGGGTGGTCAGCAGATCATCCGCCATGCCCGCCGAGAGCCGGGCAAGGAGATGAGCGCTGGCGGGGGCGACCAGGATCAGGTCGGCCCAGCGCGCCAGTTCGATATGTCCCATGGCGGCCTCGTGGACCGGATCGAACAGCTCCTGACGCACCTCGCGTCCGGAGAGCGCCTGCAGGGTCATGGGGGTGATGAACTCCTTTGCCGCGCGGGTCATCACCACCTGCACCTCGGCGCCGCCCTTTTTCAACAGGCGCACCAGTTCGGCGGCCTTGTAGGCGGCGATGCCGCCGGTCACGCCGAGCAGGATTCGTTTTCCGTTCAGTTTTGTCATGATTCTATTTCAGATATTACTTAGCCACAGAGGGCACAGAGAACACAGAGAATTTCATGTGCTACAGACACTACAGATTAAACCTGAGCAGAGGCCTTTTCCGCACTGACCGGAAAAAAACAGGATAAAGAAGCCTCTGTGTGCTCTGTGCCCTCTGTGGCAAAATTTCCAAGCCAAGGGTAACTGAATGGCTGGTCATCCACCAGCGGCCACAGTATGCTTTTCTCCCCATACCGAATCACACGGAGGTGACCATGGCCATAACGGACTGGCCCGCGGATGAACGTCCCCGGGAGAAACTGCTGCAACGCGGCGCCAGCGCCCTTACCGATGCGGAACTGCTGGCGATTTTCCTGCGCACGGGCGTGGCGGGAAAATCGGCCGTGGATCTGGCGCGGGAACTGCTCGCGGAATACGGCTCCCTGCGCCGCCTCCTGGCCGCCGACCAGCGACGGTTTTGTGAAAGCCTCGGACTGGGGCCGGCCAAGTACGCCCAACTGCAGGCGGTACTGGAGATGGGCCGCCGCCATCTGCGCGAATCCCTGGCCCGGGGCGACGCCCTGACCGATCCCATCGCCACCCGCAGCTATCTCCACAGCCGCCTCTGCAGTCACCCCAACGAGGTGTTCGCCTGCCTGTTCCTGGACAACCGCCATCGGGTGATCGAATACGAGGAGCTGTTTCAGGGCACCATCGACGGCGCCAGCGTCCATCCCCGGCAGGTGGTGCGCCGGGCCCTGGACCACAACGCCGCCGCCCTGATCCTGGCCCACAACCACCCCTCCGGCATCGCGGAGCCGAGCGAGGCGGACCGCCACATCACCCGGCGCCTGCAGGAGGCGCTGCGACTGGTGGATGTGCGGGTTCTCGACCACATCGTCGTGGGCGACGGCGAAATGCGCTCCATGGCGGAAATGGGCTGGATTTAGCAAGAAATCAGAGGAAAAACTTGCACCCCCGGGCCACTTTTTGCTATAAATCCGCCTCTTTCGCCCCCGAAGGGGCCAAGACCGAATTGAAATCGAGGATTTAACCATGTCCAAAGTGTGTCAGGTTACGGGTAAACGCCCCATCACGGGCAACAATGTTTCC
The DNA here is from genome assembly GCA_050295355.1 of Sedimenticolaceae bacterium. GTDB lineage: Bacteria > Pseudomonadota > Gammaproteobacteria > Chromatiales > Chromatiaceae > CBFDBF01. The sequence goes on from JBNKPL010000121.1 coordinate 1,526, forward strand.
CACGCCCATAACAAGACCAAGCGCCGCTTTCTGCCGAACCTGCACTACAAGCGTTTCTGGGTAGAAGGCGAAAGCCGTTGGGTACGCCTGCGCGTCTCTTCCAAGGGTATGCGCATTATCGACAAGAAAGGGATCGACGCCGTACTTTCCGACCTGCGCGCCCGCGGCGAGAAAGTTTAAGGAGAATAATCATGCGTGACAAAATCAAACTCGTATCCAGCGCCGGCACCGGTCACTTTTATACGACCACCAAGAACAAGCGCAACATGCCGGGCAAGATGGAGATCAAGAAGTTCGATCCCAAGGTGCGCAAGCATGTGATGTACAAGGAAGCCAAGATCAAATAAGCGATCTCCCGGCCTCCCGAAAAACCCGCCTACGGCGGGTTTTTTTGTGCCCGCCGAAACATAACAAAATAATTCTTGCCTAAAATCCAAATAAGGACTAAATAGCGCGGATTCTCCCCCTGCAACTTGAGCCGGGGGCGCCCAAAACACCACGGACACACATGGGATCCGCCCCACTCCACGGACCGACACATGACCACCACCCTCTTCATCGTTGACGATGAATTTCCGTTTCCTCAGGCCGACCTGAAAACCATCCGCTTTGAGGACTATCTGCGCGATTATCCCAAGCTGGGCGAACCCAAGACCCGCGTCATTAACCTCTGCGACACGGCGCGTTATTTGAGCAAGGGCTATTACTGTTCCCTGCTGGCCGAGGCGCGCCGCCATCAGGTGCTGCCCAGCATCAAGGTCATCAACACCCTGCGCACGGAAGCCAGCCTGTGGATGAGCAATCCCGCGCTGGGAAAAGACGCCGACCCGCAGGCGGCGCATCAAACGCACATCATCTGCATCGGCGAGATCGGGGACGGCCGCTACAAAAAGCTGGCGGCAAAGGTGTTTCAGGAGTATCCCGCGCCACTTCTGGAGATCACGTTGATACCCGAACGCTCAGGCATGCGGGTCAATGTGCGGCGGCGCAGCCTCTCCGATCTCGAGCCTGAACCCCTGGCTTTCTGTCAAAAGGTGCTGGAGGAGTACTCCCGCAAAAGCTGGCGCAAGCCCGGCGCGGGAAAAAAATACCGCTGGGATCTGGCCATGCTCATCGACCCCAACGAGGCCGTACCGCCCAGCAACAAGGGGGCCATTTCGCGCTTCATCAAGGCGGGAGAGAAACTGGGCATCCGCGTTCAGCCCACCGCGGCACATGAGCTGCGCGACCTGAATCTGTACGACGGGCTGTTTATCCGTGAAACCACGGCCATCGACCACCACACCTACCGCTTGGCATGCAAGGCGGAAGAGTTGGGCCTGGTGGTCATCGACGACTCGGATTCCATTCTGCGCTGCTGCAACAAGGTTTTTCTGCACGACGCCTTCAACTACCAGAAAGTACAGAGCCTGAAGACCCTGTTCGTCAGCGATGCGGGGGAGGCGACCCTCAATGACCTGGAAAACAGTTTCGGCTATCCGCTGGTGCTCAAGCTGCCCGAAGGCTCCTTCTCCAGGGGGGTGTTCAAGGTGGAGTCACGTTCCGAATTAACGCACACCCTGACGGAGCTGCTTACCGAATCCGCGCTGATCCTGGCCCAGGAGTTTATGCTCACGGAATATGATTGGCGCGTGGGAATCCTGAACGGGCGCCCCCTCTATGCCTGCCGCTACTACATGGCGCGCAATCACTGGCAAATCTACAACCACGGATCCAAGCGTTTCTTTTCGGGCGGCTTTGACACCCTGCCCACCTTTGAGCTGCCCATGAACGTCCTGAATGCGGCCCTCAAGGCCGCCGCGGTGGTGGGCAGTGGACTCTACGGTATCGATATCAAGGAGCGCGAGGGCCATGCCTATGTGCTGGAGGTCAACGACAATCCGAGCATTGATCATGGCGTGGAAGACCGTTATCTGGGCGAAGAGCTCTATATGCAGATCATGTCGGAGTTCCTGCGCCGCCTTGAGCTGCGGGGACGCTAGGGCCTAAACAGGCCGCCCAAAAAACGCCTAACGACCGACCAGACTCAAGCGCAAATTACCCACGGCGTCCACCCGGCACTCCCAGCCGGGCGCGATCCAGGTGGTGGCCACCGTCTCCGTGACCAGCGCCGGGCCTGTGATCCGCTGCCCCGCGCCAAGTTGATCGCGCCCATAAACCAGCGCTTCATCATCAATACCGTAGAGCGCCGCCCTCGGAACGGACGCCGCTTCCGCCGCCCGTACCGTTGGCGCCAGATTAAATTGCGCCGCCGGCCCCCGCAGGGAGACCCGCAGGTTCACCAGCTCCAGTTCCACCGCCATGCGGTGGCCGTAGCGTTGCTCATGCCGCTCTTCGAACAACGCCCCCGATTCCGTTATGCCGCGCCACGGAATTTGCAGCGTGGAGGACTGGCCGCGATAGCGCAGATCGAGGGAAAACTCTGTTTCGATCTCCCCGTCGGCAACCCCCTCCGCCTGTAACCCTTCCCGCCCCTCCCGGGCCAGTTCCGCCAGCGCCTGCCCGATCTCTTCCTCCATGCGGCTGGAAAGGGGACCGAGCGCGGTACGCGAGAGCTGCCGCCCCGGGCGGCTGGCCAGCATTCCCAGGGCCGACAGTACGCCCCCATGGACGGGCACCATGGCCCGCTCCATCTCCAGCGCCTCGGCCAGGGCGCACACATGGAGTCCGCCCGCGCCGCCGAAAGAGACCAGGGTAACCCCCCGGGGATCGATGCCACGCTGCAGGGAGATCACCCGCAGGGCGCGCGCCATATGTTCATTGGCCACCCGGATGATCCCGGACGCCGCCGCCTCCAGGGAGCAGCCCATGGCCGTGGCCAGGGGCTGCATGGCCTGGCGCGCCGCATCCACATCCAGACGCATGCGCCCGCCTAGAAAGGCGTCCGGCCGCAGCCGCCCGAGCAGGAGGTTGGCGTCGGTCACCGTGGGCTCCCGGCCGCCCGCGCCATAACAGGCGGGACCCGGGGCCGCACCCGCCGATTCAGGACCCACCTGCAGCATGCCGCCTGCATCCACGCGGGCGATGGAACCACCCCCCGCGCCGATGGTGTGCATGTCCACCATGGGCACCGCCACGGGCCAGGGGCCGATGCGCCCCTCGCTGGTGTAGCGCAGTTCGCCGTCGATCAGCGCCACGTCGGTGGAGGTGCCGCCCATATCGAAGGTGAGCAGCCGATCCTCCCCCGCCGCCTGCCCCACAAAACGCGCCCCCACCAGCCCGCCCGCGGGTCCCGACAGCAGCATACGCACCGCATGGCCGCCCGCCTGGGCGGCGGCGATGGTGTCGCCCGAGCTCTGGATCACTGCCACGCGCGCACCCTGTAGTCCCGCCGCCAGACGGCGCAGATACCCCTCCACCTTCGGCCCTACCCAGGCGTTAAGCCAGGTGGCGATACCCCGTTCGTACTCCCGGATCTCGGGCAGCACCTGGGAAGAGAGGGAGACAAACACCCCCTCGGGGACCACCCCGGCAATGGCCTGCTCCTGGGTATCGTCAAGGTAGGAGAACAGCAGATTCACCGCCACCGCCTCGGGCCGCAGCCGCTCCAGTTCGGCGCGCAGCCGTTCCAGCTCTTCGGTGGTTAACGACTCCAGTTGCCCGCCTTTTGCATCCGTCCGGCAGGCCACTTCCAGACAGAGTTCCTCAGGTACGGGGGGCAACACGGGTTCCGGTTGCAGGTTATAGAGCTCGCGCCGCGCCTGGCGGCCGATGGTAAGCAGATCCCTGAACCCGCGGTTGCCTATGTAGGCGGTGCGCACCCCCTTGCCCTCCAGGGCCGCGTTGGTGGCCACGGTGGAGCCGTGCACCACCCGCAAATCCTGGGGGCTTAATCCCAGATCGGCGATCCCCCGCAGGATCGCCTCCTCGGGCGCATGGGGGGTGGAGAGCACCTTGTGGGTACGTAGGGATGTGCCGTCAAACAGCACGAAATCGGTGAAGGTGCCGCCTGTGTCGATGCCGATGAGTTTCACGGAGTTCCAGGGATACGAACAGTATTAACCGCAAAGCACGCAAAGGCCGCCAAGTAGATCCTGAAAAGGGAGCGGAGCAATAAACCTTAGCGCTCTTCGCGCCCTTTGCGGTTTCCAACAGGGATATTTATTCGGATCACCTTACTCCCAATGCCGCTTGTAGGTAGAACCGTGGCACTTGGGGCAG
>JBNKPL010000122.1:0-5603 GCA_050295355.1 Sedimenticolaceae bacterium
CCAGGAGCAGCAAGCAGCAGCTCCAAACCTCGCCGCTGCTTCTCCTCATCGGGGGTAAAATCCGTTTCTATGGAAAAAAGCTGCCACAGCAACTTGGTCATACCATCGAGATCAGATAATCCGGCGGGACGAACCGTTACTGCGCTTCTCATAATCAGTTCCTCCGACCGGCCAACTCCAGTAGCGCCAATGCCTGCTTTTCACATGCGATTCGGGTTTTAGCATCCAGCGCCTTGAGCCAGACTTTCGGGATGGCATCCACACCGTAGAAGGCCCCGGCCAGCATACCAACGATGGCGCCAGTGGTATCGGCGTCACCGCCACGGTTGACCGCATCCACCAGTATCGCTTCAAAACTGTCATGCGCAAAGAACGCCTGAAATACCGTTTTCAGGGTGTGCACGATCCAGGCGCTGGGATTCTCCGCCCTTTTGCGATCAAACCGGTAAGGCTTGTGCGTCTCAGCCAATTGATCGGCAAACTCCCGCAACCTTACCTTGGACTCACCCTTCAGGGCCGCCACGGTCATCTGCAATACGGTCTCGGTGCCCGCATCCGCCTGCGGATTGTTGTGGGTGATGTGCGATTGGGTGCGCGATGCCGTGATCATCTCTTCCAGGGTTGCATTCCAGTAGCACAACGCGATGGGCAAGGAACGCATGCAAGCGCCGTTACCCGCATCGAACTCGTTTTCCGGGACAAAGGATTCACCGCTATTGCGAAAATGGACAAGCCCCCTGCGCACGGTATTACCGATATCCACCGGCTTGCTGCGCATCCAGTCATCGAACGCCCGCGCCGCCGCATCGGCCTCTACTCCGCCGCATTGGATAATGGAACGGCCCAGGGCAAGACTCATCTCGGTGTCGTCGGTCACCCGTCCCGGTTTCAGGTGCAGCCAGCCGCCGCCGATAATTTTATCGTGCACTCCGTATTTATGCTGGATCTCCCGCGGGGTAAGAAACTCGGTGGTGGCGCCCAAGGCATCGCCCACCGCCACGCCGAGATAGGCGCCCACCGCCCGTCGCTGCAAATCCTCCTGCAGAGCACCTGTTCCAAGCAGACCGGCCCATCCACGGAACGAGAACATCACTCCTCCGGTCCGAAGCACTCTCGGTAATCGGCGCACACCTCGCAGCTCGGCGCGCGGCAGGTGTAGATACCCTCCGCCTCGCAGAGCTGCTTATAAAGAAACTTTTTCCACTTCATATCCTTGCTGTTACGTTGCGCCAGCGGCTTGAAGTTTTCCAGCATCAGACGGGAAAGATCCTTACGGCTCCAGAGGCCGAGATCCTGCCACAGGTGGTCATCCCCCATGCAACCGGCTACGACGATATCCGCCAACCAAAGTTCCGAGTCACTGGCACCGTTGCGGTTATCCAGCAACAGTTTGCGCAGCTCTTCCATTTCATCCCCACGACGCGGATCACGGACGCGGTGATGAATCGACAACTCCATGGGGTGGATAGACGGAAAGTGGTGCCGCAACATATTCCGGAACTCAACAGCGTTCAGCCCCATATGATCAGGCAGCGCGCCATAACCCAGGTACCAGGAGGCGAGCATGGGCGCCATGATCTCTTCCATGACCTCACCACGGCGCCCGTTCATTAACCAGTCATGAATCTGTTCCGGCGTTTCCTTTGTCATAAGGTTACCCAACATCAGTTCACCTCACTGCACGTGAATGAGGGCTCCGGTACGGGACAGGACTGAAGATCCTTATCCGGGTCCAGAACCACGCCGAGGACCTCCAGCACCGGTCCCGCTACAAAGCCCGACTGCCGAACTTCACCGAACCGCATCAGGGGACGGCGGATCAATATGGGCTCGGCCAACATAAGTTGCAGCGCCTGTTCTTCGTCCAGGGCATGGATGTCGATGGTGCTATCCTTTACCTGATGAGCGCTGTCGTTAAACCACTGAGCCACGGGACGGTCGGCAAAAAAGGGACGCAGCCCTTCGGCGGTCCACACCTCGCTTAACAGATCCCGAACCACCAACTGATGCCCCAGGGTAAGCAGCAGTTTCTTCTGCCGCCGGTTACCCACGCAGCTGGGCTTTTCATAAAAGATCAGCTCTGGCATTAACGTGCCTGTATCTCCGCTTTAACCTGCGCGATACGTTCAGGCGGGATACCGGTCAGGGAACCGGCCGGATTGGCCGCCTTGCCAAATGAGTCGATGATCGCTCCCTCAATAGGACAGATGCTCACGCACTGGGGATGAGCAAAGTCGCCGTCACACTCGGTGCACTTATCGGTGTCGATACGGAAATGGGGCCAGGCTTCGAAGATCGCCTCACTGGGGCAAAGGGGTTCACAGGCCCAGCAGTTCACGCAGCTCTCGATGATTTCATATGCCATGACTGACTCCTCAGGCGCTGATCTGCAGTTGAGCGGCTGGGATCCTCTTTTCCACCAGCCCCCGCTCCACCATCTCGGCGTAGAGCGCGGCCACCGCCTCTTCGATAGGCTCCATGGCGTATTCGCCGTTGGGCTGGATACCCGCCGCCTCCAGCTGTCCCCATGGCTCGTAGCCGATCTTGGCGCAGAGCACCGCCTCACATCCATCCAGGACACGGATAGTCTTCTGTAGGGCCGTCTCGGCATCGCCGCAGGTATCACCGCCGGAACAGTAGAGGTCCACCTTGCGGTGGCCGATAAAACGCACGTCGTTGATAGACGCCTCGTAGATCAGAAACTCCCTGGCGTGACCGAAGTGCTGGTTGATCACGCCGCCGCCGCTGGTGGCCACCGCCATCAACACAGGCCGCGGTTCACGGCTTGGCATCTTGATGGAGGAGAGCGCCACCATGGCCTGGCTGGCACTGGCCTGCTGCTCTTTGCGCTTGGCCTCCACACTAGCCTGGTATTCCACACGTCTCTGCATGGCGGCCGGGTAGTCGATCTCCATCTTCTCCACCTTGTCCATGGTGAACTCGTGGCCGCGGTCCTCACCCAGCATGCCCACCGCATCGGCACGGCACTGGCGGCAGTGGCGCATCATGTTCATGTCGCCCGCGCACTTGTCCTGCAGCTCCATAAGCTCATCGTTGGTGGGACCGCGTTGGCCCATAACGCCGTAGAAGGTGCCGTGTTCGTTCTCCGCGATCAGCGGCATGACGTTGTGCAGGAAGGCCCCCTTGGCCTTAACCGCCTTGCTCACTTCTTCCAGGTGCTGATCGTTGACGCCGGGGATCATCACCGAGTTCACCTTCACCAGGATGCCGCGCTCGGTGAGCATCCGCAGTCCCTTCTGTTGCTGTTCGATCAGGATCTTCGCCGCCTTGACGCCCTTGATGCGGCGGTTGTTCCAGAAGATCCAGGGGTAGATCTTGGCGCCGATTTCGGGATCAATACAGTTGATGGTGATGGTGACGTGGTCGATGTTGTGCTTGCACAGCTCCTCTACCTGTTCCGGCAGATTGAGGCCGTTGGTGGAGACGCAGAGTTTGATGTCCGGCGCCTTCTCGGTGAGCTGACGGAAGGTCTCGAAGGTGCGCTCGGGATTGGCCAGGGGATCGCCGGGACCGGCGATGCCGAGCACGGTCATCTGCGGGATGTTGGCCGCCACCGCCATCACCTTCTTCACCGCTTGGTCCGGAGTCAACACTTCCGAGACCACGCCGGGGCGGGATTCGTTGGAACAGTCGTACTTGCGGTTGCAGTAGTGGCACTGGATGTTACAGGCCGGGGCCACCGCCACATGCATGCGCGCAAAGTGGTGATGGGCCTCTTCGGAAAAGCAGGGGTGATTATGCACCTTCGCGCGGATATGTTCCGGCAGGTGGGCGAGCTGATCGCTGGAGCCGCCGCAGCCCGAGCTGCTGCATCCCCCCTCGCTGGCGCTTTGACCGACTACCTTCAACTGCATTATTCGTTCTCCCAACTGGATGTCCCGCGGGGACTGAAAACCTGTTTGGGATACCTCAATGCAAGCGGTGTGCCTACTTTATAAAGGCGCGTATCTTTTTGTTATTAATAGTTTTTTTCTACAGTCTCCCGCGCCATGTAGGGGATGCGACAGGTCCGCCAGGGACAAATGTGCGTATTGTTACAGAGACGCAAGCGGGTAGAACGGTACAATAGCCACAGCCTCCTACCCGATAGCGAACGGAGGATTCAATACCAAGAGGAAAAGAGATGAATATACGGAACCTGCTAGCCATACTTCTGCTGGCCACTGCCATCGCGGGATGCGCCCCCATTCAACCCCAGCCTGAAGAGCATGTGGCCACAGTGGATTCGGCCGATGGCAGTCCCATTCTGTACGGCACCGCGGGCCAGGGCGATGTCGCCATCGTCTTTATCCACTGCTGGACATGCAACCATGAATTCTGGCAGCCGCAGGTCGATCACTTCTCCCGCACCCACCGGGTGGCGTGGCTAGACCTGGCGGGACATGGACTCTCGGGAAGCATGCGTAAAAACTATACGATAGAGGCGTTCGGCAAGGATGTGGCGGCGGTCGTCAACGAAATCGGCGCCGAGCGCGTCATCCTGGTGGGCCACTCCATGGGCGGTCCGGTGGCCATTGAAGCGGCCAAACTGCTGGGCGGGCGGGTGATCGGAATCGTCGGCGTAGATACCTTCTACACCCCGTTCCAATGGCCGAAAACCGAGGCCGAGATCGAGGGCTTTGTAAAACCGTTCAAGGAAAACTTCCGAGCCACATCCGAGGGCATGGTGCGTTCCATGTTCACCCCCAACGCCGATCCGGCGGTGATCGACTGGGTGCTGGAACAGATGTCAGCGGCCGATCCCAAGATGGGAACCAGCGCCATCTACTCCATATTCCGCTGGAGCGCGAAGAATGTCCCGGATACGCTAAAGCAATATGCCGGGAAACTGCGCAACATCAACGGCGCGCCCACAGGCAAGGAGACCGCACTGGATGAGAGTGTCACCCTGGTTCCCCAGGTGGGTCACTTCGTAGCCCAGGTCAAGCCGAACGAGTTTAACCAAATCCTGGCAGGGATCATTGCGGACTACCAGTCCCAGTAGCCGCCATCCCTGAGAAAGCCCCGACCCTCATTCATACCGCATGAGGGTTGGGGTTGGAGCAACGTTAGTCACTCTACACTCGTCTCGCTCTTCTCTTCGCGGCTTTCCTGGTGGTGATTGGAACGCCCGCTCACCTTGAACTGACTCACCAGGCCAAACAGGCCGTCCCCCAGTTTCGCAAGCATCTCACTGGAGACGGCGGTCTGCTCCGCGCCGGACGCCGTGCCCTGAGCGGCGTGGGATATCTTGTCCACATTGCGGGCGATCTCCTCGGTAACCGCCGCCTGTTCCTCACTGGCGCTGGCGATCTGGGTGCTCATATCCAACAACTTGAGCATGGCATCTTCGATCTCCTGAAACGCCGCTTGTGTCTGATCGGACAAATCCACGGTGGTATCAATATCCTTGCTATTCTCCTTCAGCAACTGCACCGTTTGATTACTGCGCGACTGTAGTGATTCGATGATAGCGCGAATCTCCTCCGTCGACTCCTGCGTCTTCATGGCCAGGTTCCGCACCTCATCCGCAACCACGGCGAATCCCCGGCCGTGCTCACCAGCGCGGGCGGCTTCAATGGCGGCATTCAACGCCAGCAGGT
>JBNKPL010000123.1:0-5492 GCA_050295355.1 Sedimenticolaceae bacterium
CGACGATCAGGCCGGTAAGCACCGCAACGGCGATGCCGATGAGGTAGAGGGCGAACACCAGGTTCTGGCCGTTGCTGGGAAAGAAGGCGGCGGCGAACAGCACATAGACCGGCAGCCGGGCCCCGCAGGACATGAAGGGGTTCATCAGGGTGGTGAGTTTGCGCTCCCGCTCGTTCTCCAGGGTGCGGGTGGCCATCACCGCGGGCACGTTGCAGCCGAAGCCGACGATCATGGGTACGAACGCCTTGCCGGGCAGGCCGATGGTGCGCATGAAACGGTCCATGACGAAGGCGGCCCGCGCCATGTACCCGCTGTCCTCCAGGATGGAGAGAAACAGATAGAGGCAGGCGATGATGGGGATGAAGGTGGCCACCACGCGGACCCCGCCTCCGGCCCCGTCGGCCAGCAGTACCACCAGCCACTCCGGGACGCCCATGGCGCGCAGCCAGCCGCCCAGGCCGTCCACGAAGATGGCGCCGGCGAGGATGTCGAAGAAATCGATAAAGGCGCCGCCGAAGTTGATGGTGAACATGAACATCAGATACATCACCAGCAGAAACAGCGGCACGCCGAAGATGCGGCTCAGCACCAGACGGTCGATGCGGTCGGTGACGGTGCGCCCGACCTTGCCCCGCTCGCGGATCACATGCTGCGCCAGGGTATGGGCGTGGCTGTAGCGGGCATCGGCGATATAGATGTCGGCGTCATCGCCCGCCCGCTTGCGGATGGTCTCCTGCCATTGCCTGACCTGTGGCCAGACCTCTTCCCCGGCCAGGAATTCGGCATAGGGATCGCCTTCCAGCAGTTTCAGGGCGATCCAGCGGCTGTCGGCCTTGGCGCATTTGCCAGCCAGGGCGGATTGCAGATCGCTGATCGCCTGCTCCACGGTCTCTTCGTGGGTCACATGGAAACCGGCGGAGTGCGCTTGCGCCGCCACCGATTGGATCTGCCGCTTCAACTCGCCGATACCCTCGCCCGAGGTGGCGACGATGGGCACCACGGGGCATCCCAGGTGTTCACTGAGATGATCCAGGTTCAGTTCGATGCCGCGCTTGCGGGCCACGTCCATCATATTGACGGCGATCACCATGGGCAGCCCCATCTCCCGCAGCTGCACCGTGAAGTAGAGGTTACGCTCCAGGTTGGCGGCATCCACGATGTTGACGATGAGCGAGGCCTCATGGGAGAGCAGGAAGTCGCGCGTCACCTGCTCATCCAGTGAAGAGGCGTCGAGGGAGTAGATGCCGGGCAGGTCGATCACCGCCACCTCTTCCCCGTCCAGGGTGAAACGCCCCTCCTTGCGGTCCACGGTGACGCCGGGCCAGTTGCCGGTCTTCTGGCGGATGCCGGTGAGCCGGTTGAAGAGGGCGGATTTGCCGCAGTTGGGGTTGCCGCCGAGGGCGATGGTGAGCATGGCGGCGGTTACCTGTGATGTCTGTTCATGGCAGCGGCTCGGTCAGCAGTTTTTCCGCCACCCCGCCACCCAGGGCGATGCGGTTGCCGGCGCTGGCCACCACCACGCCGCGCCCCCGCTGATGCAGCAGCTCCACCTCGGAGCCGATGCGCAGACCCAGGCCCAACAGGCGCCGCGTCAGCTCGCGGCCGCCCTGGATCTCGGCGATGCGCGCGCGGGCGCCGGGGGGTAGCTGGGCCAGAGCAATCAACGCCTTTTCCGTTTTGTGTTCGTCTTGGGTCATGGGGTTAATGCAAATAAGAATGATTCCTATTTGGAAATTTACCACCCCTTTTGGGTGGAATCAACTTCTATATTTGGGAGTATGGCTCCGGGTCGCGGGACCTCATCACATGGGCCGCCGCAACAGATCCACCCGCGTGGGCTTCTGGAAATGGGCGCCGCCGGGGGTCATGTGTTGTTCAAAGGCCTGCTTGATCTGTTGATACAGGGTGTCGTCGATGCGGTGCTCCGTATGGGTGACCTTCAGCATCCGGTTTTCGAAATGTTCGAAATCACGGAAATGGCCGGGGGCGTTAAAAAAGATCTGCTCCACCAGCTCCAGCGTTCCCTGCTCCACCGCCCGGGTGACCGCCTGAAAGGCGGCGTTGCGCACCTGTTTCTCGTCATGGAACAGACGCATGATCTCATTCAGGGCCCCGTGATAGACCGGCTCGGAGATGTAGGCCAGGCCGCCGGGTTTGAGCACCCGGGCGATCTCCTGCAGGGCCAGGTCCATCTGCTCCAACGGGACATGATGCAGGGACTTCAGCATGATCACGATGTCCATGGAGGCGTCCGGCTGGTCGATCGCCTCCGCGCCGCCGTACACGAACTGGACCATGGGCAGGTCATCGATCCGCAGGTTTTTTTCGTGCTGGATACGGTCCACCTCCGTGGCCACGATGGCGGCCGGGGCGAAGGCCTCAATCATCTGCCGGGTCATCCAGGCGCGGCCGCACCCCAGTTCCAGCACCCGGGCGTCCCGCAAGGGCAGGCAGCGGGCCATGACCTCCAGTTCAGTAGCGTCGGTGTAGGCTTCGGGTCGGTCGATCTGCATGTGGGTCATGGGGGGCGGTGGCTCCTGTGGTTCGAGGATGGACAATCCAGGTCGAATGCCAGGAAAAGATATACAAGCCGGGTGCAACTGGCTAGGATTAATCGCCTAACCTCGCGAAATTGGAAGGGGAAAACATGACAGACCGGGAGTTCCTCAATGTCGCCAATTCGACGGATAGCGGCGGCGGTGGTTCGGAATTGATAGAAGTGGACGGCCAGCGGATGATGCTGGAGGATCTGATTGCGGATTACGAACGGCTTGCCAAGCGGGCAAAGAAATTGGAAAAGGATAGCCGCAAGGCGTTGCGCAGATATCGCCGTGAAGAGTCGTTAAAGCCCTATCAGGCCGAACTGATCCGGATGCAGCAGTATCTGGAAGACAGCGGCACCCGCATGATCATCCTGTTCGAGGGGCGTGACGCCGCCGGCAAGGGCGGCACCATCCGCCGTGTCTCCCGCTATATGAATGTAAAGCATTACCGCGTGGTGGCCCTTGGTAAACCCAGCGAAGAGGAGCGCACCCAGTGGTTCTTCCAGCGCTATGTACGGCACTTTCCCACTGGCGGGGAGGTGGTGCTGTTCGACCGCAGTTGGTACAACCGCGCCATGGTGGAGCCCGTGTTCGGTTTCTGTACCGAGGATGAGTATCAGGACTTTATGCAGGGGGTAACCGGCTTCGAAAAGGACCTGGTGCGCCAGGGCACCATCCTGATCAAACTCTATTTCAGCGTCACCAAGGAGGAGCAGGCGTGCCGCTTTGAGCGCCGTATGACCGACCCCCTGCGGCAGTGGAAATTGAGCGAGGTGGACGTGCAGGCCCAGGAGCGGTGGGACGAATTCACCAACGTCAAATACGAGATGTTGAGAAAGACCCACACCACCCACGCCCCCTGGACCATCATCCGCTCCAACGACAAGCATCAGGCGCGGATCAACTCCATGAAGGTGATCCTCAACTCGGTGCCCTACATGCGCCTCAACGCCCATCTGGATTTCATCCCGGATCCCGAGATTGTGGTCTCCGGCGCCCGCGAATTGGAGATCATGGAGGCGCAACGGCTGCAGAGCGGGAAGTTTGAGGACTGAGTACTCCGCGATCCTGGCATTGACCGCGGCCTGGGGGGGCTATTTCCTCCTCCACTCCCTACACGCCTCCCTGGCGGTGAAGCGATGGGTGGCCGGCCGCTGGCCGGACCTCATGCCCCTCTATCGGCTCTTTTTCAACGCGGCGGCAACCCTGCTGCTGATTCCGCCCCTGTGGCTCACCTTCAGCCTGCGCGGCCCCTATTATTGGCAGTGGACCGGGATCGGTTGGTGGCTGGCCAACGGGCTTGCCGTGGCGGCGGCGCTGGGGGTGTTCCGCTCCCTGCGTCACTACGACGGCGGGGAGTTCCTGGGCATCCGCCAGTGGCGGCGCGGCGAGCGTTCGGTGGAGGATCAGGAGCGGTTCCATGTATCGGATCTGCACCGCTTCGTACGCCACCCCTGGTATAGCCTCTCCCTGGTGATCGTCTGGACCCGGGATATGGATCTCAGCTTTCTGGTCTCCGCCATCCTGATCAGTCTCTATTTCATCGTTGGTTCCCGCCTGGAGGAGAGGAAGCTGATTACGTATCACGGCGAAACCTATCGCCGTTACCGCCAGAGGGTGCCGGGACTCATCCCTCTGCCCTGGCGTCACCTGTCCCGTGTGGAGGCGCGGGAACTGGAATCCGGGGCGCGGCGGGGCGATGATGGGGTTGCCGGTTGACGAATTTGCGGTCTGCTAAAATGTGAACTCAAGTATCGAAAAAACGGACCGATCTAGTATCCTAGAACAAAGAATCCCGCCGCGGTTATTGGGATCGAAATTCTTGCCTTGGCCTGAAGTGTAGCGAAGGCGCGCATTTAATGGTGACCACACCCTGTAAACTCGGAGTAACTCTAGAATGCTCGACTATTCTGAAAAGCGCGATTTCCCCCGCATGGCAGTTGATTGTCCCGCCCAGTTCCGGCTGGAGGGGTCGGACAAAACCGATGGGGCGATTGTAAAAGACCTCAGCGGTGGAGGCATCCTGCTTTGGGTGGATCAACCAGTGGAGCCCGGCAGTCAGCTGTCCATCGTGGTGACGCCGGGAAAAAGTATCACCCCGCCGTTGCACGCCAAGGTCAAGGTGGAACGCTGTTTCCCGCTGGAGGAGGAAGAGGGCACCTATGCCGCCGCCTGTTCCATCCTGGAACTCCTGAGCGAGGAAGAGGGGGCCTGATTCCCCAATAGAAAACGGGGCGCTTGCGCCCTGTTTTGTTTTGGGCCTGTTTACACTACGCGGTTGCGCCGCTCGCCTTTCAGGAACGCGCTGATGTTGGCGGCGATCTCGTCGATCAGCCGCTGGCGGGATTCGCGGCTGGCCCAGGCAATGTGGGGCGTGACCATCAGGTTGGGCAGATCGAGACCGAGCAGGGGATTGCCCTCCACGGGCGGTTCTTCCGCCAGCACATCCACCCCCGCGCCGCCGATCTTCCCTTTTCGTAATGCCATTGCCAGCGCCTCCTCATCCACGATGCCGCCCCGCGCCGTGTTGATCAGCAGGGCGTCCGATTTCATCAGCCCGAGTTCCCGCTCTCCGATCAGATTTCGGGTCTGCTCCGTCAGGGGGCAGTGCAGGCTCACGATATCGGATCGCCGCAGCAGTTCATCCAGCGGGACACGCCCCTCCTGAACCGGTCCGCCGGGACGCTGGGCGAGTATCACCTCCATACCGAAGGCCTCCGCCACTCGGGCTACCGACTTGCCCAGGGCGCCGTAGCCCACGATGCCCAGTAGCTTGCCGTTCAGCTCCCGGAAGGGGTAATCCAGCAGGCAGAACATTTCGCTGCGCGGCCAGGCGCCATCCGCCACCAGGGCTCGATACTCGGACAGCCGGTTGGTGAGACCGAGGATCAGGCCAAACACCTGCTGCACCACCGAAGGGGTGGAGTAGCCCGCCACATGGGTGACCGC
>JBNKPL010000124.1:0-5450 GCA_050295355.1 Sedimenticolaceae bacterium
GGGTCCCTGCGCTGTCCTGGATATAGGAGATCGCCTTGTCGTAAGGCCACGCCTCTTTATAGGGGCGGGTAGAGGTTAAGGCGTCAAAGACGTCACAGATAGCCGCGATACGTCCTTCTATAGGAATCTCCTCGCCTGTGAGACCCCTCGGGTAGCCACTGCCGTCCCACTTCTCGTGATGGGTGGCGGCAATGCTGGTGGCCATACGCATGATCTTGGAGTCATGGCCATCCAGTATGGACGCACCGATGGTGGGGTGGGTCTGCATAATCCGCCACTCCTCCGCATCCAGTTTGCCCGGTTTCAGCAGGATATGGTCGGGTATTCCGATCTTGCCCACATCGTGCATCGGGCTGGCAAATAGCAGGGTCTTAGCGAACTCCTCTCCGAGTCCTGCACGCAGGGCAAGGAACTGGCAGCTACGGCTCATGCGGATAACGTGTTGCCCGGTATCGTTATCACGGAATTCGCCTGCCCGCCCCAGGCGGCGCACGATCTCCAGTTGGGTATCCTGAATATCGCGGTTCTGGTTGATGACCTGCAAAATGCTCTTTTCATGGGTATAGGCCGTATACACAAGGTAGCCTGATGCAAACAGGGTGCACAGTCCGGTCACCATATGCAGGTCATCCGGATAGGTCAGAAACCAGACGGAAATGAGTCCCAACATGGGTAAAACCAGTGCCGCGTATACGGGGAATATGGCACCCAGGGTTACGATTGATCCGCCCGCAAGTCCCAGTCCGCAGGCCAGGACGAAATAGTGGAATTCCGGGGCATCGATGGTTTGTAACAGTATGATGACACTGCCCCAGGCGATGCCGCTACCAGCAGAGGCGTACAGATGGCGCACTACCCATTTTACAAGGTCTTTGCTGCCCAGAGAGGTCTGCTTCCGGTAACCCAGCACGATCCAGGTCCGGAAAGAGAGGACGGCGCATTGCAGTACACACCAGGCGGTAAGCAGAATGGGGTCGGCGACTTTTGCAAATGCGTAGGTGCCCAGCAGGAAAACCACACCCTGCCCAAATATGCCAGCAGGAGCCAACTTGTAAAGCTGCTGGATCTGCTCTTTAGTTATGTCATTGAAAATGTTCAAGGGATTCAACAAGTAGCTGATATTACCTACGAGCCTGCGCCTGTTTTTGCCACCATAATTACTTATAGAATATAGGTGAATTCTGGGCGAGCATAAACTTTGATTTAGCGCGAATGTTGAGCCTGAATCAATGATAAGAATGGGCTGCCTCCGTATTGGCAGTTGTGACTATTAAAATTTGTGAACTGCGTCACGTTGATTCAGGGAGGGGCAAGGGCATGGATTTCGCCGCCGGGTGGTCAGCGAGTAGCCCGTACCAGAGCTTCTGCGGCAGTTGGGCCAGCATACTCTCCATTGAGAGTAGGCGTGAGCTTAACCAGGAGCGTGCAGTTTACCTGGGCGGGTTCGAACAAATCGCTCCCTCAGTGGATTGTGTGCCGGGCAGGGAAGAGCTGGGCTGCGGTCAGACCAAACAGCCCGGAACGGCTCCAGATGATGCCCGCTGACACGCTCAGGCTTCGTTAAACGCTCTCGCCACCATATCCCGCAAAGGCTTGACCAGATAGTCCAGCAAGGTGCGCTCCCCGGTCTTGATGACCACTTCCACGGGCATGCCGGACACGAGCTGCAGGTTTTTGTCCTTCAGGATATCCATGCTGCCGCCGTCGATGGCCAGGGTAGCCTTGTAATAGACCTCCTCGGATCGTTCTTCCGCGAATACATCGGCGGATACATCCTTGAGGTCGGAGTAGAGACTGGGAAAGTAGCGCGAGCCGTCAAAGGCCGGGATGCGAACTTCCGCCTTCAACCCGGGATAGAGCGAGTCGATGTCCATGGGGGAGACGCGGGCGTGGATGGTGAACGAGGATTCGTGGGGGACGATCTCCATAATGGGTTCCCCTGCCTTTATCACCGCGCCTGTGGTGACCACATTGAACCCCTTGATCTTCCCGGCCACGGGGGCGCGAACCTCAATGCGGGACAGCTTTTCGATCAGGGTGTTGTGCTGAGATTGGAGATCGATACGGCTGGCCTCCAGTTCGCGCTGGTTGGTGACCACTTCCTTCTGAAAATCCCGCTCCGTCAAGGTGATCTGGGAGAGTATTTCCTGAGAGGACGACTCCAGCCGTGCGACCTCGGCCTGGTGCGAGAGCAGTTCACCCTGTATCTCGGAACGTTGCCGCTGCACTTCGCGCAGTTTTGCCTCGGAGGCGAGTTTCTTGGCGGCCAGTTTCCTCAGGCCTTCAAGGTCTTTATCCAGCAGGCTGAGGCGGTGGCGCAGGGTTTTGATGATTTCCTCGTTGCTGGTGATCTCCCCTTTGGCTTTTTGCAGCCGCTGTTGCAAAACCGTTTTCTCCGACGCCAGGGCCTGGCGCCGGGAACTGAACAGCCGCTGCTGGGTGGAGAGGATGGCGCCCTGGTTTGCCGTTTCCGCACGCTGGCTCAGTTCATCGGAAAAGCGAAGCTCATCGCTGCCATTGTTTTCAGCGGTAAGCCGCTCCAGATTCGCTTCGGTTTCAATCAATTGACTGGTGACCTTGGAGAGTTGGATATCCAGTGGCTTGCGGTCGAAGCTCAGCAGCAGTTGTCCCTGCGCCACGATATCTCCATCCTCGACCTCAATGTTTGCCACCAGCCCGCCATCCAGGTGCTGGACCGTTTTGTTCAGGGAGGCGACATGGATGCGGCCAGCCGCAACGACTGCGCTCTCCAGCGGGGCGATCCCGGACCAGCCGAGCAGGAAGACAAAGGTAAGGGTGATTACGGACCAACCGAGCAGGCGGTAGGGTTTGTCATCCAGTTCCAGGGTCTTGTCTGGTGATTTGCGGGTATCCATTTCATTATGCCCTCTGTTCGGCGGCAACGGCGGCCAGTGAGACTGGCTGTGAAGCCGGCGTTTCCTGTTCGGGTTTGGGATTGGTGTCCACCGCGGTGGGACGGTAGAGATGTTCCAGTACGGCATCTCTCGGTCCGAACAGATGCAGGCGGCCCTCTTCCAGGGACAGGATCTTGTCCGCCATGCCCAGGATACGGCGGCGATGGCTGACGAGAATCAGGGTGACGCCTCTCTTCTTCAGGTATTTGCAGGCCTGGGACAGGGCCAGTTCGCCCTGGGTGTCCAGGTTGGCGTTGGGCTCATCCAGAACGACGATGGGCGGTTCGCCAAACAGGGCGCGGGCCAGAGCGATGCGCTGACGCTGGCCGCCGGATAGGGCGATGCCGCCCGCGCCGATTCGGGTGTTGTAGCCCTCGGGCAGGGCGCGGATCAGTTCATCCACGCCCGCGACCCGTGCCGCCTTGATGATCTGCTGATCTTCCGCGTCGGTGAAGCGGGCGATATTCTCGGCGATGGTGCCGTCGAACAGTTCCACGTCCTGGGGCAGGTAACCGATCCAGTTACCCAGTTCATCCGGATTCCATTGGCCGATCTCCGCGCCGTCGAGCTGTACCTTGCCCGCGCTGAGTGGCCAGAGGCCGAGCATGGCGCGGATCAGACTCGATTTTCCCGCCGCGCTGCTGCCCACGATAGCCAGCATCTCGCCCGGCCGCAGTTGGAGCGAGACCCCTTTCAGCACCGTGCTCTCGCCACCCGGCGGAATCAGGACGGCATTTTCCACCCGTATCTCGCCCTTGGGCGCGGGCAGGCTGAGGCGCTGTTCTGCTTCCGGCGTCTGTCCCAGTAGTTCATTGAGATGATGGAAGGCGTGGCGGGTGTGAATGAAACTCTTCCACGCCCCGATCAGCTGATCGATGGGGGCAAGGGCCCGGCCCATGAGGATGGAGCCCGCGATCACCATACCGGCGGTGATCTGGTTCTCAATCGCCAGCCAGGCGCCGAGGCCGAGCATGAGCGACTGGAAAAGCTGGCGCAGGGTCTTGCTCAGATTCATCCATACGCCCGCCCGGTCGGAGGCGTTGGACATGGCCTTCAAAGAGGCCAGGTGCCGTTCCAGCCAGCGCTTCTCCAGCGCCTTATGCATGCCCATGGCATGTAGGGCCTCCGCATTGCGCATCTGCGCGCCGATGATATTGCCGGCCTTGAGATGGGCTTCGCCTGCCTGATACTGGGGTTTTCGGGTGGAGAACTCGTTGATCAGCGCGAGCGTGGTCAAGACCGCAGCGGCGAACAGTGCGAACCAGCCGAACCAGGCGTCGAACAGAAACAGTACGCCGATATAGACCGGAATCCAGGGGGAGTCGAAGAAGGCGAAGGTGGCGTTGCCGGAAATAAACTGCCGCACCTTGGCCAGGTCCTGCAACGGCCGGTCCGAGGCCTCGCCAGGATTGCGTAGCGCACCCTGCATCACGGCCCGATAGATGCGGCCATGCAATTGGTGATCAAGGCGGGAACCCAGCCGCACCAGCATGCGGGAGCGGACATATTCCAGCAGGCCGAGGGTGACAAACATCCATCCCAACACCATGGTGAGCAGAAGCAACGTCTCATGGCTGCGGCTGGCCAGCACCCGGTCGTACACCTGCAACATGTAGAGCGGTGGGACCAGCAGGATCAGATTGATAAAGAGGCTGAACACACCGACCTGGATGAAGCTTCTGCGTTCGGAAAGGAGGGCTTCTTTCAGGCCATGGGTGGCGCGGGCTGTGGATGCGATCATGACAACGATTCCTTGCCTTATGGTTTTAAGCTGGAGGAACAGGGGTCCCGAAGGACCCCTGTCCGCCGGGGTTAAACGAGTTCCACGGGCGCGTTTTGAACTACGCCAGCGTACTCGTCGCCCACTACCAGGGTGATGTCGTCGGCAGTGAACTCGCCATAGACCGTGATGCTGCCTAGCGAGTTACCTGCGCTATCGGCCAGCGAGACATGGTGCTCATAACCGTTGACATGCAACAGATCGAATGAGACATCCGGGCCGCCGATTACCAGGGAGTCGCCTTCACTATGGGAGAATCCCACCACAACGTCATCGCCGATGCCTTCGCCATCCGCCTGGAACAGGTAGCTGTCGGCTCCGCTTTCACCCTTCAGGTAGTCGTTGTCGCCATCGGCCAGGGCGATGAGGGTGTCGTCGCCGGCCCCGCCGTACAGCTTGTCGGCGCCGTCACCATCGACCAGGGTATCGTTGTCGTTGTAGCCCCTGAGGACGTCGTCACCGGCCCCGCCGGCCAACAGGTCATCACCGTTACAACCGTCGATGTAGTCGTTGCCTTCGCCGCCGACCAGGATGTCAGCCCCATCATGACCATAGAGGGTGTCATCGCCGGCACCGCCGTTGAGGGTGTCGTCACCACTGTAGCCCTTCAGGTAGTCGTTGCCGTCACCACCGAGCAGGACGTCGTTGCCGTCGCCGCCATTGAGGTAGTCATTGCCGTCGCCACCGTCCAGGATGTCGTCGCCCGCCTCGCCGTACAGCTTGTCGTCTCCCGCGCCGCCACTCAGGATGTCGTT
>JBNKPL010000125.1:0-5133 GCA_050295355.1 Sedimenticolaceae bacterium
TCTGGAGTTCGTACTGACCCTGTTCTTCGCCTTCGGCATCGCCTTCGAGGTGCCCATCGCCACCATTATCCTGGTGTGGATGGGGATCACCACGCCGGACGCTCTGGTGGAGAAGAGACCTTACATTATTGTCGGCGCCTTTTCTGTCGGTATGCTACTGACCCCGCCTGATGTGATTTCTCAAATTCTGATGGCTCTGCCGATGTGGTTGTTGTTTGAGGTCGGTGTCATTTTCTCACGCGCGGTGGCGCGGGAAAGGGCGCAGCGCGAGGCGGCTGCCGATTTGGATGCGGAAGAGACCGCTTCAACACCGGATGCCGGTCCCGATACAGCGGCCGCCGGTTCCGTGGGCGCGGCCCGGGCCACGGCGAATAAAGAGGTTATTCCGGGTTTTCCCGGCGACCCGTCGCCGGAAAAGGGGGCGGACGGGATTGATCCGGATCGTTACCG
Source organism: Sedimenticolaceae bacterium (assembly GCA_050295355.1). GTDB lineage: Bacteria > Pseudomonadota > Gammaproteobacteria > Chromatiales > Chromatiaceae > CBFDBF01. The sequence goes on from JBNKPL010000125.1 coordinate 451, forward strand.
CGTCATGAGCGCGGAAGAGCTGGATGCCGAACTGGATGAGATCGAGGCGGAGTTCGATGCCATGGAGAACGAAGGCCCGGACCCGGTGGAAGAGAAACTGCGGGCGGTCAACAGGCTGCGGAATGAGGGCGATGTGGCCGGGGCGAGAACGTTGCTCTATGAGGTTCTGAGCGAAGGGAATGAGGATCAGGCCATGGTGGCGCGGAACATCCTCGCCCAGCTGGACGGGGAGTAACCGTCTGTCTCAGGGCGACTTTGCCGCTTCTTCCGAGTTGATGACTTCACAGCTGTAGCTGTAGGGCATCTTGAACTCCTTTGGCCGGTAGCACTCTATCCGTGCCTTCTTCGGCCAGTGCTCGGAAGTCACATTAAACCGGTTACCACCCAGGGAGATATAGCGCACGATCAGGGCGTGATAGCGGTACTCCATGTAGTCCCGCTGCTCTGGCGGCAGGGAGGCGGGATCTTTCATCAGGTGCAGCTTCATCATTCCCCGCTCCATCCCACAGGAGAAGCCGGTCTCCTCGGCTTTGACCTGGCGACACTCATAACCGAACACGATGGCGGGGGTGTTGTTGGCCCATACAGGAGTCGACAGCGACATCAGCAGGAGGAGCGTTGTAGGCCATTTCATGGGCTGGTTCCTTGTGCGGGCTTTCGATGATTCGATGCCCTGAGATCGTATTCCGCCGGCAGGATGGCTGGGACCGGCGGAATGAATTGGTGGAGCCGAGGAGGATCGAACTCCCGACCTTCGCATTGCGAACGCGACGCTCTCCCAGCTGAGCTACGGCCCCGTTTGAAGGTGGCTATTCTAGCACCGCTTGCGGGTTCTGGGTAAGTGGTTTACCGCTTCCGCGCGCGCCGGCACTGCTCGCGCTCCAACTTGTTCTTGGTGCGTACTATTTTCCGCAGGGTGCCTTCGTCTATGGCGGTGAACAGCCCGCCCAGGCGGGTGACTTTGCGGGAACGGTTCTCCGCGATGAACCGCACTTCCAGGGAGAACGGCGCCTCCTCCTCGCCGGGAAGGGTGACGGTGCAGTTGGAGAGGATGTCCTGGCGGTGCAGGGGGAGCGCCGACTCCTCCACGATCAGGCCGATCCCTTTTTGCGACAGGTCCGAGACATAGCCGCGCAGGGTTCGTTTTGTCTTAAAGCTTTCTACCCCACGGAAGGGTATCCTGTGCCCGGTGGTGGAGATCCTGTGCTCCTGCCGCTGCTGCTTGTAGAGCACGTATTCGGGTATGGCTATTTTGTAGAATGGAACGCCCGACTTTTCCCGCGCCTCGATGAGGCGGGTGGAAAAGGAGAGTATGACCCCGTCCACCTTGCCGCGAAGCTGCAGGGCCTTACTGTTAAGCAATCGCTCATGTCCCTCTTTGGGGGTTAACTCGTCGAGGACAAGGAAGCCGTGTTCGGCATAAATGCCGAGCAAGGCGGTGCCGTACTGTTGGGTGTCGCCATTGATGTGCGCGGAAAAGAGGGTGCGTCCCTGGTATGCGTGATGCAGCAAGGAGACAATTTCACTGCAGTTGGTGATTTTGAAAGGGGCTTGCGAATCTGTGTTAGAACTGTTTTTACGCAGCAGCTTGAACATCAATTGTGCATCCGGTTTTCGTCTGGTGTGGCTACCGGGACGCCTAAATGCAGGGGCGAGGGTGCATGCCAGGAGTTCGTTGACTAGACTTTGGATGAGAAGCTGGCACGGTCCTCGGAGCGGGCTTCCCCTGCCGGTCCATAGGTCTGCAGGCTCTCTGTCTTGCCATGCAGTATATCCAGAGTTTGACGAACGTGACGCTGTCCGGTGGTAACAATACCTCCGTTGATCATGTTTTGGCGATGCGCCTGTTCGGTCGCTTCCTTAAGTTCCGTAAAGCGGGCGCTGGCTTCATTGTCTGCCGGCAGTTGCGTGATCAGGGATTCCAGATCCCCTGTTTGCTGCAGCCCCAGCTTTTCCAGAAACTGTTTGCGTTTGCCAAACAGTTCTTCAATGCGGCGTATCAGGGCCAGTTTCTCCTGGCTGATCTGCTCAATGCGGGCGGGATCTTCAATGGAGGAGAGGGCCTGGTACTCCTGCTCCAATAGCTGTTGCAGCAGACGGATCTGCTGTAGTTCCGCCTGTAACAGGTCGGAAAGCATTCGTGTGTCATCGGTGGATAGCTGCAGCGGTTTCATTATTTTCCTGCCAGGCTTTTCTCAATTTCGATCAGATTGGTGGCGGCATTCTCTTCATCGCCCTGGTAGCTGCCGGTTCCCAGCTGGTGCTGGATGGCGGAGACCAGTTGTGTATCCACAACGGGCAGATTTTCGATCTGGGCCTTCAACTCTTCCAGCAGGCCGGCGCCGCTCAGGCTCACCTTATCCTCGCTGTCCGCCACGGACGAGGAGGCCGTTCCTTCCGCGGTGGAGGAGGATACCTTCCCTTTTTTGCCGCTCTGATGGACAGATTTGCCGGTTATTCCGTCGTTCTGAATTTTCATGGTGCGTCCCGTTTATCCATAATCATACTTGATAGTATCGGCTGATTCTGGTCCATCTTGAACGAACAAAATTCTTAAATTTCCAGGAAAATGTGAATCTATTCCAATTTCTACAGGCTGACCTGGACGATTCCCTGGCTCAACACTTTGGCTTCAAGTTCCCGTTTCGAACTGTTGTTCCGCACCCGGATCCGGTCGCCAACGGCGCCGTTCTCGAGGGCGGTGCCTTTCATTCGCACCTGAATAGCGGGGTTCTGCGCCACGATGGTGACCTGGCTGTTTCGTTTGACCGCTTTGGGCGCCGCAACCTTGGCGGGAGTGATCACCTGTCCGCGGCGGATGTTGTACTTCACCTGCTTTCCTATGGCCTCTTTGAGATTCGCCAGGTAGCCCTGATGCTGACGGGCGATGTCCCTCTGTTCGATGGTCAGATCCTGTGGGGTGAGAATTTGTCCCCGGCGCAACTCCTTGGCGGCGGTTACTACGTCGGCCATGACAATGACGGTCACCGGGACATACAGGGTCCAGCTTTTCTCCCCGTTGCAACGCACTCCGACGGTTACCTTGCTGGCCTGACCGTTATTTGGGGTGGAGAAGGTTTCCAGGGGAATGTCGCAGGCGGCGAGGCGCAGGCGGCCGTCCAGCCGGCCCGTCTGAACCTCGGGAGGTGACGGATAATTGTCGGCCTGATCCAGCACATGCTGCCGGGCCGCCGCCAGAATACTTTCATGGGACTGATTGGACACGGCGGTGGCCGCCACGGCGGATCCCGCCGCCAGCAGCGAAATGAGGCAGAATCGCGCAAGATACCGATGTATGGTGATGTAACTCATTTGATCATTTGCTCCCGAGGACCAATTGGTTCCTGATGAAAGTGCAGCAAATAACATGCCAGCGCCTGGTTGCTCGTCCGCGGCTAAAGAAATCTCTTTCCCTGCCGCCAAAACCCATGCAGTATTTGAACCATATATAATCGGTAAGTGAAATCACTTAAGTTTGGTTGGTGTGGCGGTCTATTGACACAACGACCGCAACCGGGAGGTGGCTATGGCCGGAATTCTTGACGGAGTTGATCAACGTACCCAGTTGGCCGGGCACAACAGGCTGGAACTGCTCATGTTTCGTCTGGGGGGCAGACAGCGTTTCGGGATCAACGTATTTAAGGTTCAGGAAGTGATCCAGTGTCCCCCCCTGACCCAGGTTCCGCGTTCCCACCCCGCGGTTTGTGGGATTGCCAATATGCGTGGCAAGACCATTCCGGTGATGGATCTCGCCATGGCGATCGGTGGCCGGCCGCTGGACGGGAGCGATGGCAAATTTGTCATCATCACGGAATACAATCGCAAGGTGCAGGGTTTTCTGGTGGACACCGTCGACCGCATCATCAATCTGAACTGGGAAGAGATCCTGCCGCCGCCCAAGGGGGCCGCGGGAAAGAGCTACATGACCGCTGTGACCCGGGTCGATGATGAACTGGTGGAGATCATCGACGTGGAAAAGGTGATGAAAGAGGTCATGGGCGGACAGGACGATGTCTCGGAAGGGATTATCGATAGATCAATCCAGGATATCACGCAGCGCGTGTTGATTGCGGATGACTCCAGTGTGGCCCGCAATCAGGTTAAAAGAGTGATGGATCAGCTCGGCGTGGAGACCTTCGCTTGCAACGACGGCAAACAGGCGCTGGATCAGTTGAAAGCGTGGATTGAGGAAGGGAAAAACCTGGACGAATGGCTGGCATTGATCATCTCCGACGTGGAAATGCCGGTCATGGATGGCTACAGCCTGACCAAGGAGATCCGCAAGGATCCCGCAATGGAGCACATGTATGTGATACTCCACACTTCACTCAGTGGCGTGTTTAATCAAAGCATGGTTAAAAAGGTAGGCGCCGATCAATTTTTGGCCAAATATGAGCCGGATGAGCTGGCGCGGGTAGTGCAGGAGCGCCTGGCTGAACATCGGAACGAGTTGAAAGCTGCCTCTGCGAGTTAGCGTGTACAGGTTTAAGTAGTATTCAGAATGCATAAATCGGGTGGACAGCGGGAGGCTATCTCGCGGGCGGATTACGAGGCGTTACAACGCTTTTTGCTGGACGCATCCGGAATTGTACTCAATGAAGGAAAAGAATATCTGGTAAGCAGCCGGCTCGGCGGGATGATGCGGGAGAACGGGATCGCCTCCGTTGGCGAACTGCTGAATCT
>JBNKPL010000126.1:0-5071 GCA_050295355.1 Sedimenticolaceae bacterium
AACCTGGAACGCGCGCCCTGTTCCGGCCGGACCCTGGCCCTGTTCGCCAGCCTGTCCGATAAGGATATCCCCGGGATGGCGGAAAGAATCCGGGGGCAGATCGACCACTGGCATCTGGCGCCCCTGGAGGGGACCCGCGCCGCCACGGCGGAGTTGCTCCTGGAAGGGATTCGGGCAGGAGGGGTGGAAGCGGATCGGCTGAGCCTGCACCCATCCCTTGCCGATGCGTGGCAGGTGGCGCGCACGAGCGCCACCCATGCAGACCGGGTGGTGGTGTTCGGCTCTTTTCTCACGGTTGCCGGGATTTTATCTTTACTGACCGACTCTTCCGCTGGATAGTAGTGAGCCAGTTCTAAAAACCAGGAAAGCGCACCCACAGGACGGGTCTGCCGTGTATAATTAAGCGAGCCTCAACCTCTGCGACTGAAAAGGAAATATCCGTGGATGAAGGTCTGAAAAGACGCCTAATCGGTGCGACCGTCCTGGTTTCCCTGGCAGTGATCTTTCTGCCCATGCTGTTGGAGGACAAACCGGTGGTCGACACGGCCCTGGAAGAATCCAATATCCCGCCCCGGCCCGAGGGCAATTTCTCCTCGCGGGTCCTGCCGCTGGAATCGGAATCCCTCTCCGCGCTACCTGAACCCGACACCAGCGAGCCGGTAGCGGACCAGCAGGTGGAGGAGGTGGCGAAGCAGGAGCAACCTGCGCTGTTCGAGCCCAATGTGGGACAGAAAGAGGCTTCTCCAGCCGAGCCGGCAAGCCCGCCCAAGGCGGAGCAGAACACAGACCCGGCGGTGTCCGAGACCGCCGAACCGCCGCCGGCTAAGGTGGCGACCACACAGCCGCCCCAAATCGCCGAGGGCCTTTCCGCCTGGGTGGTTCAGGTGGGCAGTTTTTCCAAACGCCAGAATGCCGATAACGTAGCCCAGGAGCTGCAGGGAAAGAAATTCCCGGCTTTCGTGGAGGAGAAAGAGCTGGACGGGAAGACCTACTACCGGGTGCTGGTGGGGCCGGAGACGGACCGCGCAGAGGCCGGGAAGCTGTGGGAAAAGGTCAAGCCCGCCCTCGAAAAATGGAAGCTGGTGAGCCGGCTTAGAAGTTATCCCTAGGCGGTTGCGCCGGGATTTCTTCTGCTGGCATATAGGCTCTGATAGAATCCCGGTTTTCCGCGAATATCCGATGCGATGGAATCACTGTAGCGCAGGCCGGTTTCCTGCCGGGAAACGCCTTTGGGGGAGACAGGTGTAGTCATGACATGGGTGGACTATTTCATTATTGGGGTTGTCTCCCTCTCCGCGATTGTCGGCTTTATCCGCGGCTTTATCCGCGAGGCGGTCTCCCTGGCGGCCTGGCTCGGCGCCTTCTTCGTGGGCTGGACCTTTTTTCGCGATCTGGCGCCCCACCTGGAGTTTGTGTCCGAACCTTCTCTTCGCCTCGGGGCGGCCTTTGCCATTCTCTTTTTTGTCACCCTCATCGTGGGCGCGATCATCAATTTTCTAATCGGACAGCTGTTGAAGAAAGGCGGCCTCAGCGGAACCGACCGGCTGGCGGGTTTTGTTTTCGGCACGGCGCGAGGTGCCATTCTGATCGCATTCCTGGTGCTGCTGGCGGGATTGACCTCGTTTCCGGAGAATCCCATGTGGCAGGAGGCCCGGTTGATCGAACACTTTCGGGATCTGGCGCTCTGGCTGCGGGATCTGATGCCGCCGGATATTGCCGAAAAATTTGACTACGTATGAGTCCCACTCGGTTTATTTATTACTTTTTCCATTAAAGGCAACTCTCGGGAGAGGCTGGATCTATGTGCGGTATTGTCGGGGTTTTTGGCAGAAGTGCAGTGAATCAGGTGCTGTACGACACACTGCTAGTATTGCAGCATCGGGGACAGGACGCCGCCGGTATCGTTACCTCGGAAGAGGGCAAGTTGCATCTGCGCAAGGACAACGGGCTGGCGCGGGACGTGTTCAGCAACCAGAACATGATCGATCTGCAGGGGAACATGGGCATCGGCCATGTGCGCTATCCCACCGCCGGCTGCTCCTCCTCCGCCGAGGCGCAGCCCTTCTATGTGAATTCGCCCTATGGCATCACCCTGGCGCACAACGGCAACCTCACCAATGCCGATGAGCTGAAGGAGGATCTGTTCCGGGAGGATCTCCGCCACATCAACACCTCTTCCGATTCCGAGATTCTGCTCAATGTGTTCGCCCATGAGCTGCAGCGGCTGGGCAAGCTGCGGATAACGGAGAAGGATGTGTTCCAGGCGGTGGCGGGCGTCCATCGGCGTTGCCGCGGCGGTTATGCCGCCGTTGTCATGATCACCGGGTACGGGATTCTCGGATTTCGTGACCCGCACGGTATCCGTCCCATCGTTTTCGGCAGCCGGGAGACGCCGGAGGGTACCGAGTATATGCTTGCTTCCGAGAGCGTCGCCCTTGACGCCCAGGACTTCACACGCATCCGGGACGTGGCGCCGGGAGAGGCGGTCTTTATCGATATGGCGGGTAAGCTGCACACCTTTCAGTGCGCCGCCAATCCGATCCAATCGCCCTGCATATTCGAGTTCGTCTATTTCGCCCGCCCCGACTCCATTATCGACGACATCTTCGTCCACAAGGCCCGTTCCCGCATGGGCGTGGCCCTGGCGAAAAAGCTGGATCGGGAGTGGCTGGACCACGATATCGATGTGGTGATACCCATTCCCGATACCAGCCGCACCGCCGCCCTGGCCCTGGCCAATACCCTCAACATCAGTTACGCCGAGGGCTTCATCAAAAACCGCTACATCGGCCGCACCTTCATCATGCCCGGCCAGACGGTGCGCAAGAAATCGGTGCGCCAGAAGCTGAACGCCATCGGTTCCGAGTTCAAGGGGAAAAACGTATTGCTGGTGGACGATTCCATCGTCCGCGGCACCACCTCCCAGCAGATTGTACAGATGGCGCGCGATGCGGGGGCGAGCAAGGTCTATTTCGCATCCGCGGCGCCGCCGGTACGCTATCCGAACGTATACGGCATCGATATGCCGGCGGCCAGCGAACTGGTGGCCCATGGCCGTAGCGTGGATGAGGTACGGGAGATCATCGGGGCCGACCGGCTGATCTATCAGGATCTTGAAGACCTTATCGAAGCGGTGCAGAAGAAGGGTAAAACCCAGGTTAGCCGTTTCGATACCTCCGTATTCAACGGCGAGTACATCACTGGCGACGTCAATGAGCACTATCTGGGGCAGCTGGAGCTGATCCGCTCCGACAGCGCCAAGCGGGACAGGGAAGCGGCCCAAAGCAGCGTACTCGATCTCCATAACAACGAGTGATCTCTTCTTTTTATTCTTATATGATCTCTGGATAACCACCACGAGTTAGTCGTGAAACGCCGGAGCATATGATGAGCAATACAAAAACCGAGTGGGGTCTGGCCACCAGGGCGGTTCGGGAGGGCCAGCAGCGCACCCTGGAAGGGGAGCACTCGGAACCGATTTTTACCACCTCCAGTTTTGTATTCAGCAGCGCCGCTGAGGCGGCCGCGCGCTTCTCGGGGGATGAACCGGGCAACATCTATTCCCGCTTCACCAATCCCACCGTGCGCACCTTTGAGCAGCGGCTGGCTGCCCTGGAGGGCGGTGAGAGCTGTGTGGCCACCGCCTCCGGCATGGCGGCCATTCTGGCCACCTGTCTGGGGCTGACCAAGGCAGGGGACCACATCGTCTCCTCGCGCAGCATCTTCGGCACCACCTCGGTACTCTTCACCAAGTACCTGGCGAAGTTCGGTATCGAGACCAGCTTTGTCTCCCTCACCGATCTTGCCGCCTGGAAGGCGGCCATCCGTCCCGAGACCCGGCTGCTGTTTCTGGAGACCCCGTCCAATCCCCTGACCGAGGTGGGCGATATCGCCGCCCTGGCGGAACTGGCCCGTGATAACGGCTGCCTGCTGGTGGTGGATAACTGCTTCTGCACCCCGGCCCTGCAACGTCCGCTGGCGCTGGGGGCGGATATCGTCATCCACTCCGCCACCAAGTACCTGGACGGCCAGGGCCGTTGCATGGGCGGCGCCGTGGTGGGGGATAAAAAGCTGGTGGGCGAAGAGGTGTTCGGGGTGATCCGCACCGCCGGGCCTACCATGAGTCCCTTCAACGCCTGGGTCTTCCTCAAGGGGCTGGAGACCCTGGATCTGCGCATGCGCGCCCATTCGGAGAGTGCGGCGGCGCTGGCGGGTTGGCTGTCACAACAACCGGCGGTGGAGCGGGTGCACTATCCAGGTCTGGAGTCCCATCCCCAATATGGTTTGGCGAAAGCACAGCAGAGCGCGCCCGGCGGCATCCTCTCTTTCGAAGTGAGGGGAGGACAGGAGGCGGCCTGGCGTTTGATCGACAGCACCTCCATGCTTTCCATCACCGCCAATCTGGGGGATGCCAAGAGCACCATTACCCATCCCGCCACCACCACCCATGGCCGGCTGTCGGCGAAAGAGAAGTCGGAGGCCGGCATCAGTGACGGTCTGATCCGCATCTCGGTGGGGCTGGAGAATATCGAGGATATCCAGGCCGATCTGGAACCGGGCCTGAGCGGGATCTAGCGTAAAGATCTTTTGCCACAGAGGCACAGAGTTCACAGAGGATTTGTTCTTTCGTTACCCCTGTGTCCTCTGTGATCTCTGTGGCTAAAAAGTTTGGATCAAGTACGCGGCTCCTGAACCATCAATGCACCGTGATACGGCGCGGCTTGGCTTCCTGGGCCTTCGGCAGCGTCAGGGTAAGCACGCCGTCTTCCACCTTGGCCGTGATGCCGTCCCGGTCGATCTTGTTGGAAACGGAGAAACTACGGCTGTAGTGGCCGATGTTGTACTCCGTGTAGACCGGCTTCAGGTCATCGTATTTGGAGAAGTTCACCCGGCCTTCGATGGTGAGGGTGCTGTTCTCCACGTTGACGGTCAGGTCGTCCCGCTCCACGCCCGGGATCTCCATTACCACCACCAGCGCATCTTCGTTCTCGAAAATGTCGGTGTAGGGTACATAGTATTTACCGGGCACGGTCTGTTCCTGTTGTGACTCCAGCTCTTTCTTTTCCACCTT
>JBNKPL010000127.1:0-5058 GCA_050295355.1 Sedimenticolaceae bacterium
GGCCGGCGCATGATGGCGGCGGCGCGGGAACGTCTGGAACAGCGCCCGCAGCGCCCGTTGCTGATCGGGGTAACCATCCTCACCAGCCTGGAGCGGGCGGATATCAACGAAGTTGGATTCCAGGGTGAGCCGGCGGAGAATGTGCTGCGTCTCGCCCGGCTGACCGATGAGTCCGGACTGGACGGGATCGTCTGCTCACCGCGCGAAGCGGCGGATGTGCGCCCCCGGGTGCGGGACGGCTTTCTGCTGGTTACCCCCGGAGTGCGGCCGAAGAGCGCCGCCACTGGCGATCAAAAACGGGTCATGACCCCGGCGGAGGCCTTGGCCAACGGCTCGGACTATCTGGTAATCGGACGTCCCATTACCGGCGCCCCGGATCCGTTGCAGAGCCTGCGCGAAATCCAGGCCGAAATCAGCACGGTTTGCAGGGATATTGACAAGGGGTAGTGCGGACACTACCCTTACAAAACGCTCTGGGAATCAAGAGTGTGTAACGTCCGCTGCTCAAGGTCGAGGGCGGTCTCAAGGAAATTTGGAGAAAACAAGGAGAAACAGACATGGCGCGTCTAGCAAGGACCATAATCGCACTTTTCATGTTGCTCGCTTCGAGCTTCGCGTTCGCGGAACTTATCAATATCAATACGGCGGATGCCGAGACCTTGGCCTCCGGCCTGAAGGGCGTTGGTCAGGCCAAGGCGGAGGCCATTGTGGCCTATCGCACCCAGCACGGTGAATTTACCTCGGTGGATGAGCTGGTACAGGTGAAGGGGATCGGCGAGAAAATACTCGAGCAGAACCGTTCCAACCTCACGGTGCAACAGGAGGAGACCCAAGCACAGTGACCTTGGTCCCTATGGGGCCTGTTTGGGCGGGCATCAGGTGATGTCCGCCCGTTTTCGAAACCAGTCGCTGGTTTTGAGAACCGTCTCACAAAACGATATAAGCCATAGGGTTTTAATGAGAGACTAATAAAAACTTGGGTCAGCAAGGAAACGGGAACTATGGATCGCTTTAGCCTGTCAGCACTGTTTCGCCGTAGTCAGCCGCAAAAGCGGAGCTACAGGGGGGAACGCCGGTTTAATCATCGGACCATCCCTAATACAGGTTCTACGGTCCTGGTGGTTGATGATTCCAGGACGGTTCGGTTCACGATCTCGCGTATGTTGGAAGAGGGTCGTTTCGGGGTGCTGCAGGCCGACAACGGCCTGACGGCCATCGAAAAGGCACTCCAATACCGGCCGCAACTCATAATCATGGATATCGTGATGCCGGGCCTCAACGGCTTTCGCGCCACCCGCCAACTACGCAAAGACGAGCGGACCCGGAATATACCCATCATCATGATCAGCGGTAACGACGAAGCCATTGAAGAGTTCTGGATGAGAAAGATCGGTGCCGACGCCTTTCTCGCCAAACCTTTTACCCGGGGCGGTCTCTACCAGGCGGTGGAGAGCCTTCTCTATCAGAACCAAATCACCGTCTGAGCATAGGCCTGGACGTATTCTCTAAGTTTGCATCTGCGGCCGGGCTGTATAGCGCACCCTGATCACCCGTTGAGTCTTTTTAGCGGTTAGAATCATCTCCTATGGTTCAACCGATCCCTCTCTCTGCAGCTCTGGATGCGGTAGCCGGCGGAGGCCTGCTGCTCACCGCCAATAAACGTCTGTCCCGTGAGATTCGCCATCGCTACGAGGCCTTGCAGTTGGCGCGGGGGGCGGCGGTGTGGGAGCAGGCGCGTATTCTGCCGTGGGACACCTGGTTGGAACGCTGTTTCCAAGAGTTGCTGGATCTCGGTCATGAGGATCGGTTGCTGCTCTCCGCGTTTCAGGAGCGGCTGTTGTGGGAACAGGTAATCCGGGATGGCGGAGCGGATGGATATGAGACCCTCCTTCGTCCCGCCGCCGCGGCGCGAACGGCGGAAGCGGCCTGGCGGTTGGTGCAGGAGTGGATGATGCCGCGGGACCGGCTGGAGGCCTGGGCCACTCCAGAGACGGAGCAGTTTCTGCGCTGGGCCGATCGCTATCTTGAGCAGTGCCGGCTGAAGGGGTGGGTCGACCATGCGCGTCTTACCACTGTGGTGGAGGAGGCCTTTCGGTCACTGCGACTTGCGGCGCCACAGCGGCTCCTGCTGGCCGGCTTTGATGAACTCACCCCCCGGCAGCAACAGCTCCTGGCGCAACTGGAAGCGCGCGGTTGCCGTATGGAAATCCTGGGCCAGGAGGTGGGGCAACCGCAAGCGCGCCGTATGGAATTGAACGACCCGGCGCAGGAGCTCGTGACCGCCGCCCGCTGGGCGGCGCAGCGTTTGAAGTCCCATCCCGGGGCCCGTATCGGAGTGATTGTCCCCCGGTTGACGGAGTTGCGGGAGCAGGTGCTCCACACCCTGGAGTGGGTGTTCTACCCGGCGGCCCTGCCGGGGGAGCGCCCAGCCGAGCCAATCTACAACCTCTCTCTGGGCAAGCCACTGGGGCGCTATCCTGTCATCGGCGACGCCCTGTTGTTGCTGGAGCTGGCAAAGGGTGAACTCTCCTGTGCCGACATGGGCCGTCTTCTGCGCTCACCCTTTCTGGCGGGTGGAGTGGAGGAGTGGAGCCGCCGGGCGCGGCTTGACGCGCGGATCCGCGAGCAGGTGGGTGAGCGTCATATCGCCTTGCACACCCTGCTGGTGAAGTTGCGCCAGGCCGAAGAGCGGGAGCAGGACGCCTGTCCCGAACTGCGGCGGGCGTTGGGGCGGTTCCGGGACCAACTGCAGGGTATCTCCGGCAGCGGGGAGCCGGGCGGCTGGGCGGAGCGGTTTCTTGCCCTGCTGCAGGCGGCAGGCTGGCCCAACACGGGCCGTCTTAACAGCGAGGAGTATCAGCAGGTGCGCCGTTTTCGTGAGCTGCTCGCCTCCTTTGCGGCCCTGGGTGTCGTGCAGCCCACCATGACCCTGCGCGAGGCGCTGCGCCGCCTCCGCGCCCAGATGGAGGAGACCCTGTTTCAGGCCGAGGGGCCGGACGCCCCGGTGCAGGTGATGGGTGTGCTGGAGGCGTCGGGACTGACCTTCGATCATCTCTGGGTGGTAGGCCTCACGGACGACCGCTGGCCCCCGGCGGCTTCACCGAATCCGCTCTTGCCGCAGGGGCTGCAGCGCCGGCTCAACATACCCCACGCCTCCGCCGAGCGGGAACTGGCGTTCGCCGCGCTGATGACGGAGCGGCTGCTGGGGGCCGCGCCTGAGGTGCTGGTCAGTCATGCCTCCCGGGACGAGGACCGGCCCCTGCGACCCAGCCCCCTGATTGCCGGGTTGTCGGTGCTGGATCATGACGCACTGGATCTGCCGCCCGTCCGCAATCCCTACCAGGCCGAGGCCGTGGAGCTGGAGCGGTTCACGGACGATCAGGCGCCACCCCTGGCGGCGGGAAGCCGTGTGCCGGGCGGCACCCGGATTTTCGCCGATCAGGCTATGTGTCCCTTTCGGGCCTTTGCCACTCATCGCCTGGGGGCCGGCCCCCTTGAGGAGCCGGTATCGGGTCTCGACGGCCGGGAGCGGGGCAGCCTGCTGCACACGGTCATGGAGGGGGTGTGGTCGCAACTGCGGGATCGCTCCTCTTTGCTGGCTATCCCGCAAGAGGAGCTGGAACGGCTGGTGGGTGCGTCGGTGGAGCGGGCCATCGCCTCGGCGTCACCGCACAAGCCGGTCACCTTCGCGCCCAGGTTCACGGAGCTGGAGCGGGAGCGTCTGAAGGCGCTGGTGCTGCGGTGGCTGGAGCTGGAGAAGGAGCGCGCGGATTTTTCCGTCGAGGCCCTGGAGAGGCGCGAGACCCTGGCCGTGGGCGGGCTGGTGCTTGATACGCGGGCGGACCGGGTGGACCGGCTGGAGGACGGAGGCCGGGTCATCATCGACTACAAAACCGGGAGAAATGTCACCATCAACGGCTGGTTCGAGGAGCGGCTGGAGGAGCCCCAGCTTCCCCTCTACGCCACCGCGGGAGAAGAGGGGCCGTCCGCGGTGCTGCTTGCGCACATCAACCGCGAAAAGTGCGCCTTTCTCGGAGTCGCCTCCGATAGCGGGATCGCGCCCAATATCAAGTCGTTTATGGAGAGCAAGCACGCCCAGGGATATGCGGACTGGGACGACCTGTTCCAGCACTGGAGCGGTTCGCTACGGATGCTTGCTGGTGAGATCCAGGCGGGGCGCGCCGAGGTGGATCCCAAGGACCCCGCCAAAAGCTGCAATTTCTGTCCCTTGCCCTCCCTCTGCCGCATCCATGAACGGCGGGAAATCCCCGTGCGGGAGGAGGAGTGATGCCGCGCACCGTGCCCGACCGAGAGCAACGCGCCCGGGCGCTGGCGCCTGACCGCTCCTTCATCGTCCAGGCGCCGGCCGGGTCCGGCAAAACGGAGCTGCTGATCCAGCGCTATCTGCGCCTGCTGGCCACCGTGGAGGCGCCGGAAGAGATCATCGCCATCACCTTTACCCGCAAGGCGGCGGGTGAGATGCGCAACCGCATCCTGGAGGCGCTGGAGGGGAGCCACAAACCCGAACCGAAGCAGGAACATGCGCGGCTGACCTGGTCCCTGGCCCGCGGCGCCCTGCAACGGGACCGGGAGCTGGGCTGGGGGTTGGAACAGAACCCGGGCCGTTTCCGCATCCAGACCATCGACGCCCTGTGCGCCGGACTGACCCGCCAGATGCCCCTGCTGTCGGGGCTGGGCGGTCAGCCGAGGATCACCGAGGATGCCCGGGCGCTCTATCTGGAGGCGGCCCGCGCCACCGTGCGCGGCGTGGAGGAGGGGGAGCAGTGGTCCGATGCGGTGGGGGATCTGCTGCGCCACCTGGACAACCAGAGCGGACGGGTGGAGGAGATGGTGGCCACCATGCTGGCGCGGCGCGACCAGTGGCTACGCCATGTGGCCGGGGCCGACCCATCCCGGATTGAGCGGAAGACGCTGGAAGAGGCGCTTGAGCGGATGGTCACCGAATTCTTGCGCGGGTTGCGGGAGCGCTTTCCCCAACAACTGGCCGAGCCGATCCTCGCTCTGGCCCGTTTCGCGGCGTCCAATCTACGGGCGGAC
>JBNKPL010000128.1:0-5006 GCA_050295355.1 Sedimenticolaceae bacterium
CCCTTGGCAATCTCCAGGATCGCCTGCGGATTCTTCGCATCAATCAGCTCTTGCGCCGAAACCTGCGGCCCGGTCAGAAGCGATACCGCCATACCGGCTGCCAGCAGCGGCTGATGCAATCGTTTATTCATGCTATCCCCTTCCGTATCCCGTTATGACACGCCCGCCCAGGCCGCTCGCAGCTGCGCCCTGTGCAGCGCCAGCCACTGCATGGCAATGAGGGTCGAACTGGAGTTTATTCTGCCATCATAGAGCCCGGCAATGGCCCGCTCCGAATCCAGCACCGAGACCCGGATATCCTCACCTTCCGCATCCACACCGTGGATACCACCATCCACTCCCGTGGCATCCACCCTGCCACAGAACAGGTGGACCCGCTCCGAGGTAGTACCGGGGCTGGGCATATATTCGCATATGGGAACCAGTTCGGTGATCTCACAACCCGCCTCTTCCCAGGTCTCTTTGTGCGCAACCTGCTCCGGGCTGTTGCCATCTTCCAGAATGCCTCCCACCACCTCCAAAATCCATGGCCGCTGCTCGTCCTGCAGAGCGCCGATACGGAACTGCTCGACCAAAACCACCTGGTCCGTTACCGGATCGTATGGCAAAACCGATGCCGCGCGGTAACCGTCCACCCGCTCCCGCTCCAGCTCTTTACTCCAGCCGCCGGCAAACAGCGTGTGCCGCAGGCGGTAACGATGCAGGGTCAGGAAACCGTCCGCCAGGGTCTGGGAGTCCACTATCTGGTAATCATATTCCATAACCACTATTCCGCCTCATAAACGCTGTTCTGATCGCCGGCTTTGCGCCGATGTAACCAGATACGAATATAGGGGATGGACATGGAGAGCATCAAAATCAGCATCGCAGTCTGCAAACGATCATCGGATAACCAGATAACCAGTACAAATGCCGCCATCATGGACAGGGTGCAGTCCACGGCGGTGGCAATCATACGCTGCTTGCGCATCACTGGATCCGCAACGTGCTGAAAAAACACGATCACGATAGGGATCAGGTAGTGCAGCGGCGCGTAAAAGATGGCGATGATCAGCCAGGTGACGACGGCATCCATACACTTCTCCCGGGTAACTACACGAAGTGGCGATTATAGCGCGTACCCGATAGCTGATCGTATGCGCAATCGCATTCCACTGCCCCGAAACGAAAAAACCCGCTTCCTTTTCAGGAAGCGGGCTTCTGTTTTGCCCGTGCGGCAGCGCTTAGTTGTCGATGGATTGATAGTAGTCCATCAGGATTTCGGCCACTTCCGGACGCGAGAACTCAGGCGGCGGAGCAATGCCCTGACCCAGCATCTCGCGGACCTTGGTGCCGGAAAGAAGCACGAAATCTTCCTTGGAGTGATCCGGAGCGTCGCGCATCATCACCACACGATTGAGCTTCTTGGAGTAGGCGGTGTGGTCGGCACGGAAGATCTCGATCTTCAGCGCGCCTTCCGGCACCTCGTCATCGAACACGGTCTGGGCGTCGAAGGCGCCGTAGTAGTCGCCCACACCCGCGTGGTCACGGCCGATGATGAAGTGGGTGGCGCCCATGTTCTGCCGGAAATAGGCGTGCAGAACCGCTTCGCGGGGACCGGCATAGAGCATGTCGAAACCGTAGCCGTTGATCATCACGCTGTTGGGCGGGAAGTAGAGTTCGGCCATCTTGCGGATGGCGGCGTCACGCACCGGAGCGGGGATATCACCCGGCTTCAGTTTACCCAGCAGCATGTGGATCACCACGCCGTCCGCCTCGATGGCGTCCATGGCCATTTTGCACAGCTCCTCGTGTGCACGGTGCATGGGGTTGCGGGTCTGGAAGGCGACGATCTTATCCCAGCCGCGCTCCTTGATTTCGTTGCGGATCTCCACCGCGGTGCGGAAGGTATCCGGGAAGTCGTCCTGGAAGTAGCTGAAGTTCAGCACCTTGATGGGCCCGGACACGGCGTGACGGCCCTGGGTATTGAAGGCGTTGACGCCCGGATGCTCCATATCGGTGGTACCGTAGACCTTTTCGGTCATCACCTGCATCTGCTCGTCACTCACCTCTTCGATGGTGTTGACGTCCATCACGGCCAGTACCGGATTGCCTTCCATATTGGGGTCGCGCAGGGCGATGCGTTTGGCATCCTTGATGGCATCCACATTTTCCAGCAGGCAAAGTACAGGAACCGGGAAGAAACTGCCGTCCGACATCTTCATGTTTTCGGCGCAGCCCACGGCGTCGCCAACGGTCATGAAGCCCTTAAGCGGGGTGAAATAACCGCCACCCATCATCACCGCGTTACCCGCGGCCTGGGAACTGATCACCACGGAAGGCAGATTTTCCGCCTCGTGCATCAGTTTGTGATGTTCCTCCGTTTCATATACGAACAGCGGAGTGAGCGTATCGGAACCAACAGGTTTGATCATGAATTCGTCTCCCTAGGAATATGTAATAAAGCCTGGATCTGTAACTCGGAACAGGGTTAGAAATCCCTGCAGCGCAATGTTCGTATTCCCAGACCGAAAAAAATTCTGGATTCCCCTAACCTGTATTTATATGCTTGTTTTTAAAGCTATTTACAGGTTGTTTCTTCGTGCAACAGCAGCCCAATACCGTACCACAAGAGGGACTCATACCACCCCAAGATATTTTTTATAGACCCAAAAATTCCTTATAAAAACTCCGCGGCCTCCCACTCCCGCCAACCGCCGAGCAAGGGAAAATAGAGTCCCAGTTTCACCGGCCGTTGTTCCTGCTGCCGGAACACCTCCGCATACCCCTCCAACTGCCGCCGGTAACGCTCCTGCTCCCGGTCCAGAAACGCCTCCAGCGCCCCGCCTTCGTGGCTGCCGGTCTTGTAGTCGATGATCCAGCGCACCCCATTTTCATCCATAAAAGTGCGGTCGATGATCACGCTCTTCACCCTCCCCTCAACCACGGCGCTCAGCGCATACTCACTGCGCTGCTCCGCATGGTCGTGGAGGATCCAGCGGCCGCGTTCATCCGCCAGCACGCCACAGAGCGCCTGCTCCACTTTCGCGGCGGCATCCGGCCGCAGTTCCCCGGCCACGCCACAGTGCCGCAGGGCGTTATCGAAGGCGGGACGCAGGGAACGGATACGCCTGCCGTCCCATGCCGACAGGCCATCTTCCGCCATACGTTGCAGATAACGGTGCACCACCGTACCCACATGGCGCGCCGCCTCTCCCGCCCAGTCGAACTCCAGGGCGACCTCCTCCAGCGGTCCGGTCCCGGCCACTGGGGATTCCCAGTGATATCCCTCCTCAGCGACCAGGGAGCGTTCCCAATCCGCCGACAGCCGCCGAAGCGGCGGGAACGCGGCCGTCTCCTCCTGCCGTTCCGGCGCCTCCCGCGAGGCGGACACCGGATGCCGCCCGAACGGCTCCTCCGCCACTGGCCACAGGGCGGCGAGGAGGGATCGCGCTTTGGGCGGCTTCGGCTGCCCGGCCTCATCGTTATACTCCGTATGCCCGAGAAGATAGAGTCGCTGTTTTGCCCGGGTGGCCGCCACGTAGAGCAGGCGTTTCTCCTCATGGCGGGCCTTGGTGTCATCGACCCCCCTCAGGTAGCGGTAGATGGCGTCCTCCTCTCCCCCAGCGCCTCTGATCGGCGCCATGAGCAGCTCGGGCAGCCCCTTGCGCAGCGGGCGCTCCAGCCACTGCATCAGCTTGGTATCATCCGCGCGCGGGGCGCGCCCCAATCCCGGGACGATGACGGTGTCGAACTCCAGCCCCTTCGCCTTGTGGATGGTCATCACCTGGACCCGGCCATCCGCCGCTGAATCCGGCGGCGCATAGAGATCGGCCACCGCCTGTTCCAGGGCGCTGAAATCCCCCAGATCGCCGCACGCCTCCAACGCCTGGATCAGCTCGAAATAGATCTGCGCCTCCTCCCACTCCACCTGCGCCTGCAGCACCGCGGCGCCCCCCAGCGCCAGCCAGATCCCCTCCAGCCAGGCGCGCAGACTGCCCCGCCTCCGCTCCCGGAAACCCTTCTCCAGTACGCCGCGGATGCACAGTAGCCGCCGGCTTCCGTTACGGCTCAGGCGCTGAATCCGTCCCTCCTCCTGCATCAACTCCCAGATCGACAGCGTCAGATCCTCGCCCGCCAGAAGGTAGAGGTCCTCCAGGCTGAGGCCGCTCCAGGGGGCGCGCAGAACCGCCAGCCAGGAGAGCCGGTCCGCCGGGTGGAGCAGCGCCCGGGTGAGGGCCAGCAGGTCCAGCACCACCGGCCGTTCGCTCAGAGGCTCCACCTCCACCGCCTGAAAGGGGATGGCGGCCCTTTTCAAGGCCGGTACGATCCAGTCCAGATGGGTGCGGTTGCGTACCAGCACCGCGACGTTTTGCTGATCGCCGGCGGCGAGCGCCTCCCGCACCAGCCCCACCACGGTGCCGGCCTCCTCCGCCTCACTGCGGCCAATGAAGGGAAAGAACCGCACCGCCTCTCCTGCAAGGGCGCCGTGAAAGGCCGCCGAGGGGGCGTAGGTGACCGCCCCCGTAGCGATATCCTCCTGGGCGGGAAACAGCCGCGGGAACGCTTCGTTGACCCACTCCACAATCCCCTGCTGTGAGCGGAAATTCACCGACAGGGTAATGGGCTCCAGGGGAACGCCGCCGATGCCGTCCCGGCGCGCCGCCAGGTAGAGCCCCACCTCCGCCTCGCGGAAGCGGTAGATGGACTGCATGGGATCGCCCACCGCGAACAGGGTGCGCCCGTCGTCCGGCTCCCAGCCGGCGATCAGCCGTTGCAGCAGGTCGAACTGCCCGAAGGCCGTATCCTGGAACTCGTCGATCAAGATGTGCCGGATGCGGTAATCCAGCAGCATGGCCAACTCGGTGGGTTCCTCATCACTGCCCAGCGCCAGCCGCGCCCGCTCCGCCATCTCAATGAAGTCCACCTCGCCCCGGGCCGACATCACCAGCTTGAGCTGGGCCACCGCCAGCTTCAGGAGCTGGAACAGGGCCTGAAGGATGTGCCACTGTTCCTCCGAATAGCGT
>JBNKPL010000129.1:0-4932 GCA_050295355.1 Sedimenticolaceae bacterium
GCAAAAAATAAAAAGGGGAAGACCCATAAGGCCTTCCCCCTTGGTTTTGTCACATTGTTGCCGAGCCTTCGAACCCGGCGGGATGACAAGCTTAGCTGGAGAGGTTGGCCTTGGCCTGTTCTGCCAGCACGGCAAAAGCCGGCTTGTCGAAGATAGCCAGATCGGCCAGCATCTTGCGGTCGATCTCCACGCCCGCGTTCTTCAGACCGCTGATCAAGCGGCTGTAGGAGAGACCGTTCTCCCGGGCGCCGGCATTGATACGGGCGATCCAGAGGGCGCGGAACTGGCGCTTCTTCTGGCGCCGGTCACGATAGGCGTATTGCCCGGCTTTGATGACCGCCTGTTTGGCGACGCGATAGACCTTACTGCGGGCGCCGTAATAGCCCTTGGCCTCTTTCAGCACCTTCTTATGCTTGGCGTGTGCTGTTACACCACGTTTTACTCTTGGCATGGTTCAGTCTCCGATCAGGCGTAGGGCATCATGCGACGGGCGGCGGCCACGTCGGACTTGTGCACTTGCATTGGGGAACGCAACTGGCGCTTACGCTTGGTGCTCTTCTTGGTCAGGATATGACTGCGATGAGACTGACCCCGTTTAAACGACCCGGAAGCGCTCTTTTTGAACCGCTTTGCCGCGCCGCGATTGGTTTTAATCTTCGGCATTTCTCTTAACTCCGCATTTCAGTTTAATTTAAATCACTACTTTTTCTTGGGGGTTAATACCATCACCATCTGCCGGCCTTCCATCTGGGGCTGCTGCTCAACCTGGCCGTATTCGGCCAGATCGGACTCGATCCGTTGCAGCATCTCCAGACCCAGCTCCCGGTGGGCATGCTCCCGGCCGCGGAACCGCATGGTTACCTTGGCCTTGTCCCCATCGCTTAGGAAACGTACCAGGTTGCGTAGTTTTACCTGGTAATCCCCTTCGCCCGTCCCTGGCCGAAACTTCACTTCTTTAACGTGAACCTGTTTCTGCTTCTTTTTCGCCGCCTGCTGCTGTTTTTTCTGTTCAAACACGAACTTGCCGTAATCCATAACCCGGCAAACCGGTGGTTCGGCATTGGGCACGATTTCCACCAGATCCATATCCGCATCAATAGCGGCCTCCATCGCCTCGTCCAGGGACACAATCCCGATCTGTTCCCCGTCATGTCCGATCAAACGGACCTCAGGAACATTGATCTCATCATTCAGGCGATTCTTTTTACTCGCAGCGATAACCGGTTCCTCCGAAAGAAGTAAAGCCTGCCGCGCACCTGGACACCTCTATTGAGGCGTCCCGTGCTGAGCAAGCTCTCAAATCAGTTGCGGCTCTCTGTCTCCGTCACCAGCTTTTCCAGGAATGCCTCGACACTCATGGTCCCGAGGTCCTCGCCGGTGCGGGTACGGACAGCCACACTGCCATTTTCCATCTCACGGTCGCCCACTACCAACAGGTAGGGCACCCGTGCCAATGTGTGCTCGCGGATTTTAAAGCCGATCTTCTCGTTTCTCAAGTCCAAATCGGCCCTAAATCCCTGTTCTTTCAGGGTTCCGGCCACTTTTTCCACATATTCGGCCTGCCGATCGGTGATATTCATCACCACCGCCTGTACCGGGGAGAGCCACAGGGGCAGCGCGCCGGCGTAGTGTTCGATCAAAATTCCGATAAACCGCTCCAGGGAACCGAGGATGGCGCGGTGCAGCATCACCGGCACTTTCTTGCTGTTATCCTCGGCGATATAGCTGGCGCCGAGGCGCTCGGGCATGGAGAAATCGAGCTGGATGGTGCCCAGCTGCCACACCCGGTTGAGACAGTCGCGCAGGGAGAACTCGATCTTGGGGCCGTAGAAGGCCCCCTCCCCCGGCTGCAACTCCCAATCCAGCCCCTGCCGGTTGAGGGCGTCTTCCAGGGCCTTCTCCGCCTTATCCCATACTTCGTCCGATCCGACGCGCTTTTCAGGCCGGGTGGAGAGCTTGATCAGCACCTCTTCGAAACCGAAATCCCGATAGACTTCGAACAGCAGCTCGTTGAAGGCGAGCACCTCGGATAGGATCTGCTCCTCGGTGCAGAAGATATGGGCGTCGTCCTGCACGAAGTTGCGCACCCGCATCAGGCCGTGCAGGGTACCGGAGGGTTCGTTGCGATGGCAGGAGCCGAACTCCGCCAGGCGCAGCGGGAGATCGCGGTAGCTCTTCAGCCCGTGGTTGTAGATCTGGATATGGGCCGGGCAGTTCATGGGCTTGATGGCGTAGACCCGGTCCTCCGTCTCGGTGACGAAGATATCGTCGCGGAACTTCTCCCAGTGGCCCGACTTTTCCCACAGGCTGCGGTCGATCACCTGCGGGGTATGGACCTCCTGATAGCCGTGGTCTTTCAGCTTCTCCCGAATGTAGTTCTGGATGGTCAGATAGATGCGCCACCCCTTGTCATGCCAGAAGGCCATGCCCGGCGCCTCTTCCTGGGTATGGAATAGGTCCTGGGCCTTACCGATCTTGCGGTGATCGCGCTTCTCCGCCTCTTCCAGGCGGTGCAGGTAGGCGTTCAGCTCCTTCTTATCGCGCCAGGCGGTGCCGTAGATACGCTGCAGCATTTCGTTGTCGGAGTTGCCGCGCCAGTAGGCGCCCGCCACCTTCATCAGCTTGAAACCCTTGCCCAACTTTCCCGTACTGGGCAAATGAGGACCGCGGCAGACGTCAAACCAGTCGCCCTGGCGGTAGATGGAGACCTCCTCTCCCTCGGGAATGATGTCTTCGATAATCTCCACCTTGTACTTCTCGCCGATCCCGCCGAAGGTCTTGATCGCCTCGGCCCGCTCCCACACCTCGCGCGTCAGGGGCAGGTCGCGCTTGACGATCTCGTGCATGCGCTCCTCGATCTTTTTCAGATCGTCCGGGGTAAAGGGTTCATCGCGGGCAAAGTCGTAATAGAAGCCGTCCTCGATGGCGGGACCGATGGTCACCTGGGCGCCTGGATAGAGCTCCTGTACCGCCTGCGCCATCACATGGGCGGCATCGTGGCGCAGCAGTTCCAGGGCCTCCGCTTCGTCGTTGCTGGTGATGATGGCCAGCTCGGCGTCCTGGGCCATGACATGGGAGGTATCCACCAGTTCGCCGTTGACGCGGCCGGCCAGGGCCGCCTTGGCAAGACCGGGACCGATATCCGCCGCCACGTCATGGACGCTGACCGGCCGGTCGAATTCACGTTTGGAGCCATCGGGGAGGGTAATAACAGGCATGATGCTTCTTTCCTTTTTCAGTGGTGACCCATACGAGAGGTCACATGAACAAAAAACCGGATCTTCTGGATCCGGTTATGAACGGGCTTTGGCTGCTCAAATATACAGACAGCGCATATGGTATTAGATCGCCGCCTAAAAGCAAGCTTCGAGACACACGCATCCTCAATCGTCTATCATATGTAGTGCCTTACAGAAACGACATTAATCAATACATGCTCCCAGAATACGATTCCCATACACAATCTGGTACTTCTCTCAAGCACGACAGCGAAACTCGTGCGTTCTATTCCCTTCTGGGATTCACCCTGTTAGAGCTGCTTCTCGCCATCGCCATAGTGGGCCTGATACTGGGGATCGCCTATCCCTCCTATCAGCAGGCGGTCAAAAACGCCAAAGTGAACCAAGCCATTGCCGACATCAAAAAGCTGGAAAGTCTGATCGAACAATTTCAGCTGGACCATAAGGCCTTGCCCGCCTCCCTGGCGGGCGTTGGGGGAGCGCCCAACGATCCCTGGGGAAATCCGTATCAGTACCTCAATATCAGCACCGCCACTCCCGGTCATGTGCGTAAGGACCACAGCCTGGTCCCATTAAATTCAGACTACGATCTCTACAGCATGGGTGAGGACGGCAGCAGCCAGCCCCCCCTCACGGCATCTTCAAGCCGGGATGATATTGTGCGCGCTAGCAACGGCGCCTTCGTTGGCCTGGGAGCCGATTACTAAATCCACATGAAGATCGAGGGAACTTTTTTAAAGAGCCGGGTTGCCAAACGCATATTCACTCTTTTCATTATCTCCGCGCTGCTCCCGGTCCTGATTCTGGCCGTCCTGTCCTATCGCGAAATCGATTCCCTGTACAACGAACAGGTATCCAGTCATCTAAAACAAAATGCCAAGAGTTACGGACTGTCCCTATACGACCGCCTGTTGGTTATCGAAGAGAAACTTCGCTTCTATGCCGCTGAATTTGACCAGGACAGCGAAACACTACCTGCCGACTTTTCCGCCAAAGACCCTCTTACCGGGATTCATCTATGGTTGCCGAATCAGCCCCCCCAGCCGCTGGTGGGTCCAAAGCTGCCAATCCCCGTCTACACCAGCGAACAACTGGAATATATGCAGGCCGGTCATACCGTTCTTTCCAGCACCGACGGCCTGGGATCGGACAAACGGCTTTTCCTCTCTATCCTGGTAAATCCGGCATCCGACCCAAACCGGGTAATCGCCGCATCTATAAACCCGGAGTATCTATGGGGATTACAGGAAACATTCAAACAGGACACCGACATCTGCGTCCTGACCCCGGAAATCCGGCAACTGTTCTGTACCGACACCCGGCTGGGCTGGGCGCTGGAGGGGGCCTATAAAGAACACCCTGCCGACATGCCTGACCGCATCCTGCACTATCGCAACCGCGAAGAGATCATCATCGGAAGCTGGTCGCTTTTTCTGAAAGCCAGATACTTCGTGCCCAACCTCAATATTGTGGTGTTGCAAAGCCGTGAAACCGCGCTTCTTCCCGCATATCAATTTACCGGGGTCTATATCACCACGGTGCTGCTCACGATTGCGATCATCACTCTGATAAGCGTTTATTTGATCCGTAAAAATCTGGTGCCGCTGGAAGCCCTGATGGAAGGAATCAGACGACTGTCGCGCAAAGAGTTTGACAGTAATGTGAATGTAGCCAGCGGCGATGAATTTGAAGA
>JBNKPL010000130.1:0-4893 GCA_050295355.1 Sedimenticolaceae bacterium
CATCGGCGTACCCGTGGAAGGCCCGTACAAGGCCGATCACTATCGCTATTAATTTGGGATAGCCACAGAGGACACGGAGCACACAGAGCAACATCCTTTCAGGATGGCTAAACTGTCTCCGTGAACTCTGTGCTCTCTATGGCAAAAGATACTCATGGAATCACAAAATAAATTCGAGAAGACCTTCAGCTTCGAGCTGTTCCCCCCCAAGACCGATGAGGGAATGCAGAAGCTGCACGCCACGGTTGAGAAACTGTCGGCGGTCCATCCCGCCTACTTCTCCGTCACCTACGGCGCGGGCGGCTCCACCCAGGAGCGCACCTTCGCCACCGTGGAGTGGCTGCGCTCCCAGGGCATCGAGACCGCGCCCCACCTCTCCTGCATCGGCTCTTATAAGGGTGAAGTGCTGGAGATACTCCATAAATTCCAGGAGCAGGGGATTAACCGGCTGGTGGCCCTGCGCGGCGACATGCCATCGGGCATGGGGGAGCCGGGCGATTTCCGTTACGCCAATGAACTGGTGGAGTTTATCCGCGCCGAGACGGGCGACCATTTCCATCTGGAGGTGGCGGCCTACCCCGAGTTCCATCCCCAGGCGCCCAGCGCAAAGGCGGATCTGGAGAACTTTGCGCGCAAGGCAAAGGCGGGCGCCAACGGCGCCATCACCCAGTACTTCTACAACGCCGACGCCTACTACCGCTTCATTGAGAGCTGTGAACAGCTCGGCGTGGATATCCCCGTCCTCCCCGGCATCATGCCCATCGCCAACTTCTCCCAGCTGGCGCGCTTCTCCGACGCCTGCGGCGCGGAACTGCCGCGCTGGCTGCGCAAGCGCATGGAAGACTACGGGGATGATCTGGAAAGCCAGCGCGCCTACGGCCTGGAGGTGGTCACCGAACTCTGCCGCCAGCTACTGGAGATGGGCGCGCCGGGACTGCACTTCTACACCATGAACCAGTCCGGCCTGCCCCTCACCATCTGGAAAAATCTGGGACTGCCGGAATAAATAAAAACGGGGCCGCAAGGCCCCGTTTTTCTCATGCTTCAACCCATCAACGGATGAGGCAGTGCTTGGCGTAATCCCCCGCCTGATTGGCCGTCCACTCCCCCTTCGGGGTCTCGTCCATCATCTTGCACCAGGCCTCGGTGCCCACTTCCGGCGCACAACCGCCCAGCAGCGCTACAGAACCCAACCAGACACAAACCATCATCACCTTTTTCACGAATTTTCTCCTAAACAAAATCGCCTGGACAACCGGATTTCCCGGCCATCCGCCATTACATTTTTTTGATCAGACCCACCAGCCAGAGAAGCACCACGGCGCCCGCGGTCGCCATGACCAGGGAGCCGACGATGCCCCCGGCGTGAAGACCGAACAGGCTGAACAGATATCCGCCCAAATAGGCGCCAACCACCCCGACCAGGATATTTCCCAATACGCCAAAGCCGCGGCCCTTCATAATAGTGCCCGCGAACCAGCCGGCCACGGCGCCTATGATAAGAAACAGTATCAGTCCCATTCCGCCCATCTATTTTTCTCCAGCCCATTAACCAGGATTCGGTAGCCCTATCCTACCGGCTCGTCGCGGTTTATAAAACCGGCAACCCGGACTGTCTGTTATATTTATAAAAACAACCCGCGAAGAGCACCATGCACCAACAACCCAACAGTGTCGAATTCCATCTTCCCGACTGGCTGTCTGAGTACGCCACATCCGGCGCGCTCATCCCGGACCTGGAGGCCCGCATGGCCTTCGTCATCGAGGCCTCACGGCGCAATGTGGAACAGGACACGGGCGGCCCCTTCGCCGCCGCCCTGTTTGAGCGCGACAGCGGCAGGTTCATCTCCCTCGGCGTCAATCTGGTGATCCCCCAGGGGCTCTCTATGCTGCATGCGGAGGTCACCGCCCTGGCCCTGGCCCAGCGGCAACTGGGGACCTTCGACCTGGGAGATCCCGGACTGCCCGCGTATGAATTGGTTTCCAGCACCGAACCCTGCACCATGTGCCTCGGCGCCATCGTCTGGTCGGGGGTGCGCCGGGTGGTGACCGGGGCGCGGGACGCCGATGCGCGCAGCGTGGGTTTTGACGAGGGACCGAAGCCGCAAAACTGGAAGACCGCCCTGGAAGAGCGGCATATCGAGGTCATCTCCGACCTACAGCGGGAAGAGGCAAAACAGGTGCTGGAGGCCTACGCCCGGCTGGAAAAGAGGATCTATAACCCCACCAAACCCATCTGATTATCCACTCTGCTTGCAGGGGATTCCCTGTAAATCTCTCCATTTGCATCCTATTCTTACCAGTAAAGAGAGGTTCAACCTGACTCGAATAGGGGGAAACATGGAAAAAGCGATCGAGATCTTCAAAAACGCACTGGAGATGGAAGTAGAGGCCGGGGTCTTTTACGAAAAAGCGGCGGAAATAACCAAAGATGATGAGTCCCGCATGGTGTTCCTGGAGCTGGCCGGAATGGAAGACAATCATGCCCACCACATCGTGCAGCGGTTCAAGGATACCGATTTCGGCCGGTTATTCGATGCCGACGGCTGGTTGAAGGAGCTGGAGGAGGAGTCGGAAAAGCTCTCCGTGGAGGCCTCGGACCTGATCACCAACGGAGATATGAGGGCGGTGCTGAAGTTCGCCCTGAAAATGGAAGAAAAAGCGCGCGACAGCTATCAACACCTGTCTGAGATCTTTACCGATGCGGAAGACAGGGCCTACTGCGCCGACCTGGCAAAAGAGGAACAGGAGCATATCAACGCCATCGTGCAGTTGCTGCAATCGCTGGACATGGAGCCGGAAGAGCGGCCCGACCTGTAACATCGTATAATCTCATCCCACCATACGCCGCATGGTAAACCCTTGCCATGCGGCGTTTTACTATCCATATATAACGGAGCCTGGAAGTGCGAATCGTCTCCTTTAACGTAAACGGCGTCCGCGCCCGCCCCCACCAACTGGAGGCCCTGCGCGACCACTACGCCCCGGACATCATCGGCCTGCAGGAGACCAAGGTGCAGGACCCGGATTTCCCCCTGGAGATGATTGATCAACTGGGCTACCGGGTGGCCTACCACGGCCAGAAGAGCCACTACGGCGTGGCGCTGCTCTCTACGCTGGAACCAGTAGAGGTTCGCAAGGGTTTCCCGCAGGAAGCGGTGGACGCCCAGCGCCGCCTCATCACGGGCATCTACGAAACCACCAGCGGCGAGCGGCTGACCGTAATCAACGGCTACTTCCCCCAGGGGGAGAGCCGCGACCATACCACCAAGTTTCCCCACAAACGCGCCTTTTACGCCGAGCTGCTGGAACTGCTGCGCAAGGAACACTCACCCGACGAAAACCTGCTGCTGATCGGCGACATGAACGTGGCACCGCAGGATCTGGATATCGGCATCGGTGAAGACAATGCCAAGCGCTGGCTGCGCAGCGGCAAGTGCAGCTTTCTGCCCGAGGAGCGGGAGTGGCTGCAGGCGCTGGAAGCGTGGGGGTTGCGGGACAGCTTCCGCATCCGCCACCCGGAAGAGGACGACCGATTCAGCTGGTTCGACTACCGCAGCCGTGGATTCGAGGGGGAACCGAGAAGAGGACTGCGTATCGATCTGATCATGGCCACATCCCCGCTGATCGAACGGCTACAAGGGGCCGGCATCGCCTATGACATCCGGGCCATGGAGAAACCCTCCGACCACTGTCCGATCTGGGTGGACCTGGATATCTGAGCCGCCGCCTTACCACCATCAGCTAAACAACCACCTGTAGGAGCCGCGTTAATCTTAGCCACAGAGCTCACAGAGGACACGGAGCTGGATAAGGCTTCATAACCTCTGTGTACTCTGTGCCCTCTGTGGCAAAAAACATAAACCAAGGTGGGGCAGGGCCCCACCCTACATCCAAGCTAGATCTAGAGAGGGCTGTGATCTTCGACTACATTGGGTTAGCATGACCGCTACCCACCATGGATAGATCAAAAGGAAGCGATCGATATGGATATCAAAGGGAAAGCCCACGCCACACTCCCCCTCCTGCTGTTCCTCGTGCTGTCATGGCCGGCAGCAGACTCCTCAGCCGACCCCGGCACTCTAAAACAGTGTCAGCGTGTTAAAGACAAAATCGAGGAATATACCCAGCGGCGCCGCGCAGGCGGTTCGGCAAAGATGATGGCTTATTGGCAGAAGAAGAGAAACTACTACAAGGAGCTCTACTCCGAATACCACTGCTCGCGGTTTCGGAACGAGCTAGAATAAGCGGGTATTAGCGGCCCGCCTCAGCAACACGACCAAGACCACTACACCAGCGGCTAACAACAGAACCACCGCCCAATTGCCCACCCGGGCATAGGGGGTCATGCCCTGGTGCGGCTGTATCTCCCCGTTGAGCACATGCAGTTCAAAGGCGGGGGAGCGGGCGATGACCTCACCCCGTGCATTGATCAGCGCCGAGACCCCTGTGTTGGTGGAACGCAGCAGATAGCGGCCGGTCTCCAGGGCGCGCATGCGTGCCATCTGCAGGTGCTGGGGCGGGGCGACGGAATCACCGAACCAGGCGTCGTTGCTGGCATTGATGAGAAAACGCGCGTCCGGCAGCGCCTCGATCATCTCCTCGCCAAAGGCGTCTTCGTAACAAATGGACATACCCGCGGCATGACCGGCCAACTCCAGCAGCGGACGGCCCGGCTCTCCCCGGGCGAAGTTGGCCATAGGGATCTGCAACAGCTCCTTCAGCAACGGCGCCAACAGTTCCCGGAACGGCATGAATTCACCGAACGGGACCAGATGGCGTTTGTAATAGTTCCCCTCCCCCGCGCCCAACGCCACCATGGCATTGTAATAGCGCCGGTTTTCGTCATTCCACACAGGGATGCCGATGAGCAGTTGGGTTCCGTTTTCCCTC
>JBNKPL010000131.1:0-4867 GCA_050295355.1 Sedimenticolaceae bacterium
CGAGGCGGCGGCTACCAGCCCCGTCTGCACATGGCTGCCCATGGTAAGGCGGTAGACGTAGAAGCAGGGGGCCGTGTCCTGAACCAGCACCCCTTCCTGTTCCATGTGTTGCAGGTTCTCCGCGGCCTTGGCGTACACCTCGGGGGCGTAGGGATCGGTGCCTTCGGGCAGGTCCACCTCGGGCCGCGAGATGTGGAGAAAGCTCCAGGGCCGCCCTTGCACCATCCGCCGCGCTTCCGCCTCGCTCATCACGTCGTAGGGCGGGGCCGCCACATCGGCCACATGGTCGGGGGTGGGACGCAAGCCCGGGAATGCTCTCACTAACGGCATATCTGAACCTTTGATCTGGTAACGAGGCCCGAACCGTGGTTCGGGAGGAAATTGCGCGCTTCTATCGCGCCTGAAGGCGCTCCCACATCCCTATTGGAGCGCTCAGTAAGCAGCGGGGGATTATGCCTGATTTCGCAACGCCTGAATACGGTCCTCCAGGCGCGGATGGCTGCGAAACAGGTCGCTGAAGGCGCGTGCGCCGCCAGAGATACCGAAGGCGGCCAACTGATCGGGCAGATGGGGCTGGTCCACCGTGGCTTGCAGCCGCTCCAACGCGGCGACCATCTTGCCGCGCCCGGCCAGGGACGCCCCACCCGCGTCGGCGCGGTATTCGCGCTGGCGGGAGAACCACATGACGATGATGCTGGCGAGAATACCAAGCACCATCTCCGCCGCGATGGCGGTGATCCAGAAGGCGGGACCATGGCCGCGCTCGGTCTTGAACACCACGCGGTCCACCACATGGCCGATCACGCGGGAGAGGAAGATGACGAAGGTATTTACCACGCCCTGGATCAATGCCAGGGTGACCATGTCGCCGTTGGCCACGTGGCTTACCTCGTGGGCCAGCACCGCCTCCACCTCATCCTGGCTCATGTGCCGCAAAAGGCCGCTGCTCACCGCCACCAGGGCGTTGTTGCGGTTGGCGCCCGTGGCGAAGGCGTTGGGATCGGGGGAGTCGAAGATCGCCACCTCGGGCTCGCCGATGCCCGCCTCGCGGGCCTGCTGATGAACCGTCGCCACCAGCCAGGACTCGGTGCTGTTGGCGGGCTGTTCGATCACCCGCGCCCCGGTCAGCCGCTTGGCGGTCCACTTGGAGATCAGCAGCGAAATAAAGGAGCCGCCCATGCCGAAGATAAAGGCGAACAGCAGCAAACCATTAAGGTTGAGATCCACCCCCTGGGCGTCGAGATAGCCTTCAAAGCCCAGCAAACGCAGGGAGATGCTCAACACGAAGACGATGGCGATGTTGGTTACCAGAAACAGGAAGATTCTTTTCATGGCTCCAGGCACTCTGAGGTAATGGATGCGACATAATCTGGGGCGTTATGGGGAGATTTTCAATCCCTTTTCGCGCCTGCCAGTAAAATGGCATAACGCCATTTTCAGTTTGATTTCAGATACGGCCGTTAATATGAAGCCCATACGGATCAGAATCCACAGGGGAAACGAAACCATGACCACTGGCGCGCTCGCATTCAGCATCACCGCCGAGATACTCGTCCAGCTCGCGCTCGGAACCCTGTTTGGCATCTGGCGCAGACGGCGTCAGATCAGACAGCCGGCACGGCACACACCTGTAAAGGCGCCATAAATGGAACGATCGATTTTTCAGCGTCAAATCCTGCCCTTTCTGGCCCTCTTCGGGGGGCTATTGCTGGGCGCGCTGATCCTCGATGGGCTGCTGCATCTGTTTGGCCTGGTGTGGATCGGCCGCTGGCTGGGCATTCCTGGGGTGCTGCTGATCCTGGTCTCCTTTCTCTACTCCCTGCGCAAGCGCAAACGGATCAGCTTCGGTAAGCCGAAGGTGCTGCTGTCCCTGCACGAAACCCTGGCCTGGATCGGGGCGCTGATGATCCTGGTGCATGGGGGCATCCATATCTACACCATCCTGCCGTGGCTGGCGTTGCTCGCCATGTTGATCAACATCATCAGCGGCATGACGGGCAAATACCTGTTTGACCGTTCGCGGCGGCAGCTGGAAGCGCGCCGCGAACACTATCGCGGTGAGGGTATGGATGAGCAGGCCATTGAGCGGCAGCTGTTCTGGGACGCCACCGCGGTAGACGCCATGAAGCAGTGGCGGCTGGTGCACATGCCCATCACCCTCGCCTTCGCGGTGCTGGGTCTTGCGCACATTCTTAGCATTCTGTTTTTCTGGCAATGGCAATGAAATACAAAACACCGCTGCTGATTGTTTCGCTGAATCTGGCGCTGTTGCTGACGCTGGTGTTTATGGAGCCGCAATCCATGATCGCCCCCGGCGATCCCATGCAGGCCCATGAGGAGATCGCCAGCGACTGCTTTGCCTGCCATACCCCGTTCATCGGCAGCAGGCCATCGAAATGCATGACTTGCCATAAGGTGGCGGATATCGGCCTCAAAACCAGCAAAGGCGTGACCATCAGCCGGGAGAAAAAGAACGTGGCCTTTCACCAGAAGCTGGTGGAGGAGGATTGCGTCGCCTGTCACAGCGATCACAAAGGCGTTATGCCCTTCCGTCCTATCAGCCGTTTCTCCCATGAACTGGTGGAGCTCTCCACCCGTGAGCAGTGCGACGGCTGCCACAGCAACCCGGGCGACAATCTGCACCTGAAAATCGAGGGCAGCTGCAACCAGTGCCATAGCATGGACGCCTGGACCCCCGCCACCTTCAACCATGACGACTATTTCCGCTTCGACCGTCATCACGACGCCGACTGCGAAACCTGTCATGTGGACAACAACTACAGCGCCTATACCTGTTACGGCTGCCATGAGCACTCCCGTTCCAAGGTCCGCGAAGAGCACTACGAAGAGGGCATCCGCGACTACGAGAACTGCACCGAGTGCCACCGCAGCGGCGATGAGCACGAGGCCGAGCGGCGCTGGCGTTCACTCTCGCGGGAAAACGGCACCTACCGCTATTGGGGGAATGGCGAGCACGACGATGATGACGATGAACGCGAGCATGGGCGCAGGCATGATGATGATTGAGGCGTCCCGCATCCCACCATACAGGGCCGCCTAGAAGCGGATCGTCCTTTTACTGAGCGCACGGGATTGCAGCCAACCGAATATATTCGCTTGCGCGTATATATGGATTGCCATATATTACGCCCATGACCGATTCCGCCGCCGACCTTTTCCGCACCCTCGCCGACCCCACCCGCCTGCGTTGTGTAATGCTCCTGCAGCGCGAGGGCGAACTCTGTGTCTGTGAGCTAACCCATGCGCTGGGGGAGTCCCAGCCCAAGATCTCCCGTCACCTGGCGCAACTGCGTGAAGCGGGCCTCGTTGCCGCCCGCCGTGAAGGGGTATGGATCCACTACAAACTGCACCCGGAACTGCCCGCCTGGGCCGCTGATATCCTGGCGGCTACCGCCGCGGGCGCCGCCAGCCAGGCGCCCTTCTGCCACGACCATGCCGCCCTGCGCGAGATGCCCAATCGCCCCGGCGCCAGTTGCTGCGCCTGAGCGAACATCCCATGAAAAAGCCAAACCTGCTGTTTCTCTGTACGGGGAACTCATGCCGCTCGCAGATGGCGGAGGGCTGGGGACGCCACTTCGCTGGCGACCGCCTGGAGGTATATTCCGCGGGCATCGAGGCCCATGGCAAAAATCCGAACGCCATCGCGGTGATGGCGGAAGCGGGGATTGATATATCCGGCCAGGAGTCCACCCGGGTTACCGATGCGATGATCGGCGCGGCGGATGTGGTCGTCACCGTCTGCGGCCATGCCGACGAGCACTGCCCCATACTGCCGCCGGGGTTGCGCAAGATCCACTGGCCCCTGGACGATCCCGCCAGGGCTGAGGGTTCAGAAGAGGAGATCATGGCGATATTTCGCGCCAGCCGCGACGATATCCGCGAACGCGTCCGGGCTCTGGTGGAAGAGCTGCAGGAATTAGAGGCAACCCGATAAAGCGCGGAGACGGGGAAAACAGCGGGATCTTTTCGGCCCGCTCCACTCCGCACCTCCGCGGCGAATCTATCAGTTTGGAGCGAGTATGTCCGCACAGTGTGAAGTGATTGCCAAAAAGGCGGTCGGCAGCGGGATGGGGCTGTTCGAGCGCTATCTGACCCTGTGGGTGTTTTTCTGCATCGTGGCGGGGATCGCCCTCGGCCATCTGTTCCCCGCGCCGTTCCACTTCGTCGGCCGCCTGGAACTGTTTCAGGTCAACCTGCCCGTGGCG
Organism: Sedimenticolaceae bacterium; assembly: GCA_050295355.1. Lineage (GTDB taxonomy): Bacteria > Pseudomonadota > Gammaproteobacteria > Chromatiales > Chromatiaceae > CBFDBF01. Next base: position 4,227 of record JBNKPL010000131.1, read on the forward strand.
CTGCTGATCTGGCTGATGATCGTGCCGATGCTGCTCAAGATCGATTTCGGCGCGCTGCACCACGTGAAAGAGCACTGGCGCGGCATCGGCGTGACGCTATTCATCAACTGGGCGGTAAAACCGTTCTCCATGGCGCTACTCGGCTGGTTGTTCATCCGCGTCCTGTTCGCCGACTGGCTGCCGGCGGCGCAACACGACAGCTATATCGCGGGACTGATCCTGCTGGCCGCCGCGCCCTGCACCGCCATGGTATTTGTCTGGAGTCATCTCACGCGTGGCGAACCGCACTTCACCCTGACCCAGGTCGCCCTCAACGACTCCATTATGGTGTTCGCATTCGCGCCCATCGTCGGTCTGTTGCTGGGGATCTCGGCGATCACCGTGCCCTGGGGCACACTGCTGCTATCGGTATTGCTCTATATCGTGATCCCCGTGGCCGCCGCGCAACTATGGCGCCGCGCCCTGCTTGCACGCGGCGAAGCGGTATTGCAGCGGATGCTTGACCGCTTGCACCCCATCTCACTCTCCGCGCTGTTGGCAACACTGGTGCTGCTGTTCGGCTTCCAGGGAGAACAGATCCTGGCGCAACCGTTGGTGATCCTGCTGCTGGCGATACCGATCCTGATCCAGGTCTACTTCAA
>JBNKPL010000132.1:0-4804 GCA_050295355.1 Sedimenticolaceae bacterium
TTTACGACCCTCTCCGAAGGGTTGTCACCCACGGAGTTGGTGTCCCTGTTGAACGAATACCTGGAGGGGATGACGGATATCATCCTGCGCCATCGGGGGACCCTCGATAAATATGAAGGGGACGCCATCATGGCCTTCTGGGGCGCGCCACTGGATGATCCCGATCATGCCCTGCATGCCGTGGAGGCCGCCTTGGAGATGCGGGAATTTCTGGCGCATCTCAATGAACGGTTCAAAGCGGCGGGCAAACCGGAACTCGTTACCCGAATAGGGATCAATAGCGGGAAGGTTGTGGTCGGGAATATCGGCAGCCGGCAACGTTTTGACTACACCGTGATCGGTGACGAGGTGAACCTCGCTTCCCGCCTGGAAGGGGCGAACAAGGCCTACGGCACCCACCTGATGATCGGAGAGCGCACCCGCAGGCTGATCGGCGATGCGGTTCTGGTGCGGGAACTGGACCTGATCCGGGTGAAGGGGAAACGAGTGCCGGTACAGGTTTTCGAAGTGCTCTTTCCAGGTAACGGCAAGGATGCGGTGGATAGGGAACGGCTGGAACTTTTTGCCTCGGCGCTGGAACAGTACCGAAGGAGAAACTGGAGCGCGGCGGAAGCGGGTTTCCAGGCGGTTCTGGATAATATGAAAGACGACGCGCCGAGCCAGGTCTACCTGGAACGGTGCCGGCTATACGCAAAGACGCCGCCTCCGGAGGAGTGGGACGGCGTGTTTTCCATGCAAAGCAAATAACAAAGGAAACGGCCATATGAACAACAAAGTGCTCAATCTGGTATCTCTTTTTGTACTGTTTTTTCTCGCCTTCCCGTGTGGCGCGGAAGAGGCGGTGGTTATTGCGCTATCCGGCAACGCGGAGATCACCCGGGCCGGTAAGACAATCCCGGCACATCCCGGGACACGCTTGCAGGAGGGTGACGCCATATCCGTGCAGCAGGGCGAGTTGAATCTGATCACGTCCAATGGAAAGCTGGAAACCGTCCAGAGTGGCACGAGCTATACGGTACCGAGCGGAGAAAAGCAGAAGGGGGAGGCATTGAATACGCGGCTCCTCGCGTCCCTCGCCGATGCCGCCGGAGATTATGAGCGTCCGACCGTGAAAGGGATGGTAAGGGGCGGAGAAGGTTTGCAGCCGGAGTTTCCCCGCAATACGGCCATTTTAGCTAAGGATCTGCGGTTCAGCTGGCAAAACGAAGCTGATCTGGAAGGGATGAAATTTGAATTAAAGAAACGCAATCCGCGCTTTTCCTTTTCCCATAAGCTGGCGGACGGTTCCAGTGATTTGCTTTATCCCGAAGACGCGCCGTCCCTGGAAGCGGGGGTTCCATATTACTGGAAGGTGGAAGGCTACAACATGCTGACGGGAGAGCCGTCGGAGACTCCGCTGGTCTGGTTTCAGATTTTGCCGGCAGAGGAAGAACATAAGGTTAGGAAAGAACTGGAACAGCTGAAGGCCATGGAGATTTCCGAACAGGCAAAAGCGGTTCTCCGTGTGGGAATCTATACCTCCCGGCAGCTCTACGGGGATGCCCATCGCGAACTCAATAGCGCGCTAAAAAAAGATCCGGACAACGCGGTTTTTCGATCCCTGCTCTCTGCACTGGAGCAAAAAATGGAGGGTTGAGCTTTTTATCATATCGCCCGCCTTCCCATGCGAGATCTGGTGTCGGATCGCCGATGTAAAAGTTTCGTCACTCCGTTCAGGAAGATCTGAGTACGTGTAATCTGCCGCAGGGCGATAAAGCGCGTTTATGAACGTGCGGACATGAAAAACCATTAAAAATACGCGGCTTGTACAATCCCCCGGATACGGCGATCCGCCACTATTCCTCACCTGGGTTCCTTGACAAACCCCAGGCCGTCTTCTATCGATATCTATATCAATGCCCAATAAAAAATGCCTGTTTATAAAGTGGCATGAATGATCGATTGTCTATTGAACCGGGAGACCCCCTATGGAAAAGCGCCTTCTCATATCCTCGCTGTTGCTCGCGTCCATAACCGCCTATGCATCCGATACCTCACACGCGCCGCAGGCGTCCCATTCCACTGAACGATCCCATGCGGCTGAAAAGGCCGCCCCGGCCAAAGAGTCACATGCCAACGGGGCGGTTCACTGGTCGTACAGCGGTGATACGGGTCCCGGTTTGTGGGCGCAACTCAGCCCTCAATTTGCCGCCTGCGCAGGCAAAAACCAGAGTCCGGTCGATCTGAAGGATTTTGTTGAAGCCGACCTGACGCCACTCAAGATCAATTACCAGTCGGATCAGGAAGTGGTCAATAACGGTCATACGGTCAAGGTCAATGTCGGCGGCGGCGGCAGCATTGAGGTCGACGGAATGAACTTCCGGCTGCTGCAGTTTCATTTTCACGCACCCAGCGAAAACCACATCATGGGCAAATCCTTTCCGCTGGAATCCCATCTGGTGCATGCGAACGATCAGGGAGAGTTGGCGGTAATCGCGGTGATGTACGAGGAGGGCGCGGAAGACCATGAACTGACCAAGGTGTGGCGCGTGATGCCGAAACGGGTGGGTGATACGAACGCCATGAGCGCCGCCGTGAACGCGGACAAGCTGTTGCCCTCCGACCGGGATTATTACCGCTTCAGCGGCTCATTGACCACGCCGCCCTGTACCGAAGGCGTGCGTTGGCTGGTGATGAAACGGCCATTGACCGCGTCCCGCGAACAGATCAAGGAGTTTGAATACGTGATGCGGCATCCCAACAACCGCCCGATTCAGCCGCTGAACGGGAGGCCGGTGCTGAAATAACGAATTGCCATTGGGTCCGCGGACACTCTGCCGTCCGCGGGCCAGAACCATTCTGGTTGCGCCAGCCGCCGCCAGAGAAGATCTTTATCCCACGGGATTCGGCGCCGGGTTGTCGATGGCCCGCTGATAGAGTTCCAGATAGTGCAGGGCGCTCGCTTTCCAGCTGAAATCCTGCTCCATACCGTTGACGGCCAGTTTGCGCCACCAGACGCCGGGCCGTTGATAGTAGTCGATGGCCCGCGTCATCGCCTCCAGCAGGGCGGCCGCTTCCGGACGGTCAAAAACAAATCCGGTGGCGGTGTCGTTCAGCAGGGTCTCGGGGGTTACATCCACCACGGTATCGGCCAGGCCGCCAGTGCGGTGGACGATGGGCACGGAGCCGTAGCGCAGGCTGTAGAGCTGATTCAGACCGCACGGTTCATAGCGTGAGGGCATCAGGAAACAGTCGCAGCCCGCTTCAATGCGGTGGGCCAGTTCCTCGCTATACCCGATGTGTATGGCCATCAGATTGGGGTAGCACTCCGCCACCTCACGGAGATCCTGTTCCAGCCGCGGGTCGCCGTTGCCGAGGATCACAAGCTGCACCCCGTCCCGGCTCAGCAATTCCGGGATGGTTTCGATAAGCAGGTCGATCCCCTTCTGTTCCACGGTGCGGCCCACATGGCCGAACAGCAGCACGTCCTCCCGCACAGGCAGCCCCATCTCCCGTTGTAGCATCACCTTGTTCACCTGTTTGAGTTCGAAGGTGGTGGTGTCGTAGTGCTGCGGCAGCGCCGGATCGGTGGCTGGGTCCCACTCCTGGTAATTGATGCCGTTGAGGACCCCGGACAGGCGTTCGGTGCGGTGGTTCAGGAGCCCCTCCAGACCATAGCCGAACTGGGGGGTGAGGATCTCTTTCGCATAGGTGGGGCTGACGGTGTTGACCTGATCGGAGAATACCAGGCCGCCCTTGATGAAGGAGAGATGGCCGTGAAACTCCAGCCCCTCTGGCGACCAGAGGTTCTTCGGCAGCCGGACCTGTTCGAAGGTGGCATGGTCGAACATGCCCTGATAGGAGAGGTTGTGGATGGTGAATACGGTGGCCGGCCGGTTCCACTCCTGCGCCAACAGCGCCGGGACCAGCCCCGTTTGCCAGTCGTTACAGTGCACCACGTCGGGCTGCCAGCCCAGTTCGGCGCGGTTCATGGCCACCAGCGTGACCACGCGGCAGAACAGGGCGAATCGGGCCGCGTTGTCTCCCCAATCCTTGCCGCTGCCGTCGATGTAGGGGTTGCCGGGGCGGTCGAACAGACCCGGCGCGTCCACCAGATAGAGGGGCAGGATGCCGTCAAACAGCCCCTCAAGCAGGCGCACCTCCCCGGGGGCGCCCACAACACTCAGGGTGGCGACCGTTTTCAGAGGAATGGCGCGCTCCACGGCCTGTGGATAGGCGGGCAGGATCAGCCGCACGTCATTGTTCAGCTTGCGCAGGGCCGGCGGCAGGCTGCCGGCCACGTCCGCCAGGCCGCCGGTCTTGATCAGCGGCTGGGCCTCGCTGGCGGCGAACAGAATGGCTTTGGGGGCGTGGGATGAGGTGTCGTCGGTGGTTGTCATTGTTGTGTTAAAAGGCGTAGATATACTTTATCGCCGGAATTGAATAAAGTGAAAACTATGTTACATCCCGGCATCCGGCAGAGCGAGCTGAATTATAGGAGATGGCGTGGCTGAAATGAAATCCATCACGGAATACGATGAATGGGCGGACCTGCAGGCCCATTGGGAAAAGATACAGCCGCTCCACATGCGGGATCTGTTTGCTGAGAATCCGGATCGTTTTACTGAGATGTCCCACAAATCCTGTGGGATTTTGCTCGACTACTCCAAGAACCGCGCCACGGCCGATACCCTGGGGCATTTGATCCGGCTGGCGCAGGCGGCGCAGCTCCCGGCCTGGATCGAACGTATGTTCCGGGGCGAGAAGATCAATAACACCGAGGATCGGGCGGTGCTCCATGTGGCCCTGCGCAACCGCGCCAACC
>JBNKPL010000133.1:0-4706 GCA_050295355.1 Sedimenticolaceae bacterium
GCTGTTGTCGCAACAGCCGCCTGACTGATGAAAAAACAGGTCGCCACCATGTTTCTGTTTAAGCGTTTCGATTAATTCCAGCGCTGCATCAGTAGCTATCACCTTGTCTACCATGGTCACCTCCAGAAAAAAGCGGGGCGCAGGCGCACCCCGCTGAGGGTGCCTACCAAGCTCAGAAGAAGCCGAGTTTCTCTTCGCTGTAACTGACCAGCAGGTTTTTGGTCTGCTGATAGTGGTCAAGCATGATCTTATGGGTTTCACGGCCGATGCCCGACTCCTTGTATCCACCGAAGGCGGCATGGGCCGGGTAGGCGTGGTAACAGTTGGTCCAGACGCGGCCCGCCTTAATGGCGCGGCCCATGCGGTAGGCTATATTACCGTTACGCGTCCAGACACCCGCACCGAGACCGTAGAGAGTGTCGTTGGCGATCTCCAGTGCTTCTGCTTCGTCTTTGAAGGTAGTGACCGCCAGGACCGGACCGAAGATCTCTTCCTGAAAGATGCGCATCTTGTTGTGGCCCTTGAACAGGGTCGGCTGCACATAGAAGCCGCCACCCAGCTCTCCCTCCAACTGCGCCTGGCTGCCGCCGATGAGGCACTCGGCGCCCTCTTCCTTACCCAGATCCAGATAGGAGAGGATCTTGGTGAGCTGCTCCTTCGAGGCCTGGGCGCCCATCATGGTATCGGTATCGAGGGGGCTGCCCTGCTGGATGGCGGCCACGCGTTTGAGCACACGCTCCATAAAGGCGTCGTAGATGGATTCATGGATCAGGGCGCGGCTCGGACAGGTGCAGACCTCACCCTGATTGAAGGCGAACAGCACCAGGCCTTCGATCGCCTTGTCGAGGAAGCTGTCGTCCTTGTCCATCACATCGGGGAAGAAAATGTTGGGAGACTTGCCGCCCAGCTCCAGAGTGGCCGGGATCAGGTTGTTGGCGGCGGCCTGGGCAATCACCCGACCAGTGGTGGTGGAGCCAGTAAAGGCGATCTTGGCGATGCGTTTGCTCTGCGCCAGGGGCATCCCCGCCTCGCGGCCCAGGCCGTTGACGATGTTGAGCACGCCGGGCGGCAGCAGGTCGGCGATGAGTTCCATCAGGATCAGGATGGAGACCGGGGTGGATTCGGCGGGCTTGAGTACCACGCAGTTGCCTGCGCCGAGGGCCGGGGCCAGTTTCCAGGCCGCCATCAGGATCGGAAAGTTCCATGGGATGATCTGACCGACCACGCCCAGTGGCTCATGGATATGGTAGGCCATGGTGTTTTCGTCGATCTCGCTGATGCCGCCCTCCTGCGACCGCAGGGCGCCCGCGAAGTAGCGGAAGTGATCGGATGAGAGTGGCAGGTCGGCGGCCAGGGTCTCACGAATCGGCTTGCCGTTATCCACGGTCTCGGCGTAGGCCAAGAGTTCCAGGTTCTCGTCGATACGGTCGGCGATCTTGAGCAGAATGTTGGAGCGCTCGGTAGACGAGGTTTTGCCCCAGGCATCCGCCGCGGCATGGGCGGCATCCAATGCCAGTTCGATATCTTCGGCGCTGGAACGCGCCGCCTGGGTGTACACCTCCCCGGAAATGGGCGTGATGACATCCATATAGTTTCCATTGGTGGGTGCCACCCATTTTCCCCCGATGAAGTTGTCATACTTATCTTTGTATTTGATCTTGGCGTCGGCTGTGCCGGGTGCTCCATAAATCATGGTTTGCCTCCTGTTTCGTTGTTGGTCTGTACATCCCGGCCCGATATGCGGTGCCGTTCCAGCTTCATCTCAAGTAACGTGCCAAACCAGACAAAACGAAAAACACGATAATTTACGGTAACTTACCGAATCCCCGCATCCACAGTGACTCACCCTGTAACGCTCCAGAATTCACCACCTGTCGCAAAATGTGACAATCGGCCGGATCGTAGAGGTGGAACGGTTGCGCCGAAAGGCGAAAAACCTATACTGGAAAACCTGGCCACTTCCCTGCCGAGGAGCGCCGCATGAATACCGCATCCCACGCGACCGATCTGCGCAAAGCCCGCACGCATCTACTGGAGCATGGCGACTGCCCGTCAGGCGTCATCAGCGAGCGTGTCGCCCGTTCCTGGCAGCGCAGTCACGCCGCGGGCCTCTCGCCCACTGGCCGACTGGCCGAGTCCGAACACCTCACGGGCAATCGCCTGCGTCACGTCCTCTCCCGCAACCATGGCCTGCTTGCCCACTCCCGCCCCGTGATGGAATACCTGTACGACCAGATGCGGGACAGCCACAGCATGATCATCCTGGCCGATCAGCGCGCCACGCTGATGCAGACCCTGGGCGATGTGGATTTTCTGACCAAGGCGGAACGGGTGGCGCTGTCGGTCGGCGCATCCTGGCAGGAACGGTATCGCGGGACCAACGCCATCGGCACCGCCCTGGCCGAGATCGACAGCATCGAGATCAACGGCGGCGAACACTACCTGGAACGCAACGGTTTTCTCACCTGCGCGGCGGCGCCGATCATGGCGGCCGACGGCACCCTGATGGGGGTCATTGATGTCTCTGGCGACCATCGCAACCGTCACCCCCACACCCTGGGACTGGTGAGCATGGCCGCGCGGATGATCGAGAACCGCCTGGTGCTCGCCGACCACCGCCACTCCATTTGCCTGCGCCTGCACGCCTATCCCGAAGGGATCGGCACCGTCGCGGAGGGAATTATCACCCTGTCGGAAGATGGAAGGATCGCTGGCGCCAACAGGACCGGACTCTCCATGCTGCGCCTCAGCGCCCTCGACCTGGGCGTGATGCCCATAAATCGGGTGCTCTCCATGCGCCTGGAGGAACTGCTGTCGCGCCATCGCCGTCACCCGGAACAGGCCATGCAGATCCAGTTGCGGGACGGCAGCGCACTGTTCGTGCGGGTGCAGGTGGAACGGACGGCGACGTTGACCCAGCCCGCCACACCCATGGCGAAAAAACCAGACGACGCACTCAGCGCACTCGATAGCGGCGACGCCACCTGGGGCGCGGCGGCGGAGAAGGCGCGGCGGATTCTGAACAAATCGATCCCCCTGCTGATCCAGGGCGAATCGGGTGTCGGCAAGGAGTACTTCGCCCGCGCCGTACACGACAGCGGTCCACGCAACAACGGCCCCTTTGTCGCCATCAACTGCGCCGCCCTGCCAGAGAATCTGGTAGAGGCCGAGCTGTTCGGTTACAGCGCCGGGGCCTTTACTGGCGCACGGCGCGAGGGCTACCAGGGCCGCTTGCGCGAGGCGCACGGCGGCACCCTGTTCCTCGACGAGATCGGCGACATGCCGCTCTCCATGCAGACCCGTCTGCTGCGCGTACTACAGGAGCGCTCGGTAACACCACTGGGAGGCAGCAAGGCCGTGGAGGTGGATTTCACCCTGATCTGCGCCACCCACCGCAAACTGCGCGAAGAAGTGGACAAGGGCAACTTCCGCCGCGATCTTTACTACCGTATCAACGGCCTTACGGTGAGCCTCCCGGCCCTGCGCGAACGTAGCGACCTGCAGGTACTGACCGAGCGCATCCTGGCGGAGATCAACCCGAACCGCGGCGTCACCCTTTCACCCGGCCTGCTGTCACTGTTCGGCCGTCACCCATGGCCCGGCAACCTGCGCCAGTACGCCAACGCACTACGCACCGCCAGCGCCATGCTCGATGACGGCGAGTCTTGCATCGACCGGCAGCACCTGCCGGAAGACCTGAACGAAGAACTCACGGAGATACCTGCCGCCCCCAAGGACGGCCAACGCCTGCCGCGGAATCTCAAGGAGCTATCCCTGACCACCATTCGGAACACCCTGGAAGAGTGCCGCGGCAATGTATCCCAGGCCGCGCGCATACTGGGCATCAGCCGGCAGACGCTGTATCGCAAGCTGAAATCCAGTTAACCACGTTTTCGCTTACGATTTGTAGTCACTTCGCTCACCGCGCCCGGCTGAAGGTTTCAAAACACGAAACCACATCCTCACCAAAGGCCTTCATCGCAGGCCCCACGTAGTCATGCCCCGCGTTCACCAGATACAGAGGTATGCGCTGCTCCGCATCGGTCTCCAGGTTTAGCCTTTTCAACCGCCCCTCCGCGATGGCCGTTGCAACGATGGCGTCAGGCATAAAGGCGAATCCCAACCCCTGTTCCAGCGCTTTCAGGCTGGTGGCGAAGTGACTGACGGTAAGACGCTGCTCCGCTTCCAGCCAGCCGCTGTCCTGGCTGCGCTTTACACCCGAATCCCTCACTACGATCTGTCTGGCCTGGCGCAGGTCCTGTTCTGTGAGGGGGCGCTCGGACATAGCCAGCGGGTGAGCTACCTGGGCAACAGGAATCTTGCATATTTCGCCGATGGGGGTAGCGAGAAAACCGGGCGGTATGCTGGCGCAAATCGCCATGTCCGCGCGGCGCTCCAGCAAGGCCTCGTCCGTTCCCGAGAGCGTGGTCTCCAATAACACCACTCGCGTGTGCGGCACCCGGTCGCCAAAGCGGCGCATGGCCTGGAGCACGGGCTCCATGGGAACAATGGCATCCACCGCGACGGTGATCGTCGTCTCCCATCCCTGGGCCAGGCATTGGGCGGTCTGCTCCACATCATTGGCCAGATTCACAAGCTGCTTGGCGCGGCGGTATAACACCTCCCCGGCCTCGGTGATCACCGCTTTGCGGCCTTGCTGTTGCAGCACGGGCGTGGGCAACTGCTCTTCCAGTCGCGCAATGGCG
>JBNKPL010000134.1:0-4406 GCA_050295355.1 Sedimenticolaceae bacterium
CAGCAGTACCGCCAGTGCCGCGGTGGAGGCTACGATGCCACGCGCGCCCATGCCCGCCTCGGTGAGTCCGAGATGGAGGGCGTAGTCGGAACGGGCCGCCAGGTCACGGTAGACCCGGATCAGATCCTGCACCCCGCTCATTTTGCAGGAGAGCACGATCCGCTCCCGCTCCAGGCCCAACTCTTCGGCCCGGCGCGCGCTCTCCAGGGCGGAGGTGACCATGATCTCGCAGATCATCTCCTCATTGCTCTTCGGTGACGGGCCGCGGGCGTTCTCGTCCATCATGCGCGTCACCAGCTCCTGATCCATGGAGCCCCAGTTGACACCGATACGCACCGCCTTGCCGTGGCGGCGGGCAATCTCAATCAGGGAGGCGAAGCGCTCATCGCGGCCCACGTTGCCGGGATTGATACGGTACTTGGCCAGCGCCTCGGCGCACTCGGGATAGGCGTTTAACAGGTAGTGGCCATTGAAGTGAAAATCGCCGATCAGGGGGACGGAGAACCCCTCCTGGTCCAGCGCCGCACGGATGGCGGGCACCGCCTTCGCCGCCGCCTCCGTATTCACCGTGATGCGCACCAGCTCCGAACCGGCGCGGGCCAGCTGGGCCACCTGGGCGACGGTGGCGGCCACATCCGCGGTGTCGGTATTGGTCATGGACTGGACCACAATCGGGGCGTCGCCGCCCAGGGTCAGATCGCCGATCTGGACCGGTACGGTCTTATGACGTTGTATGGGATTACAAATCAACGGTTACCTCTATTACTGCGTAATTCTGAACACACCTTATGGTAACGGATATCGGCCTCACTCATGCCCTTCATCTTCAATTGTCCACATTTAGCTGAAGCCACAGCTCCAGCAACGCCAGATGCCACAGCTTACTCCCCTGCAGCCGGGTGTGGTGCATCTCGGGCGCGGACAACAACAGATCCACATAGGCGCGACTGTAGATCCCCCGGCTACGGCACGCCTGGGAATCCAGGATATCGCGCATAAAATCCAGGAACTCGCCGCGCACATATTTCAGCGCCGGCATGGGGAAGTAGCCCTTGGGCCGGTCGATCACCGCGTCCGGCAGCAGCCCCCGCGCCATGGCCTTGAGGGGATACTTGCCTCCTTCCCGTAGTTTAAATTCAGGCGGGCAACGCGCCGCCAACTCCACCAGTTGATGGTCCAGGAAGGGTACCCGCGCCTCCAGCCCCCAGGCCATGGTCATGTTGTCCACCCGCTTTACGGGATCGTCCACGATCAGGGTGGTGACGTCCATGCGCAGCACCGCATCCATAAAGCTGTCCGCCTCCGGCTCCGCCAGCAGTTCGGCGATCAGGGCCGAGGTGAAATCATCCCCCCGGAAGGCGGGCGCGGCCAGGTGCAGAAACTCCTCGTGATCGCGGTCGAAGTAGTGCCGGGCGAAACGCTCCACGGGAGCGCCTTCCGTTTCCGCCATCATGCGCGGATACCAGAAGTAGCCGCCGAACACCTCGTCCGCCCCCTGCCCCGACTGCACCGCCTTGATCTCCTTCGACACCTGCTCGCCCAGCAGGTAGAAGGCCACCGCGTCCTGACCGAACATGGGCTCCGCCATCTGCGCCACCGCCTCGGGCAGGCGCGGCAACACCTCGGCATTGGAGACGTGGTATTTGCGGTGTCGGGTGCCGTAGCGCTCCGCCACGGGGTCGGAGTATTCGAACTCACTCCCTTTTTCGTCCGGGTGGTCCTCGAAGCCCACGGAGAAGGTGCGCAGGTCGCTCACCCCCGCCTCCGCCAGCAGGGCCACCAGCAGACTGGAGTCGAGACCGCCCGAGAGCAGCACCCCCACGGGCACATCCGCCACCTCGTTGCGCTTCTGCACCGCCTGGCGCAGGGCGTCGTGGATCGCCTCCAGCCACTCCTGATCGCTCATGGGGGTTTCCGGCCGGGTGGCCGGGAAAGACCAGTAGCGCCACTCTTTTGTGTCGCCCCCCGCATCCATAGTCATGCAGTGGCCGGGGGCCAGCTTGCGGATGCCCTTGAGGATGGTCCGCGGCGCGGGCACCACCCCATGCAGGGTGAACTGGTGATGCAGGGCTATCGGATCAATGGAGCGGTCCACCCCGCCCGCGGCCAGCAGGGCCTGGGAGTTGGAGGCGAAACGGAATCGCTCCCCATCCACCGTATAGTAGAGCGGCTTGATCCCCAGCCGGTCCCGGGCCAGGAACAGCGCCTGCTCATGCTGACGCCAGATAGCGAATGCGAACATACCGTGCAGCCGCTCCACGCACCCCTCGCCCCAGGCGTGATAGGCCTTGAGGATCACCTCGCTGTCGCCGTCAGAAAAAAAGTGATAGCCCTGGCCAGCAAGCTCCCGCCGCAACTCGCGGTAGTTGTAGATGGTGCCGTTGAACACCAGCACCAGGCCCAGTTCCGAATCCACCATGGGCTGGTTGGCGTGTTCCGACAGGTCGATGATGGCGAGCCGCCGATGACCGAGGGCCAGGGGACCGTCGCTGAAGCTGCCGCCGTGGTCCGGGCCGCGCCGCGCCAGCCGATCGGTCATGCGCGTGACCGCGGCCAGGTCCGGGGCCGTCCCGTCCAGTCTCAATTCACCACAGATGCCGCACATTGAAAATCGCGCCCTGACCCAAACCTAGTAATAGGACTAGTGTACCTTACCGGGCGGGGGCGTGATGAACATAGAATCCCTGGAGAAGATGCTGGCGCGGGGCACCGACAACCCTTTGTTGCGCTTCACCCTGGCCAACCTCTACCTGAAAGCGCAGCGGCCCGAGCAGGCGCTGGTGCACATCGAACAGGCCCTGGAGCAAAATCCCAAGCACTCCGCCAGCTGGAAAAGCTACGGCAAAGTGCTGACGTCCCTGGGCAGGGAAATGGAGGCCATGGAGGCCTATAGCCAGGGTATCGAAGTCGCCGAATTCCTGGGCGACGTTCAGGCGGCGAAGGAAATGCAGATCTTTCTAAACAGACTCATCGGGGTCCACAAAGAATAATTTCCCAAATTCGTCAATTATCAATGAAAAGCATGTGGGTTTTTCTTATACATCACAAGGACCGGAGCATCCAAAGCCCGGTCACGGAATATTCTGAGTACCAAGTTTAAGGAGACCGACATGCTGGAAGGTAAAACCGCCCTGGCCGCCGCAAGCGCCCTCATCGTGATCGGCGCAGTACTGGCAGTTCTGATCGGCTAAATCGCTGATCACTCAAGCCACTGGACCCGGCCCCGGCCGGGTCTTTGCGTTTTGGGGCGCCGCATCCGATAACAATCAACAGCTATGTAGCCCCGCATCTCCAGCTTGGATTTGTGCCAGGACAGCACCCCACCGATAATGCCGTCTCATGGCAGTGAATAACCCACAGATCAACCGACGCCTCTCCATCGCCCCCATGCTGGACTGGACCGACCGCTACTGCCGCTATTTCCTGCGCCTGATCTCCAGACACACCCTGCTCTACAGCGAGATGGTCACCACCGGGGCGCTGCTGCATGGCGACCGGGAGCGCTTTCTGGCGTTTCACGAACAGGAGCACCCCGTCGCCCTGCAACTGGGGGGAAGTGACCCAGCGGAACTGGCCCAGTGCGCGAGGCTCGGCGAGGAATGGGGCTATGACGAGATCAACCTCAACGTGGGCTGCCCCTCCGACCGGGTGCAATCCGGGCGTTTCGGCGCCTGCCTGATGGCGACGCCTGAACTGGTGGCGGAGTGTATCTCCGCCATGCGCGACGCCGTCGCCATCGATGTAACGGTGAAACACCGCATCGGTATCGACGAGCGGGACAGCTACGGGGAGTTGTGTGATTTTGTGGGCCGGGTGGCCGAGGCGGGCTGCACCACCTTCATCGTCCACGCCCGCAAGGCGTGGCTGCAGGGCCTGAGTCCGAAAGAGAACCGCGATGTCCCGCCGTTGCAATACGAGACGGTCCACCAACTAAAGCAGGACTTCCCCCACCTGGAGATCATCCTCAACGGCGGCATCCAGACCCTGAAGCAGGCGCGGGAGCAGCTGAACCATGTGGACGGGGTCATGATCGGGCGCGAGGCTTACAACAACCCCTGGATCCTGGTGGAGGCGGACCGGCTGCTGTTCGGCGACGACCACCCCATTCCCACCCGGCATGAAATCCTGGAGCGGCTGATGCCCTTTGTACAGGAGGAGTTTGAGCGGGGCACCCCCGTTGCAAGGATCACGCGCCACATCCTCGGCCTGTTCAACGGCCAGCCCGGCGCCCGGGCGTGGCGGCGTCACATCAGCGAAAATGCTCATCGCAAGGGGGCAAGACCGGAGATCATCCGCGAGGCGGCGGCGAAGGTTCGCGGCTAACCAAAAAAAGTCCAAACCACTGCGGGAGCCGCTGCCTCCGCATGGAATATGCCGAACCCGAACAACCCGTAGGGCGGGACCCT
>JBNKPL010000135.1:0-4401 GCA_050295355.1 Sedimenticolaceae bacterium
CGATACCGCCGAGATCCAGCCCGGACACGACACCGTGCCAATCCGTAATATCCCCTGCCGTGGGTTCCTTGCGGGGAGGCGTCTTCGTTACCCCACCGTGGTCGGCGACCTTGGCTCCGGCCTGGTGCTGTGCCGGTGGTGTGCCCCCCGCTTCAGACTTTGGGGTGGCTACCAGGGGCTTTTTTTTTTCGGCGCCCGTATTGGGTATTTGGGCATCCTGCGGCCGAAACGCCAGCATGCGCAGCAGCACCATTTCGAAGCCGCTGCGGGGGTCCGGCGCCAGGGGCAAATCACGCTGGCCGGTCAGTGCGATCTGGTAATACAGTTGCACATCCTCGGGGGAAAGGCGTTGCGCCAAGTCGGTGATGGTCTCACGATCCCCGGCCTCATCATTGATGGCATCCGGCACCGCCTGACAAAGGGCCACCCGGTGCAATAGCGCCAGCAGATCCTGCAGCACCCCGGCGAAATCGGGCACCCGCTCCGCCAATGTTGCCGCCTCGTTCAGCAGACGCCTGGAATCCTGCTCCGCCAGCGCCTCCAGGATGGCGTTGATGCGGTCGCCCTGGACGGTGCCCAGCATGGTGCGGACATCCGCCTCCTTCACCTCACCACCACCAAAGGCGATGGCTTGATCCATCAGACTCAGGGCGTCACGCATGCTGCCGTCCGCCGCCCGGGCCAAGTGGTTCAAGGCGCTGGACTCGCAGGGAATCGACTCCTGGCTCAGGACCTGCTCCAGGCGCTCCCGGATCTGGTCCAGCGGCAGCCGTTTCAGGTTGAATTGCAGACAACGAGAGAGCACCGTTACCGGCACCTTTTGGGGATCGGTGGTCGCCAGCAGAAATTTCACATGGGGTGGCGGTTCCTCCAGGGTCTTCAACAGGGCGTTGAAGCTCCCGCCCGAGAACATGTGCACCTCGTCGATGAGATAGACCTTGTAGCGTCCTCGCACGGGCGCATAGGGCACGTTCTCCAGCAGCTCCCGGGTCTGGTCCACCTTGGTCCGGGAGGCGGCGTCCACCTCCAGCAGGTCGACAAAACGTCCCTCGTCGATCTCGGTGCAGGCGCTACACACGCCGCACGGGGTGGAACCCACGCCCTGCTCACAGTTTAGGGATTTGGCGAAGATACGGGCCAGGGTGGTCTTGCCCACACCACGGGTGCCGGTAAACAGATAGGCGTGGTGCAGCCGGTCCTTGTCCAGCGCATTGGAGAGGGCGCGCACCACATGCTCCTGGCCAACCAGTTCGCTGAACTGCCGGGGACGCCATTTTCTGGCCAGGACCTGATAAGACATAGAACTAGATTCAGAAACTCGCTGCTGCAATCCGGCAGCGGGGAAAGGCATGCCTGACCCACAACCGCCCAACTGCCATGTTAGTGGTTGGCGACCCGCGCTAGCCACACCCCGGCACACGCGTCCACTGCTGCGGCTGCTCCCTTCCGGGCCTGACCGGGTTCACAGTTTTACGTTGCGAGGGGACCAGCACAGGCCACCATAAACGTATAAAACCCCGGGTAAACCGGGGCTTCCATATCGGTCTGAAACTGTACCATGGTGGCGAGAGGACGGGCAATCGGAATATGGTGAAATGAAGGGCCGCGTTAGGTGGGAAACTGAACTCTTTGGTTCAATCTGATGGCGTATCCTGTTGTTTATTAAACACTATTCAGAGACCATCCAAACAGGCCCTTCCAGGCACAAGCTTACGTTTCCAACGCAGACTCTTTATTTCACCACGCGGATGCAAACCAGCATCTCATATTCGCTATCGAAGTAGTCCAGCTCCGCGGATGTCAGTTCCTCCGCGGCCACACCATACAGAAACGAGGCCGCGGAGTAGACATTTCCGTAGGAGCTAACGGTGATGTGTTCAGGCGGGAATACCTCCTGGAACAGTTTTTGCGCCCCCAGTCCCGTTACCCGCCAGTAGTCCCCCCACAATGCCATATCTTCATGACTGATCTTGGTGATAGTCGGCATGGTGGCCAGCAACACGCCACCCGGCTTCAGGGCTTTCCTGGCACTCCCTATTGAGGCCTTGATATCAGAGATACATCCAAGAACCTGGGTGCAGATGATGCAGTCAAAAGTTGCCGTCTCCAGTCCTTCGCCCGTAGACAGGTCGGCAACGATAGTGGCGTCCGGATTGCCCTCAACGGGATAGAGTATTTCTGAACGACTTACATCCCCGCCACCAAATTTAACTGTGTAGTAGTTGTCGCCAAACTCCAACACATGGCCGTTGATGTCTTTCCTGTTTTGTTCCAAAAACCGCTCAATATAATAGCGGTCAATCGGGGTTCCTCTTTCCAGCCCGTAATCCCTGCTGATCGGTGACAGTTTGTCACCCGCCACTCGCTGCGGAGGCCAGTCCTGCAGCGGATTGTGCCTCTTAACCATTTGCCGCATGCAGTCGGAACGAACAATCCTCCATAGTATTTTTTCAAAAATGGTTCGCATAGAAATCCCTTCCGACCATTTCCCTGGCTTATATAAATGACAATAAAGCCGGCTCGATAGACAAGTAAGTTATGGCGGCGGATTTACCAACAAAACAGTACCTGCACAACCTCTCCTGTTTCAGGACAGCCCGCGCCGATCATCCTTAATTCAAATGCCCGTGCTTATCGATGATCAGGCGGTCAAGATTCTCGATCACGCCATCGCTGCCCTTCTCCACCAGTTCAAATGCCCCGTACATCTCCGCCTGGATATCGTAGTTATGTTCCCAGTCATCGTTAAGATGCCCGATCACGGCGTGCATATTCTGATGCACCATGGCATGCGGACCGCTTATGGTCGAAAACGTATGGCACTGGTGAAACTGATCCTGAGTTTGCTCGTTATCCAGCCACTTGCCCAAACGGCAATTATGCTCATCCACCATCACGGCCTGGGCATTGGGTGAATCAGCGCCCAGGTTGATCGCGGCATAGCCGTTTTGCTTGTAGATAAAGTGGTCAATCTTGGCCAGGGAGGTAAAGCTCACATCATGTACATAACGGATCTTCTTCAGCGCCTCTTCTGAAGAGTATGCCACCGTCGCAAATCGGCCTGTGAAATCACCGATGCTCCCGGTAACCTCCCCGGCAATCTGGCGCATATTCGTCGCATCCGCCAGCATCTGTTCCGCATCATTGCCCAGTCCGGACATGATCCCGCTGATCTCCTCCGAGGCGTTCTTCGAGTGTTCCGCCAGACTGCGCACCTCATCGGCCACCACGGCAAACCCGCGTCCATGTTCGCCCGCGCGCGCGGCTTCAATGGCGGCATTGAGCGCCAGCAGGTTGGTCTGATCGGCAATACTGGAGATCACCCCCACCGCCTGGCTGATATGGGTCTGGCGTTCATTAAAGGCCTCAATGGCCTTCGCGGTCTCTTCGATCTTCGTGGAGAGGTGGCTCAGCGCATTGACCACGCCCTCAATGGCATTGCTGCTCTCCCTGGCCGACTTGCTGTTCTCAGCAGAGATCTGTTCAAGCGCCTCGGTGGTGGCCACGATGCCCAGCATATCCTGTTGGTTGGTCTTCATATTCTTCAACAGGTTCTGAATATTCAGATGGCCCAGTCTAGAGAGCAGGTTATTGCGTATCTCGTTATGGTAGTTCTGCATCAAGGTATCCAGTGACTGGTTACCCCTTTCCAACGCCTCACGAAAAACCCCTTGCAATCCCTCATACTGCATTTTGTGGTTGTACTGACCTTCGCTGGCGCTCTCCAACGCAACCCGCTGTTCCCGGAAGCAGGTCTCCAACTGGTCAAGCATACTGTTAAAGTTTGCGCATGCAATGCCGAGTTCATCTTTGTGATTGGTCGCGGCAAGACGAGAACCCAGTCGTCCGGAGGCGATCTCGCTGGAGATGGCGGAAATCTCCCGTAGCGGGGCCAGAGTGGTCTTCAGATGGTACAGAAAAAATGCGCTACTCCCCACACCAAGCCCCATCAGGAGCGCAAACCAGAGCCAGTCGATGGGAATCCAGCCATGGGTGGCCACACCGATAAGCCCTGAAATAAGAAGAAGAATATTAAGAAAAAGTACCTGATAAAAGGCCTTGGTCAGATAAGACGGGTTTTTCATAATTTGCTTGCCTGCTCAGCATCCCACGATACGGTCATACGACTTGAAACCTCATGGATTGTAACTTAATTGGTGTTAAAAATTATCGCCTTTGATGTGAATGTTCAAGCCATACATCAAACATGTCACACACCCGATCCGGATCAAGCCAAGTATAGCCGGGATCAAAGATGTCAGATATCGAACAGCAGGCTTCCATTTGACCAAGCAAGCCATGAATTTATTTCTCTGTCTGTACAGTATCCGACATTATGAATCGCATCCCGGCTGCGGCTTGCCGAATTAAGCCCTATTATTCTCGGCCTCCAGTGCATTT
>JBNKPL010000136.1:0-4105 GCA_050295355.1 Sedimenticolaceae bacterium
CGCCTTCCAGTCGAACAGGATGGTGCCGGCGGGTCCTGTGTTGGCGATGGGGATGTGGATGCGGCGCACGCCGCGCCACTCGTCTTCATGGATGTCGCCGTCTCCTTCGTCCTGGCAGTAGACGGTCACCTTCCAGCCCCGCTCCACCAGATAAAGCGAGAACACCTCGGCAAAGGTCTCGAAACCGCCATGTGCCGCCGGGACGCCCCGGGTGCCAAGGATGCGTACGTGGGGCTTGTCGCCCTGATTCTCCGTCATGTTGTTGTTCTCGGTTGTGGTGCGGTTACGGAGTGGGTGCTTTTGCGGCATCGCCCGCCAGCATGCCCCACACATAGGCGTTTTTCGCCATGGTCTCGATGGTGTATTCGCACATTATAGGGAACCAGTAGACATCCCAGAAGGTTTCCAGCACGGGCCATTTGTCGGGGGTGGGGTAGGCGTGACCGCCGATGGACTCGAAGTAAGGGCTGTCGCTGCCGCCGATGGCGTCGAAGTCCACGGGACCCAGCGCGGTGATGCCGTCGGGGACCGGCTGGCCCGTTACCCGGGAGTCCACATGGAGCAGATTTTGGGGATAGCGGTGGCCTATACCCGTGGTGTAGCTCAGGTTCTTGGGATTGGCCCCCAGCCCGGCCTGGGCCGATAGCACCGCGGCGTCCAGGTATTTTTTGTCCCCCGTGAGTTGATAGGACCATAGGAGTTCAATGGCGTCCGGGATGGAGAAGACGCCCGCCAGGGGCGGCTGCCAGGGGAACTTGGTCCACAGGAAGCCCGTATTTTTCTGTAGATTCATGCGGTCCTGGGCGGTCCGCAGGATGGCCTGGCGGCTGTTCCGCTGCACCAGCAGGTCCACCCGTTTTTTGTCCATGTTGGCGTAGACCCAGGCCGCTTCTCGCTGCTCATGGTGTTCGTGCTCGTACAGGGGGGCATCGGGATCTTTGAAGACGGTGGTGGCCAGAAACAGGTTGTGATAATCCGCATTCTGGGTCAGGCGGTAGAGTTCCACCGCCGCCAGGTTTCGGGCATCGGTCACCTGATGTGGGAGCGGGATATCTTTGTCTTTCTCTCGCTCCGCCCAGTGGAAGGCCGCCTCGGCGCTTTCGCGGTAGATTTGGGCGTGGGTGGGATCAATCGGTTGCAGGATGTGCGCCGCGCGGGCGGCGGTGGCGGCGTAGAGGTAGCTCGACCAACTGCCGGGGGCGTAGGCGTAGATCGGCCAGGACTCCTGCCAGCTCCCTTCGCCGTATTTGGGGTGGGAGGCGGACTCAATGCCTCCGCGAACACCGCCGTCGGGGGTTTGCAGGCGGCGGAAAAAGTCGATACCCCAGAGGGCCTCGTCGATCACGTCGGGCAGGCTGTTTGGGGACTCAGGGATGTTCAGTTCCAGCCCACGGTAGAGTTCTGGATAGCTATCATAGAGATCCAGCATATGACGTGCGGCGCTGAGGTGCTGAATTCGGCGGTCCCAGTCCCCGGCGTCATGGTATCCACCCCAGAGGTCGGGCAGTTCCTGTTTGCTTGCGCCCGCCACCAGGGCGGAGAAGTTGTCGTCATCCTCGTCCCTAAAGCCGTTCGCCGTGTCCATCAGCCGCGCCGAGGAGTGGTGGATCTTTATCCTGTCGTCCGGGTGGAAGTTGCGGGGGCGTTGGAATTTACTGGAGTAGGGCGGGCCGATGGCGATGCCGCTGCGTTGCAGATAAAAGGCCTTTAAAGCCGTTTTGGCCGGGTCGCGCCAGATGTCCGGGGCGATTTTGAACGGGTAGGAACAGCCAGTGCCCTGGAGGCAGACCCGGTATTGGCCTTCCTGTTTGAGGTCGGAAAAATCGGCCCGGTAGACGGTGGTGCCGCTGTAGTTCTTCTCATAGGCGTCCCCGTCATCCAGAAACTCGGTCTTCCACATGCTCAATTTGCCCGAGAAGACAGGTTTTCCCGAGGCGTCCTCGATGACATGAAACGGCGTATCTTCCTTGAAGCCGATGGTGCGGCCGCTGCCCGCCCAGAGGGAGACGAGGGCCGTTTTCGGCTCTTGCGGGCGGAAGCCGAGGTGGTTGATGTGGACCGCCTCACTGCGCATTTTCATGGTGTCGAAGGTGAAAGAGGCGGGCGGCAGGGTGGTTCCTCCCATAGGGGAGATGCGGAGTTCGTATTTCGCGCCTTCCACAAGGGGGCTGGGTAGCTTGAGGTAGAGGGTATGGCTCTGAGTCGCCAGCAGCCGGGTTTCGCCCATGCCCATATTGCCGGGTTCAGTCTTGCGGCCTATGGAAATGGGGTTTGTACCCTGAAGGTAGTTCGGATCGGTGGGGGAGAAAATGCGGTAGTTATCCGGGTTATCCAGTGTTTCGGCCGGGATCCGCAGTCCGATCAGGCGGTCGAGCGGCATGATGGCGGGTTTCGGCTTCTCGATCAGGGTCCCGATCTTTCGTATCCCCCTGTAGATCCAGTGATTTCCATCCTCATCATATTTGTAATGGTCGATGGCCGTGGATTCGTAGGGGCCCTGGGAGGCCAGTTCCAGCCGACCTGATTCGATTTCCACTGACAGGAGGTCGGGTTTGATGGGCCCGAGAAAGCGTAGCTCAACGGTTGCCGTGTCTTCGCCGGCAGAGGTCGTTCCCATCCAGCCAAAAAGCAGGGTTGTCAGCAGGAGAGAAAGGGTAGTTTGTCTATGGAAATTCATGGCTATTTCTTTGGTGTGAATCCGTTATACTTAGTTCAGATTTGGTCACCAAATCAAACACAAATCGAACGTCCGCCAACGGCCGCTTCGGTATAATAACAATAAGTCCGGTGAGCGGTGGGTACAAACCAGCGGCCACAGTGGTCAGGGAACGACATTCCAGAGGAGACGGGGTGAATCTGGAGGTAATAACCGATTGAAAAATATGGAAATAGTGGTTTCTCTTCGGGTGATTTCAGCAGTGCGTGAAACCTTATCTGGGCAATTAGTGCCGCAGGATTTGGATTCCTGATTAGATTTAGTCTAATAAAATAGATTTCTTGTAAACTCTAATAAAAACATAAGGATATGAGAATTTATTTGCGGGGAGTATTAAAAATGTCTTGCAACTTCCTGCAATCTGAAATACCTTTCGGAAGAAGGAAATGCCTAATTCTGGATGAAAGGCAGTTGGAACAGTGAGTGGGAGTCGCTTTCCGACGGTCACTATGGGGAAATAATGGAAAGAGCTATGGCTATGGGTATTAGAGAAATAGTGCGGATTTCTCGAGTCGATCCAGGGGTCGCTGTATCCGCGCCTCGGTTGGAATGCAAGGCAGGCTGGAGAAGCTCTTTTCTTTCGGCTTTTTTGTGCGTTTTGGTTGCTGGCGTCGCTTTGCCGCTTGAGGCGGCGGAAGGGATCAAGGGTGAAGGGATTCTTGCGCCCACCTATCGGGTTGACCCCATCAGCAGTCTGAGCCTGGATATTGAAAACCCTTCACGTATTGTCGTGGACCGCGCCCATAACCGCTATTACATAGCTGATTCCCATGATTCGTTTCGCGTAGTGGGCGTCAATGGCGACACCCTGATCCAGGATCAGGTGATTGACCGCGGCAGCAGAGACTCCGTGGATGCCATAGCGAGCGGCGAGGCCAACGGTGGGTTGTACGCTGTATCCTCTTCCAAGGGTAAAAGCGGAAGTTTGATTGAACTGGTTTCTCCAGGCTCAAATTCACAATGTACGGTTTGTTCCGGCTCGCTCTTTGGTTTTGGCGGGGGTTCCACTGGAAAGGCGCCGGTGGATGTGGCTGTCAACGAGAAGAAGAACGAGGTCTATGTGCTGAATAAGGGTGATCACACCCTGAGCATTTTTGATCAGTCCTCCCTGTTTGGCTCTAAGACTGTGAATGTGGGCAGAAACCCCATGCGCATGCTGCTAAGAGAGGATACGGATCAGCTTCTGGTGGTACGCCCCGTGGATCATGCTATCACTGTGCTCAATACCCAGACCTGGCAGCGGGAGAAAGATATTCCGTTACGCGCCAAGCCGTGGGGTATCTCTTTGACAGCGGATAAAAAGCATCTGCTGGTGACCTATTATGATTACTCCTATATGGATGTTTTTGACGCCGATACTCTGCATCGGGAGAAGGAACTGCTAGTAGC
>JBNKPL010000137.1:0-4049 GCA_050295355.1 Sedimenticolaceae bacterium
GGCGGTGGATCAGAATATTTCTGGAGAGAGCGTCTCCTGGCTGGCCGGGCTGCTCACTACCTGCGCCGGACTGCTCATGGTAAGCAATGTGCGTTACCACAGTTTCAAGGAGATCGACTTCAAGGGTAAGGTCCCCTTTTTCGCGCTGGTGGTGGTGATGCTGGGTTTTGCCGTGTTTCTATGGCACCCGCCGCTGGTCCTTTTTCTTACCTTCTTCGGTTACGCCATCGCCGGTCCGGTGCTGACCCTGTTCTATCTGCGCCGCCACCGGGCGGAACGGGGCCGCAGCGAGGTGGAGGAGGAGTCGGAAGCCACCACCGATCTGGAGGATGGCGGTTGATTCGTGCGCCAACGCCTCCAGATAAGGGAAGAGGCCTTGGCAATTGCGGCCCCGTGGATTATATTTTGAACATCTGAACCGAGTTGAGTTTTCGAAATGCAGGTTTGCAGCGCACAATCCCACAGGGAAAAGAACCGCTTCGCGCGGGGCTTTGCCGTGCGCCTTTTCTCTTATACTCTCCCCCTAGCTCTGCTGCGACTGCTGCCCTGAGGGGCACAACTTCCACTTTTGCCCTGGCGAGGGCCCGCAGCACGCACCAAGACAGTTTTGAAACCAATTTCTAATCTCATCATCCAGACGTTATCAGTCTGGCGTGATGCAGGAGCAGAGCATGAACAGTGACAAATTGATTATTTTTGATACCACCCTTCGGGATGGGGAACAGAGCCCCGGCGCTTCCATGACCAAGGATGAGAAGATCCGTATCGCCAAGGCGCTGGAAAAGATGCGGGTGGATGTGATCGAGGCGGGCTTTCCTATCGCCAGCCCCGGTGATTTCGAGGCGGTGCAGGCGGTGGCCTCCATCATCAAGGAGAGCACCGTGTGCGGTCTCGCGCGCGCCCTGGACAAGGATATCGACAGCGCGGGGGAGGCCCTGAAAGGGGCGGCCTCGGGCCGCATTCACACCTTTATCGCCACCTCGCCGCTGCATATGGAGCACAAGCTCCGCATGACGCCGGATCAGGTGGTGGAGCAGGCGGTCCGTTCGGTGAAGCGCGCCTTGCAGTATACGGATAACGTGGAGTTCTCCGCCGAGGACGCCGGCCGCTCCGAGATCGACTTCCTGTGCCGCATCGTGGAGGCGGTGATCACCGCGGGGGCCACCACCATCAATATCCCGGACACGGTGGGCTACAACCTGCCGCACCAGTTCGGCGAGACCATCCGTACCCTGATCGAGCGGGTACCCAATTCCGATAAGGCGATCTTCTCGGTCCACTGCCACAACGACCTGGGGCTCGCCACGGGCAACTCCTTGTCGGCGGTGCTGAACGGCGCGCGCCAGGTGGAGTGCACCATCAACGGCCTCGGCGAGCGGGCGGGCAACGCCTCCCTGGAGGAGGTGGTGATGACCGTGCGCACCCGCCGCGATATCTTCAGTTGCGATACCAATCTGGACACCACCCAGATCGTCAACTGTTCGCGCCTGGTCTCCAATATCACGGGCTTTCCCGTGCAGCCGAATAAGGCCATCGTGGGCGCCAACGCCTTCGCCCATGAGTCCGGCATTCATCAGGACGGGGTGCTCAAGAGCCGTGAGACCTACGAGATCATGCGCGCCGAGGACGTGGGCTGGAGCCAGAACCGCATGGTGCTGGGCAAACACTCGGGCCGTAACGCCTTCCGCGCCCGGCTGGATGAACTCGGGATCAGCTTCGAGTCGGAAGAGGATCTGAACGACGCCTTCCGCCGTTTCAAGGATCTGGCGGACAAGAAGCACGAGATCTTCGATGAGGACCTCCAGGCGCTGGCCACCGATGTAGGTATCGACGCCGAGAACGAGCGGGTGAAGCTGGTCTCCCTCAAGGTCTGTTCCGAAACGGGCGAGACGCCGCATGCGAGCCTGGTCCTGGTGTTGGACGGCGAGGAGCGGCCGGGGGCCGCCGTGGGCAGCGGGCCTGTGGATGCCGCCTTCAAGGCCATTGAGACCATTGTGGACAGCGGCACCGAACTGCAGCTCTACTCGGTGAACGCCATCACCAGCGGCACCGATGCCCAGGGCGAGGTGACGGTACGGCTCTCCAAGGGCGGGCGCATCGTGAACGGTCAGGGGGCGGATACCGATATCGTCATCGCCTCCGCCAAGGCCTACATCAACGCCTGCAACAAGATCCTCTACCCGCCCGAGAAGGCCCATCCGCAGATGGGTGATGTCTGAGTGTGAGGTAGGCATCAAGTGGACGAGCAGCTGAGACGGCAATACCTGGAGGCCATGGGCATTCAGCAGTGGGTGCTGCGGGATGCGCCACGGGTTCAGGAGGCGGTGGAAGCGCCGCTGGAACCCGTGCAACAGCTACAGCCGCAATCGTCCGCCGTACCCGAGGCGCCGCAAACGGGATCTCCTCCACCCTGGCTGGAGGAGGTCCCACCCCCCACAGACGAATATGCCCCCAGCGCGCCACCTCAGGATGCCGAGTCTGCACCCCCCCGCAGTGACGTGGCTGGGTTGGACTGGGAGGGGATCGCCGCGCGGGTGGCTGGATGCCGCGCCTGCGCCCTGCATGAGACCCGTACCCAGAGCGTGTTCGGCGTGGGCAACCGGGCCGCGGAGCTGATGGTGATCGGCGAGGCGCCCGGGGCCGATGAGGACCGTCAGGGCGAACCCTTCGTGGGCCGCGCCGGGCAACTGCTCAACGCCATGCTGGAGGCCATCGGCCTCAAGCGGGAGCAGGTGTTCATCGCCAATATCCTCAAGTGCCGTCCCCCGGGCAACCGCGATCCCCGTCCCGAAGAGGCGTTGCAGTGCGAGCCTTACCTGCTGCGCCAGATCGAACTGGTCAAGCCCAGGGTAATCCTGGCGGTGGGCCGCATCGCGGCGCAGAATCTGCTGCACTCCGACGAGGCGGTGGGCAAACTGCGCAGCCGTGAACACCGCTTCGGCGGGCAGTCGATCCCTGTGATCGTCACCTACCATCCCGCCTACCTGCTGCGCTCCCCCGATCAGAAGGGCAAGGCGTGGCAGGATCTGCAGACCGCCATACGCATGATCAAGGCCTGAATAGCCGGCCGAGTGGGAGATGAGCGCGGTCCTTAAAGATCCTCTGTTGCAGATCCGTCCCATGACCGAAGCGGATGTCCCCGCCGTGATGGAGCTGGAGTTGCGGGCCTACCCCTTTCCCTGGAGCGAGGGCAATTTCCGCGATTGTCTGCGTACCCGCTATCACTGCTGGGTCTGTGCCCTGGATGACCGGATCATCGGGTACGGGATCATGTCCGTGGCGGTGGGGGAGGCGCAGATCCTCAATCTCTGCATCGATCCCGATCTGCAGGGCCAGGGGTTGGGACGGAGGATGCTGGAGCGGCTGCTCAACGAGGCGCGGAGCCATGACGCCGATACCGCCTTTCTGGAGGTGCGGCCCTCCAACCGCCCCGCCGTCGCCCTGTACGAGTCGGCGGGTTTCAACGAGGTGGGCACCCGGCGCGGCTACTACCCGGCGGATGGCGGCCGGGAGGATGCGCTGATCCTGGGGGTTTCTCTTCGGGAGTAGGATGGGGCATTTCCCTGCCGTGGGTCTAAACCGCAAAGCGCGCCAAGGACGCAAAGCAATTTCTTGGCGCTCTTCGCGAGCTTTGCGGTTTAAAAAGGATCGAAGCTCTCATGTGGGAGTTTGCATCATCCCAGCTCCTGTTCCTGTATAATCGCTGCCTTTTCGTGCTGGTCCCTAATTTATTGCCACAGAGACACGGAGTTCACAGAGGTATTATTTGTTATTACATTCTCCGTGATCTCTGTGCCTCTGTGGCAATTACAAAATAGTTTTAATCCATGTCTGAACTGCTTGAACAACTGAAACGGCGGCGCACCTTCGCCATCATCTCCCACCCGGACGCGGGTAAGACCACCCTGACCGAAAAGCTGCTGCTTTTCGGCGGCGCCATCCAGATGGCGGGGACCGTAAAGGGGCGCAAGGCGGCGCGTCACGCCACCTCCGACTGGATGGAGTTGGAGAAGGAGCGCGGTATCTCGGTCACCTCCTCGGTGATGCAG
>JBNKPL010000138.1:0-4037 GCA_050295355.1 Sedimenticolaceae bacterium
CGGGTAGTGTCCCCGCTCCGCCAGCTGGCGGGACAGGACCACATGCCCGTCCAGGATCGCCCGCGCCGCATCGGCGATAGGATCGTTCTGGTCGTCGCCTTCGGTCAACACGGTATAAAACGCGGTTATGGAACCGCCGCCCTTTTCGCCATTGCCGGCCCGCTCCACCAGTTGCGGCAGTTTGGCGAACACCGAGGGCGGATATCCCTTGGTGGCCGGCGGCTCATGGATCGCCAGCGCGATTTCACGCTGCGCCTGGGCGAAACGGGTCAGGGAGTCCATCAGCAGCAGCACCTGTTTGCCCTGGTCGCGGAAATACTCCGCGATACTGGTGGCCAGCATGGCGCCGTGCATGCGCCGCAGGGGCGGATGGTCGGCGGGAACCGCCACCACCACCGCCCGCGCCATCCCTTCTTCGCCCAGGATATTCTCTACAAACTCCTTTACCTCGCGGCCGCGTTCGCCGATCAGTCCCACCACGGTGATATCGGCGTTGGTGTACTTGGTCATCATGCCCATGAGCACACTCTTGCCCACCCCGGAGCCGGCGAAGAGCCCCAACCGTTGACCGCGGCCCACGCTCAGCAGGGCGTTGATGGCCCGCACGCCCACGTCCAGGGGTTCACGGATAGGAGAACGCGCCAGGGGATTAAAGGCCTTGCCGGTCAGGGGACGGCGGGCGTCCGGTAGAATCGGACCCTTGCCGTCCAGCGGCTCTCCAGCCCCGTCGATTACCCGGCCGAGCAGTTTATAGCCCACTTCCGCCTCACAAACCCGGCCGGTGGGGACTACCCGCGCGTCCTGTTCCAGTCCCCGGATATCGCCCGTGGGCATGAGATAGAGGCTCTCGCCAGAGAAGCCCACCACCTCCGCCTCGATGCGCCCGCCGTCGCTGCCGATGACTTCTACTCGGCCGCCGATGGCGGCGCGGCAGCCGACCGCTTCCAGGGTCAGCCCCACCATGCGGGTGAGCTTGCCTTCCAGCATCAGGTTGCGGCTCTCACCCAGACGTTCCTTGCATTGGGACAGGTGTTCACGCCAGATGGGCGTGCGGTCGGCTGAGGGGAACTCTTTGCTCACGGCCGTTCCTGATCTTCCTGTTCGTCAATATTTCTGGCTCCGCCCAGCAACTGGGCGACCAGCGCGGTCAGTCTCGATTCCAGGGTGGCGTCCACCTGGGAGACTTCGGTCAATACCTTGCATCCACCCTGCTCCAGAACCGGATCTTCCACGATGGTCCAGCCGATCTCCTTTTCGCTTACGTCATAGATTTCACGCACCAGTTTGGCGTCGTCCGGATGCAGTACCAGGCGCACATTGCGCGCCGAGACCGGCAGGATACTGAGGGCCTCCCGCACCACACCGATGATCTGTCCAGGATCACTTTTCACCTCCCGCCGCACCAGTTGCTTCACAATGGCGAGCACCAGCTCCAGGAGTTCCCGTTCCACCTGTTCGTCCATCTGCTTCAGGGGTTCGTCCAGCGCGCTGATCAGCCCCTCGATCCGCTCCAGGTGCTTTCTTCCCTGTTCCAGCGCCTCCCGATGGCCGTACTCAAACCCCTCCTTGCGGCCCTGCTCAAAGCCCTCCTGGTAGGCCTGCTTCTGCATCTCTTCCAACTGGGCGGCCGTCATCAGGGTGTTTTTACCCCCGATGTGGGTTTTCTTTGCGGAACCGGCGGCTACGTCAGGCGGACTCCACTGCTTGACCTGTTCGCCTGAATCGCCGCTGATGATTTTGCTAGATGAATTCTTCTCCACCTGCGCCTCCCAGGTTGATCTCGCCCGCGTCGGCCAGGCGTCTGGCCACCGAGAGCACCTCTTTCTGCGCTGTTTCTACATCGCTCAGGCGTGCAGGGGGCGCGGCTTCCAGGTCGTCCCGCAGCATTTCCGCCGCACGTTGGGACATGTTCTTGAAGATCTTCTCTTTCAGGGCATCGTCCGCGCCACGCAGGGCCAGCAACAGCTGATCGGAGGCCACTTCGCGCAGGATGGTCTGGATGCCGCGGTCGTCCACGTCGATGAGATTCTCGAACACGAACATGTTGTCCTGCAGTTCCTGCGCCAGATCCTCGTCGGCCGTAGCGACATCCTCCATGATACCGCTCTCGATCGCCCCCTCTACGAAATTGAGGATATTGGCGGCGGTCTTTACCCCACCCAGTTGCGAGGTCTTGATGTTGCCCGCGCCAGAGAACTGGGCGTCCAGGATCTCATCCAGCTCCTGCAGTGCGCTCGGCTGCACCCCATCCAGGGTGGCGATACGCATAATGACGTCGGAACGGACCTTGTCCTGGAAGACCGACAGCACTTGCGCCGCCTGATCGGGTTCCAGAAACGAAAGTACGATGGCGATGATCTGCGGATGTTCCAGGCGGATCATCTCGGCGATGGCCCGCGGATCCATCCATTTCAACTGCTCCAGCCCCTTGCTGTTGCGGCCCAGCAGGATACGGTCGATCACGCCGCTGGCCTTGTCGGCGCCCAGCGCCTGGGTCATCACGTTGCGGATGTACTGATCCGAGTGCATGCCAAGGGCGGTCTGGGTTTCCAGGGTGGTCACAAAGGAGCGCATCACCTGCTCCATCTGATCGGTGCTCACATTGGACAGACCCGCCATGGCGAGGCCAAGCTCCTGTACCTCTTTCGGTCCCAGATTGCCCAGGATCGCCGCCGCATCCTGCTCGCCCAGGGCCAACAGGAGGATGGCGGCGCGCTCAACCCCTTTCAGGTTTGATACTACTTCTTTGGATCTTTCATCGACCATCTTCGGCTACCCAACTCTTGACCACTTGCGCCACTCGCATGGGGTCTTCATTTACCAGTTGCCGTGCGGCGTCCAGGGTGTCTTCATACTTGCCCGGCCCCGGCAGTTTTACAGGCGTTCTGCCACCTTCGAAGGACTCCATGCCAAGCCCTTCCATCCCCGCGCCTTCCATACCCATTGTCCCTCCGGCGGCCCCAGCCATGGCCAGACCGCCCGCGGCCATGGGCTGCTGCGCAGTGAGTTTCTTCAGGGTGGGCAGCAGTACTACGAAGATTAGCACCAGTACCAGAATAAAGCCGCCTACCTGTTTCGCCAAATCCCAAACCCAGGCCTGTTCCCAGATGGGGATTTCCGGCAGCTCTTCCGGCGCCTGCGGAATCTGGAAGGCGGCGTTGACCACCCGTACGCTGTCACCGCGCTGGGCGCTGAAACCGATCGCTTCCCTGACCAACTGGGTAATGCGGCTGATCTCTTCCGGCGTACGCTCACGCCGCGTGGTCGCACCCTGATCATCCACGGTGATGTGGTCGTCCACCACCACCGCCACGGAGAGCCGGCGCAGGGAACCGCTGGAGAGCCGGGTGTGACTGATGGTTTTGTCCAGTTCATAGTTGCGGGTAGCCCGCTTGCTGACGTTGAGCGGTCCAGCGGTCTCTTCGCCGCCGGCGGCCCCAGCGCCTGTTTGCGGCGCCGTGCCCGCTGCGCCCGGCTGGTTGCTGATGGCGCCGGGCACACCAGCAATCGCACCCTGGCTGGTGGACTGCTCATTCACCTGTTCGCTGCGCAGAGCAGGCAAATCGGGATTGAAACGCTCTTCGGTCTGTTCGGTGACGGTGAAATCCACATCCGCCGTCACCTGGGCGCGCACCTTGTCGGCGCCGAGGATCGGCCGCAGGATCTCTTCCACCCGTCCCTGATAGTGCTCTTCCAACTGCTTGGTGTACTCGAACTGGTTGGCGCTCAGCATCATCTCCCGCGTATCCATGTCGCCGCTGAGCAGGTTGCCGCGCTGATCCACTACCGTGACCTTGCTCGCTTCCAGATCGGGAACGCTGGAGGCCACCATGTGGATAATGGCCGCCACCTGTCCTTTCTCCAGGGTGCGGCCGGGGGTGAGCTTGACCACCACCGAGGCGCTGGACGCCTTATTCTGGCGCACGAATACCGATTTTTTCGGCGTGGCCAGATGCACCCGGGCGGTCTGCACGCTGGCCAGGGTGGATATGGTGCGTGCCAGTTCGCCTTCCAGGGCGCGGTGGAAACGTGCCGCC
>JBNKPL010000139.1:0-3912 GCA_050295355.1 Sedimenticolaceae bacterium
GGAGTGCTCCGCCTGCACCTCGTCCTCAATCCCAGCCAGCACGCCCAGTTCACCTTCAACCGTCACGTCGAACTGGTGGGCGTACTCCACCACCTGGCGGGTAAGGGCCACGTTGTCGTCGTAGGAGTGGTGGGAGCCGTCGATCATGATGGAGGAGAAACCGCTGTCGACGCAGGATTTGCACAGCTCGAAGGTATCGCCATGATCCAGGTGCAGGGTGATGGGGATCTCTTTCAGCCCCTGCTCGCCCGCCATGCGCTTCATCATCTCAATGGCGCCCTGGGCCATGTACTGCAGCATGGTCTGGTCGGCGTATTTGCGGGCGCCGCTGGAGACCTGCAGGATCACGGGCGACTGGGTCTCGAGGCAGGCGGTGATGATCGCCTGGATCTGCTCCATGTTGTTGAAGTTGTAGGCGGGAACGGCGTACTTGCCCGCCATCGCCTTCTGGAACATCTCCCGCGTATTCACGAGACCGAGATCTTTATAGCTGACTGGCATAACGTGCTCCTTGATCCTTTAGTTCTATGGGCGTAATACGCCACCGAAAAAAACCATCAACAAACCGCCAAGAACACAAAGAACGCAAAGCGAATTACTACACTATCCCAAGCAATTACTTAGCGTCCTTCGCGATCTTCGCGGTTCATATTCTCTAATCCATCAACCGCTGTTCCAGCATCTCCACCGCGGGCAGTTTCTTGCCTTCCAGAAACTCCAGGAAGGCGCCGCCGCCCGTGGAGATGTAGGAGACCCGATCCGCGATGCCGTACTTGTCCACCGCCGCCAGGGTGTCGCCACCGCCCGCGATGGAGAAGGCGTTGGATGCGGCGATGGCCTCGCCCAATACCTTGGTGCCCTCACCGAACTGGTCGAACTCGAACACCCCCACAGGACCGTTCCAGACGATGGTCCCCGCCTCTTGCATCATGGAAGCGAAACGGGCGGCGGTCTCGGGACCGATATCGAAAATCATGTCGTCGTCGGCCACATCCTCGACCTTTTTCACCACCGCCTCGGCGGTCTCGGAGAACTCCTTGCCCACCACCACGTCGGTGGGGACGGGGATCTCGCCGCCCTTGGCACTGGCCGCTTCCATCAGGCGTTTGGCCTCGGGGATCAGGTCCGCTTCATAAAGCGACTTGCCCACATTGAAACCCGCCGCGGCGATAAAGGTGTTGGCAATGCCGCCGCCGGGGATGAGCTGATCCACTACCTGCGACAGGGCATCCAGCACCGTCAGCTTGGTGGAGACCTTGGAGCCGCCCACGATGGCGGCCATGGGGCGCGCCGGGTTATCCAGGGCCTTGCCCAGGGCGTCCAGTTCGTTGGCCAGCAAGGGACCCGCGCAGGCCACGGGGGCGAACAGTCCGGCGCCGTGGGTAGAGGCCTGGGCGCGGTGGGCAGTGCCGAAGGCGTCATTCACATAGATGTCGCACAGGGCGGCGTACTGTTTCGACAGCGCCTCGTCGTTCTTCTTCTCGCCCGCGTTGCAGCGGCAGTTCTCCAGCAGCACCACCTCGCCGTCGGCCATCTCCGGGATGCCGTTCAGGTAGTCGCCGATCAGCGGCACCTTGCAGCCCAGCAGTTGCGCCAGATAGTCGGCCACGGGTTGCAGGGTGAGATCCCCCACGGGCTCCCCTTCGGTGGGACGGCCCCGATGGGACATGAGGATCACCTTGGCGCCCGCCTTCATGGCGTGCTCAATGGTGGGCATAGAGGCGCGGATGCGCTGGTCGCTGGTGATCTTGCCGTCCTTGATGGGGACATTGAGATCCTCGCGGATCAACACCCGCTTTCCAGCGAGATCAAGCTCGGTCATTTTCAGTACAGACATGAATCAGCCTACGCTCTGCTTCACTTGGCGTTCATCAGCGCCACGGTGGTGTCCAGCATGCGGTTGGAGAAACCCCACTCGTTGTCGTACCAGCTGCACACCTTCACCAGGGTGCCGTACTCCACCCGGGTCAGGGTGGCGTCGAAGTTGGAGCTGGTGCTGGTGTGGTTGAAGTCGATGGAGACCAGGGGCTCGTCGCAATAGACCAATACCTTGCCGTCCGCCGCCTCGCGCATCACCGAATTCACCTCCTCCACGGTGGTCTCGCGGAGGGCGGTGAAGGTGAGGTCCACCAGGGACACATTCACCGTGGGCACGCGGATGGCGAAGCCGTCCAGTTTGCCGGCCAGGTCAGGCAGCACCAGACCCACCGCCTTGGCGGCGCCGGTCTTGGTGGGGATCATGGACAGGCCCGCGGAGCGGCCGCGGCGCAGGTCCTTATGGAAGCTGTCGGTCAGCACCTGGTCGTTGGTGTAGGCGTGGACCGTGGTCATCAACCCCTCTTCCACCCCGATTTTTTCGTGCAGCGGCTTGACCAGCGGCGCCAGACAGTTGGTGGTGCAGGAGGCGTTGGAGATGACCGTATGGGAACTATTCAGGATCTCATCGTTGACGCCGAACACCACGGTGGCGTCCACATCGTCACCGCCGGGGGCGGAGATGATCACCTTCTTGGCTCCCGCCTGCAGATGACCGCTCGCCTTCTCCTTGGTGCGGAACAAGCCCGTGCACTCCAGCACCACGTCGACGCCCATCTCGCCCCAAGGCAGATCGGCGGGATTGCGTTCGGCGCAGACCCGGATACGGTCGCCGTTGATCACCAGAGCGCCCTCTTCCACCGCCACCGTGCCGGGGAATTTTCCATGAGCGGTGTCGTAGCGCGTCAGATAGGCGCAGGACTCGGGATCGCTGAGGTCATTGATGGCGACGATCTTAATATCATCGCGGCCGGACTCGTACAGGGCCCGGGTTATATTGCGGCCAATGCGTCCATAACCGTTGATCGCCACTTTAATAGCCATTTCATCTCTCCGTAATCAATACATAAATTTTGTTTCGGGTATCCCGCGGGTCGCCCCGCGAGAAAATCAGCTACTCACATGTAATATAGCCTCTGTTACATTTTCCACCGTAAAACCGAACTGCTTGAACAGTTGGCCGGCCGGAGCCGACTCGCCAAAACGGTCGATACCGATTACCCGGCCGTTGAGGCCCACATATTTGTACCAGTAGTCGCTGACCCCGGCCTCCACCGCCACCCGGGCGGTGACGGCCGCGGGCAGCACCGATTCGCGGTAGGCCGCATCCTGGGCGTCGAAGGCCTCGGCGCAGGGCATGGAGACCACCCGCACCCGCTTGCCGCACGCCTCGGCCGCCTGGATGGCCAGCGCCACCTCGGAGCCGGTGGCGATCACGATGGCCTCGGGCTCGCCTTCACAGTCACGGATGACGTAGCCGCCGCGGGTGATATCCATCAGCTGCTGGTCGCTGCGTGCCTGATGGGGCAGCCCCTGGCGGGAGAGAATCAGGCTGGTGGGGCCGTTCTGTTTTTCAATGGCGACCTTCCAGGCCACTGCCGTCTCCACCGCGTCGCAGGGACGCCATACCGACATGTTGGGCATCAGGCGCAGGGTGGAGACCTGCTCTACCGGCTGATGGGTGGGCCCGTCTTCACCCAGACCGATGGAGTCGTGGGTGTAGACCAGAATAATGCGCTGCTTCATCAGCGCCGCCATGCGCAGGGCGTTGCGGGCGTATTCGGAGAACACCAGGAAGGTGCCGCCATAGGGGATAAAACCGCCGTGCAGCGCCATGCCGTTCATCATGGCGGTCATACCGAACTCACGCACCCCGTAGGAGAGGTAGTTGCCATTCAGATGCCCGTCGGTGATGGCCCGGGAGCCGGACCAGGCGGTGAGGTTGGAGGGGGTCAGGTCGGCGGAGCCGCCCAGCAGTTCGGGCAGCAGCGGGCCATAGCCGTTGAGGGCGATCTGGGAGGCCTTGCGGGTGGCGGGGGACTCCCCCTTGGCATCCACTTCGGCCACAAACTTGGTCGCCTCAAGATCCCAGTTGAC
>JBNKPL010000140.1:0-3880 GCA_050295355.1 Sedimenticolaceae bacterium
GGCTGTTTCAATAAATATATCTTCTCGCCTATAGCCCCAGTAACTATTTCTTATTTCATCTTCACTATAGTTGTAGCCAGACTCTATAGGTCGATCTCCATACCTAGGATGATCAACAAACGGACTGCCTCTGGTTTTTCTTTTCCTAAACATTGGTTTTATTGACTGACAGGTGCTTATCTTGCACGCACAAATATTGAATATTGTTGCAAAAGCGCACCATTTCCGATCTTTTTGTGCGTGCCTCGACATGGGGAGGCCTGCCCGCTGGGCGGAGGAGATGCTCTGTATGGATAATTCATTTCCTTCGAATTCACGGATGATTCCTTCCTGGCGCTGTATTAAGCGGTGATCCTGTTATTTTTGTGTATTTGGCGCTTTAGTACAAGTTGCTGGATGGCTCCGCTTCAGCTTTGCAGCCAGGACTTGAGCAGGATAAGGCCGCCGCCCGCGCCGAGCCCTACGCCGAAGGAGACGGTTATGGTCGCGGGCAGCAGGATGCTTGGACCCATGGTGAGCAGCATGACGCCCGAGATGAGCATGGCGGCGCCGCTGATGGTGCCGACGGTGGTGCGGTGGTTCTCTTTCAGTTCACGGCGCAGGCGGGTCAGTTCATCCGATTTCCATTTCAGTTCCAGGCGGCCTTGCGCGGCGTCGCTCAGTACCTTGTGCATGAGCAGCGGCATGTCGGCGGCGTGTTCGGTGAGGATGGGGAGGTTGCGGCGCAGTTTGCGGGCGAAGGCGGTGGGTCCCACCTGGTCCGCCATCCAGCGTTCCAGGTAGGGTTTCGCGGTGGCCCACAGATCCAGTTCGGGATAGAGCTGGCGGCCCAGTCCTTCGATATAGAGCAGGGTCTTCTGCAATAGCACCAGTTGCGGTTGCACTTCCATGTCGAAGCGGCGCGCGGTCTGGAACAGGCGCAGCAGGAAGTGGCCGAAGGAGATCTCGCTCAGGGGCTTGTTGAAGATGGGTTCGCACACGGCGCGGATGGCGGATTCGAATTCGTCCACCCGGGTGCCGCTGGGGACCCAGCCCGATTCCACATGGAGTTGCGCCACGCGGTGATAGTCGCGGTTAAAGAAGGCGAGCAGGTTTTCCGCCAGGTAGCGCTGGTCTTCGTGGGTGAGGGAGCCGACGATGCCGAAGTCCACGGCGATGTAGCGGCCGCTCGGCTCCACGAAGATGTTGCCCGGGTGCATGTCGGCGTGAAAGAAGTTGTCGCGGAACACCTGGGTGAAAAAGATCTCCACCCCCTGTTCGCCCAGCTGGCGCATGCTGATGCCCTGCGCCTTGAGCGCGGCGATGTCGCCCACGGGGGTGCCTGAGATACGTTCCATCACCAGTACGTTGCGGCGGGTCAGGTCCCAATAGATTTCGGGGACGAAGAGTATTTCACTCCCTTCCCAGTTGCGGCGCAGTTGGGCGCAGTTGGCGGCCTCGCGCTGCAGGTCCAGTTCGTCGATGATGGTCTTTTCATAATCCCGCACCACTTCCACGGGCCGCAGGCGGCGGCCGTCCTTCCAGTAGCGCTGGGCCAGGTTGGCGATGATGTAGAGCAGACCCACATCGCGGCGGATGACCTTTTCGATCCCCGGGCGCAGGACCTTGACCACCACCTGTTTGCCGCTCTTCAACTGGGCGGCGTGCACCTGGGCGATGGAGGCGGAGGCCATGGGGGTCTCTTCGAAGTTGTCGAGCAGCTCTTCGATGGGTTTGCCGAAGGCGTTTTCGATCTGGCTGCGGGCCTGCGCACCCGGGAATGGGGGCACGGCGTCCTGCAGTTTCGCCAGTTCGTCGGCGATGTCCTGGGGCAGCAGGTCGCGGCGGGTGGAGAGGATCTGGCCGAACTTGACGAATACGGGTCCCAGGTCCTCCAGCGCCTTGCGGATGCGGACGGGGTAGGACGGCATGCGGTTGCGGCGCAGCCAGTACCAGGGGGAGAGGTAGAGGATGAAACGGACGGGGCGGAACAGGTGGGTGGCCAGGATCACCTCGTCGAGGCCGTGGCGCAGCAGGACCCAGTTGATGTAGAGCAGGCGCAGCGCCTCGGAGAAACCGATCATTGGTCCGCGCCCTCCCGCTTCTCCGCCAGTTGCCGCATGCGCTGTTCCAGCCGTTCCAGTTGTTCCCGCGTGGAGTGAACGCCGTTGAAGAAGCGCTCCACCTCATGGTGTCCGGGAAGCAGATTTAGATCCTCATGCAGCCAGGCGCGGATCTCCTGGTGCAGGGTTTTGCGGATATGCTGTCCCCAGTCGGCCGCGGCCTGGCCCACGGACACCAGCTCTTCGGCCACCAGCTCGCCCGTGTATTGGGCCAACTGCTGTTTCCAGTCGATCTTCATCTCGCGCAGGATGGCGATGAATCGCTGGGCCAGCTCTTCGTCGCCGGATATCTCCACCTGGCCGCACTCGTCCTGCCCGCTGAACAGGGCCGCCAGGGCCAGGGGTGAGGCGCGGAGTCCGCACTCGGGTTCGCCCTCGTAATGCTCCAGCAGTTGCAGCCGCCCGGGGCCGGGAACCAGATACAGGGCCGGACCCAATCCCGCCGGGTCGAGCAGGATCACCCGCCCGTGAAGCTGCGCCATCTTCTCGTTGGCCACGGGGTCGAGGGCGAGGTAGCGGTTGATGACCTCTTCCAGACTCGCGTTGATCAGTTCGGCGGTGGGCATAATTCGTGTTATCAGGCGCTAGAGTTTAAAACCCCGATGCACGGCGACGATGCCGCCCGTGAGGTTGTGGTAATCGCAGCGTTCAAAGCCCGCCTGCTCCATCATCCCTTTCAGGGTCTCCTGGTCCGGGTGCATGCGGATGGATTCCGCCAGATAGCGGTAGCTGTCCTCGTCGTCCGCCACCAGTTTGCCCAGGGTGGGCAGCACCTTGAAGGAGTAGATGTCGTAGACGGATTTCAGCGGTTCGCCCCGCGCGTGGGAGAACTCCAGCACCAGGGCGCGGCCGCCCGGCTTCAGCACCCGGAACATCTCATTCAGGGCGCGCTGCTTGTCGGTGACGTTGCGCAGACCGAAGCCGATGGTGACGCAATCGAAATGGTTGTCGGGAAAGGGGATGCTCTCGGCGTTGACCTGGGTGTACTTTACGTTGCCCACTAAGCCGCGGTCGGCCATGCGGCCGCGCCCCTGTTCCAGCATGGCGGCGTTGATATCGGTCATCACCACCAGCCCATCCGGCCCCACCAGCCCGGCAAAGCGGGCGGCGAGATCACCAGTGCCGGACGCCAGGTCCAGCACCTTCTGGCCGCGGCGGATGCCCGCCAGCTCCACCGCAAAGCGCTTCCACAGGCGGTGGATGCCCATGGACATGAGGTCGTTCATGAGATCGTAGCGGGTGGCCACGGAATCAAACACCTGACGTACCCGTCCGGCCTTCTCTTTTATATCGACCTGCTCATAGCCGAAATGGGTGGTCTCTTTGTCCGTCATGCTGAACGTTTCCAAAAAATAGATTCGGTGGAAATGGGTATTCTAACCGCAGAGAGGCAAAGACGCAGGGTTTTTGCCAGGCCGCAGGGCCGGATAGTGGTTAAAAACACTCCGTGTGCTCTGTGTCCTCTGTGGCAAAAAATAGAGCCGGGCCGTCGTCGTATCCCGTCGGTTTTCCGCACGCCTGCTGGTGGGGCAGGGCCCCACCCTACGAATTGCGTCTAAGGTTTGATTGGCTTAGGGCATTCAGGCGTCGGAGTCTTTGCGCTTGTGGCCCGCCTCTTCCAGGCGTTGCAGGTAGTTCTGCCAGTTCTGTTCGTGGTTCTTGCCCAGTTGGTACAGGGTATCCCAGGAGTAGATGCCGCTGTTGTGGCCGTCGTCGAAGTGCAGGCAGACGGCGTAGTTGCCCACCGCCGTGATCTGCTCAATGGCCACGTCCTCCTT
>JBNKPL010000141.1:0-3814 GCA_050295355.1 Sedimenticolaceae bacterium
GCTCCTTGCGTGCGGTGGCGCCGTGCTCTTTGGCTATGGCGGCTTCGCCGTTTTCGCTCTCCGGCGTCCGGTTCTCCGCCAGCCAGCGCGGGTAGTCGTCCAGGTCGCCCTTGAATTCCGCTGCCGCGCCGCCGTGGACCAGCAGCAGCCAGTCACAGGTGACGCGCAGCAGGTGGCGGTCGTGGGAGATGAGCACCATGGCGCCCTCATACTCCTGCAGCGCCTGGCTCAGGGCGTGGCGCATCTCCAGATCCAGATGGTTGGTGGGTTCGTCCAGCAGCAGCAGGTTGGGGCGGCGGTAGACCAGCAGGGCCAGCACCAGGCGCGCCTTCTCACCTCCGGAGAAGGGCCGGACCGGGCTCTCCGCCCGTTCGCCCGAGAAGCCGAAGCCCCCCAGGTAGTCGCGGAGGGACTGTTCAGGGGAGGTGCGATCCAGTTGCCGCAGGTGCTCCAGCGGAGTGTGTTCCGGGTGCAGCTGTTCCAGCTGATGTTGGGCGAAATAGCCGATATTGAGATCCTGGGCGGTCTCCCGCCTGCCCTCCAGGGGGGGCAGTTGACCGGCCAGCAGTTTGATCAGGGTGGATTTGCCGGCCCCGTTGTGGCCCAGCAGCCCGATGCGGTCGCCGGGCGCCAGGGTGAGGCTCAGCCCTTCGAGTACGGCGTGATCTCCGTATCCGGCGGCGGCCTGGTCCATCTGTAGCAGGGGGTTGGGCGTCTTCTCGGGGCTTTGAAACCGGAAGTGGAAAGGCGAATCCACATGGGCTGGGGCGATACGCTCCATGCGCTCCAGGGTCTTGAGCCGGCTCTGGGCCTGGCGCGCCTTGGTGGCCTTGGCACGGAAGCGCTCCACATAGCTGCGGATATGGGCGATCTCCCGCTGCTGCTTCTCATAACTCGCCTGCTGATTGGCCAGGTGTTCGGCGCGGATGCGTTCGAAGGCGGAGTAGTTGCCGCTGTAGAGGGTGAAACGCCCCTGTTCGATATGGGCGATGTGGTCGCTCACGGCGTCGAGGAACTCCCGGTCGTGGGAGATCAGGAGCAGGGTGCCGGGGTAGCTGGCCAGCCACTCCTCCAGCCAGATCACCGCGTCCAGATCCAGATGGTTGGTGGGTTCGTCCAGCAGCAGCAGATCGGAGCGGCACATGAGGGCGCGGGCGAGGTTGAGGCGCATGCGCCAGCCGCCGGAGAAGCTGTTGACCGGCCGCTCTTCCTCCCCGGGTCGGAAGCCGAGACCGTGGATCAGGCGTCCCGCCCGGGCGCGGGCGCTGTAGCCGCCGATGCTATCCAGTCTGCCGTGCAGCTCGGCGATGCGTTCTCCATCATCCGCGGATTCCGCCTCCGACAGGGCCAGTTCCAGGGTGCGAAGCTCTTCATCGCCATCCAGCACATACTCGATGGCGGGCCGGGCGTCATGGGGGGTCTCCTGGGCCACATGGGCGATGACCCAATCGGAAGGGCATTGAAAGTCCCCGCTATCGGGGTGTAGTTCGCCCAGAATCAGGGCGAACAGGCTCGATTTCCCCGTGCCGTTGGCGCCGGTCACGCCCACCCGCCAGCGGGTATGGATGGCGAATCCGGCGTCGGAGAAGAGGACACGGGGGCCGCGCCGCAGGCTCAGTTGGTGGAATCGAAGCATGGGGCGGGAGTTTAACAGCTTCGGATCGCGGAGAGTCTTTCAGATTTGGCGATCCAGTTTGCGGTAGCCGATGGCCTCGCTGATGTGGGGTGCGGTGATGGATTTGCTCCCCTCCAGGTCCGCGATGGTGCGGGCCAGCTTGAGGATGCGGTGGTAGGCGCGGGCGGAAAGAGAGAGCTGTTCCATGGCGCGGTGAAGCAGTTTTCGGCCCTCGGTATCCGGCGCGCAGTAGATCTCGATCTCCCTCACCTCCAGGCCGCAGTTGGTGCAATTGGCCCGCTCCAGTTGGATGTGGCGGGCGGTCTCCACCCGCGCCTTTATCACGGCGCTGCTCTCCGACGGTTTGGATGCGCCACCCTGAAGCTGGTCGGTTGGCACCCTGGGAACCTCCACATGCATGTCGATCCGGTCCAGCAGCGGGCCGGAGATGCGGTTCCGGTAGCGTGCGATCTGGTCCTGTGTGCAGCGGCAGCTTCGGGTTCGGTGGCTGTCGCCCAGATGGCCGCAGGGGCAGGGGTTCATGGCGGCGACCAGTTGGAAGCGGGCCGGAAAATCGGCCTGCCGGGCGGCCCGGGAGATGATGACGTGGCCCGATTCCAGCGGCTCCCTCAATACCTCCAGTACGCGGCGGTCGAACTCCGGCAGTTCATCCAGAAACATTACGCCGTTGTGGGCCAGGGAGATCTCGCCCGGACGCGGATTGCTGCCGCCGCCCACCAGCGCCACGCCGGATGCGGTGTGGTGGGGGGTGCGGAAGGGGCGCTGTTTCCACTCTTCCACACGGAAACCGCGCTGGCTGATGGAGTGGATGGCGGCGGTCTCCAGCGCCTCCTCTTCGGTCATGGGGGGCAGGATGGCGGGCAGGCGTTGGGCCAGCATGGACTTGCCGCTGCCGGGTGGGCCCATCATCAGTAGAGAGTGGCCTCCGGCGGCGGCGATCTCCAGTGCCCGCTTGGCGTGATGCTGGCCATGCACGTCCGCCAGGTCGGGTATCTTGGCAGGCGCGGCCCTGGCTCCCGTGGGTTGATACGGAGGGAAGGCGTCTCTCCCTCTGGTGAGTTGTTCGCACACCTCCAATAGATGCTCCGCCGGCCGGATGTCGACCCCCTCCACCCGGGACGCCTCTTCCGCGTTGGCCCGGGGAAGAATCAGGGCGCGGTTCGCGTTTTTGCAGGCCAGGGCCACGGGCAGCGCCCCGTGGATGGGGCGCAGCTCTCCGGACAGGGCCAGCTCGCCGGCAAACTCGATACCTTTGCACTCCTGCAGGGGAATCTGGCCGGAGGCGGCGAGGATGCCCAGGGCAATGGGCAGATCGAAGCGGGGCCTTCCTTGCGCAGATCGGCGGGGGCCAGGTTGATGGTGATGCGCCGGGCGGGGAATTCGAAACGGGAGTTGAGGATGGCCCCCCGTACCCGGTCGCGGCTTTCGCGCACGGTCATTTCGGGCAGGCCGACGATGGAGAAAGCGGGCAGGCCGTTGGCCAGATGGGCCTCCACGGTGACCAGTGGAGCGTCCACCCCGTCCCGCGCGCGGCTGTAGAGAATGGCTAAAGCCATGTTTACCTTCCCTGGCAGTGAAACGTTCGAGGGCTATTCCCTTTCTTCGGACGATTCCAGCTCGTCGAATTTGCGCTCCAGTTGCTCCAGTTTTTCACGGGTGCGCGCCAGAACCGCCGCCTGGATATCAAACTCTTCGCGGGTCACCAGATCCAGATGTGACAGTCCGGCCTCCAGGGCCGCGCGTACGTTCTTGCGCAGGTCTTCCTGCAGCATCTGTAGCCCCGGGGGGATGCCGCCGGCGATGCGCCTGCTGAGTTCGTCGAGGATTTTGGGATCGATCATGGGCGGAACCTTAGCCGGGAGTTGCGGGCTTGTCCAGGCTGGTTAAGGCGCTCTTTTGGTGCAACAGGGGATTAAGCCCCCTCCGGATGTGGCCTTTTTGGTGCGTCCCTGGATGTCTCATGAGGGTAAAAAGTGGAGGTAACTGGTTGTTATTTAATATGAATTACCTGTTGGCACGATCGCTGCAGTAGAGGGGTTAGCGAACCCTGCCGCGTTTCGGGGCGGCGAGTCGTTACAACATATTAACTGATAGCGAGCGAGGTAAGAGCGATGAAACTGATAGCGGCGATCATTAAGCCGTTCAAGCTGGACGATGTGCGGGAGGCGCTCTCCGACA
>JBNKPL010000142.1:0-3646 GCA_050295355.1 Sedimenticolaceae bacterium
GCCTGTTTCACATCGCCGAGCCGGGCAAAGGTGGGTTGCAGTTCGCGGATAGCAGAAGGTGATTTGATGGGGTAAGGGTTGATCCCTTCTTTTGTCCATGTGCTCAGTTGCCGGGCCAGCTCATGCGAATATTCCCTTAGCGAGTGTCCGGGTTTTGCTTCCGGCCGGTCAAGAAGGAATGCGGCGGTCTCATTGATGAGGCGGACCCGGTTTTCCATATCCACCACGATAATCCCCACCTGCATATGCCGGATCACGTACTCGTTCAGCTGTTCCAGGTTAGCGAGGTCCAGTTCCCGCTGGGTGGCCAACTGTTCCGATTCCCGGAGGTAGCGGGTGAGGGTGTGGGACAGAACCGCCATGGCGAAGAAACTGGCGCTCAACATGCCTGATTGGGTGTAGGCCATGAAGGGGAAGGATTGATAGATATGGGCGTAAATCTGCTCCCCCAAAACGCTGAATGTGGCGATGGCGGCAAAGGCCAGGGCCGATTTGCCCCGCATCACGGCGCTGCCGAAGGCGATGGAGACCACCAGCAGCATGCCGAGACCGGATTTGACCCCGCCGCTGGCGTGCATCAGCAGGGTGATGGCGGCAATGTCGGTAAACACCATCAAATAGGACTGCGCCTGGTCGTCGGGCACCTTGAAATAGAGGGGAAAAAAGGCGGCCAGGACGATGGCGGCATAGGCGATGCTCACCACCGCATAGAGGGTGGGGTAGTGGTTGCCCAGAAAGGCGGGGCCGAAGCCGGCGTAGAAAAAGACCAGCAGCGCCACGGAGAGCAGCAGGCGGTAGAGGAAAAACTGCTGCAGCAGCGCCCAGCTGTTGATGCGGTAGAGTTTGATCGGGTTCGGTTTTCCGAATAGTTCTTTTAACTGCATGATAACGATCAGTTTTTCCGATTTTCCAGTCTCATGTGCTCGCGGCAGCAGAAGTGTAGTTCCCCTTTCGTCAGCGCCTCGTTTTTGGGGATATGAATGCCGCAATGGGCGCAGGATACCGTATCCACCGCGGGCCGGGGGCGGTTTTTCTTTTCCGAAATGCGGCGGCTGGCCGCTCGCCGCAGGAGGAGATAGAGGGCCCAGAGTGCGGCCAGCAGCAGAAATAGACGTAAACCCAATTTATCGGTCCCAAACCTTTATTTTTTTGCGCATTTCAGCAATTTAGAAAATAATAGCTCTTTTTGGCCGACAGGTTACATAGTCATGAACCTACATGAATATCAATCAAAACAGCTGTTTGAAAAATATGGAATCCCGGTTTCCAAGGGGCAGCCCGCCTCTTCCGTGTCCGAGGCGCGGGCGGCGGCCCAGTCCCTGGGGGGAGA
Organism: Sedimenticolaceae bacterium; assembly: GCA_050295355.1. GTDB lineage: Bacteria > Pseudomonadota > Gammaproteobacteria > Chromatiales > Chromatiaceae > CBFDBF01. The sequence continues at coordinate 1,331 of JBNKPL010000142.1, forward strand.
CCGCTGGGTAGTCAAGGCGCAGGTCCACGCGGGCGGCCGCGGCAAGGTCGGCGGCGTGGTGCTGGTGGACAGCCTGGATCAGGTGGAGAGCGAGGCGGAGCGTCTGCTGGGCAGTATGCTGGTGACCAAGCAGACCGGCGAGCCGGGCCTGCCGATCAATATTCTGTTGATCGAGGAGCCCACCGCCATCGCCCGTGAGCTCTATCTCAGCGTACTGGTGGATCGCGCCACCCGCCGCGTACTGTTCATGGCCTCCCCCGCGGGCGGCATGAACATCGAAGAGGTGGCCGAGGAGACCCCGGAGCAGATCCACACCATCACCGTGGACCCGGCGGCCGGCCTGCAGGGCTACCAGGCCCGCCAGCTGGCCTTCGCCCTGGGCCTGGAAGGGACCCAGATCCGCGAGTTCCAGAGCTTCATGAACGGTCTCTACAACCTGTTCACCCACAGCGACGCCAGCCTGGTGGAGATCAATCCCCTGGTGGTGACCGAGGCGGGCAATCTGATCGCCCTCGACGCCAAGATCAATATCGACGGCAACGCCACCTATCGCCAGCCCGAGATTCTGGCCATGCGGGACATCAGCCAGGAAGACGCCCGCGAGGCGGCGGCGGCTGAGCACGACCTCAACTACATCACCCTGGACGGCAACATCGGCTGCATGGTGAACGGCGCCGGTCTGGCCATGGCCACCATGGACCTGGTGCAGCTCAAGGGCGGCAAGCCCGCCAACTTCCTCGACGTGGGCGGCGGCACCACCGCCGAGCGCGTGGCGGAGGCCTTCAAGCTGATCCTCTCCGACGACAAGGTGGAAGGGGTACTGGTCAACATCTTCGGCGGCATCGTTCGCTGCGACCTCATCGCCGAGGGCATCATCGCCGCGGTGAAAGAGGTGGACATCAAGGTGCCCCTGGTGGTCCGCCTGGAGGGCACTAACGCCCCGCAGGGTCTGGAGATCCTGGCCAACAGCGGTCTGGCCATCACCACCGCGGCGGATCTGAACGAGGCGGCCGAGAAGGTCGTGGCCTTGGTACAGGGTTAGAGGAATAAGAGCATGAGTATTCTAGTAGACAACAACACCAAGGTGATCTGCCAGGGTTTCACTGGCAAGCAGGGTACCTTCCACACCGAACAGGCGCTGGCCTACGGCACCAACGTGGTGGGTGGAGTCACCCCCGGCAAGGGCGGTCAGAAGCATCTCGACCTGCCGGTCTTCAACACCGTGCACGACGCGGTGCGGGAGACGGGCGCCGACGCCACCATGATCTACGTGCCGCCCGCCTTCGCGGCGGACGCCATCCTGGAGGCGGCGGATGCCGGCATCAAGGTCATCGTCTGCATCTCCGAGGGCATTCCCGTGCTGGATATGCTGAAGGTGAAGGCGGCCCTGGAGCACTACGACTGCCGCCTGATCGGCCCCAACTGCCCCGGCATCATTACCCCGGGCGCGGCCAAAATCGGCATCATGCCGGGCGTGATCCACAAGCCGGGCAGGATCGGCATCGTCTCCCGCTCCGGCACCCTCACCTATGAGGCGGTCTATCAGACCACCACCACGGGGCTGGGCCAGAGCACCTGCGTGGGCATCGGCGGCGACCCCATCCACGGCATGAACTTCATCGACTGCCTGGAGCTGTTCCAGGCCGATCCCCAGACCGAGGGGATCATCATGGTGGGCGAGATCGGCGGCACCGCCGAGGAGGACGCGGCCGAGTACATCCAGGCCAACGTCACCAAGCCAGTGGTCAGCTATATCGCGGGCGTCACCGCGCCTCCCGGCAAGCGCATGGGCCATGCGGGCGCCATCGTCAGCGGCGGCAAGGGCACCGCGGACAGCAAGTTCGCGGCCCTGGAGGCGGCGGGCGTCGCTACCGTGCGTTCACCTTCCGACCTCGGCGCCAAGATGGTGGAGCTGCTGGGGTAAGTCATGTCGCCACAGAGACACGGAGGCCACAGAGGCAACGAAGGTTCAAACCTCCATGTTCTCTGTGCCTCCGTGGCTGATTAAAAAATTGTGAACCTCCGAGTCTCACTGGCGCAGCTCAACCTGATGGTCGGCGATATCGCCGGCAACACCGGGCAGGTGATCCAGGCCGCGCTGCATGCGCGGGACGAACAGCAGGCTCATGCGGTCCTTTTTCCCGAACTCACCCTCACGGGTTATCCGCCGGAAGATCTGTTGCTGCGTCCTGAGTTCATTCGGCGTGTGGAACAGGCCCTGGACCGGCTATGTCATTCGGTGCGGGGCATCGATCTGGTGGTGGGCTATCCCCGTCTGAAGGAGGGCAAGCTCTATAACACCGCGGGCGTGATCCG
>JBNKPL010000143.1:0-3575 GCA_050295355.1 Sedimenticolaceae bacterium
CTGAAGGAGTTATATGAGCTGATGAAGTGGGGGCCGACCGCCGTCAACAGCTGCCCGGCGCGTATCGTCTTTGTTAAAAGTGAGACCGCCAAGCAGCGGCTCAAGCCGTGCCTTGCTGAGGGCAACGTGGAGAAGTCTATGACCGCGCCTGTGGTGGCGATCATCGGCATGGACCTGGAGTTCTACGAACAACTGCCAAAACTCTTTCCCCATACCGATGCGCGATCCTGGTACGCGGGAAAGCCGGAGACGATCAAGGAGAACGCGGAGCGCAACAGTACGTTGCAGGGCGCCTACCTGATACTGGCGGCGCGCGCCCTGGGCCTTGATTGCGGACCCATGTCCGGCTTCGACAAGGCAGCCATCGAAGCGGCCTTTTTTCCCGACGGCAAGGTCAAGGCTAACTTTATCTGCGCTCTGGGTTATGGTACCAGCGAAAAGCTTTATCCCCGCGGGCCGCGCCTTGGTTTTGATGAGGCCTGTCGTATCGATTAATTCCCTCTTTGATCCCCTGAAGCTGCATTCCCAACCCTATGTAGAGAGGCGGCGAATGTTATAGCGCAAGGTCCCGTTACGCCGGGCGGCATCCAGGACTGGATATGACATGAGATTTTGGCGCAACTGCGCCGACTCGGCATGCTGTCGCAGAAAGACGCCGATCACATTCTGATAGAGCGGTGCGGTCAGGCGAAAGGCGGCTGGATAACGTTCCCGCAGACGCTGGTTTCGGAACCAGCCGCAATCTTTTAGTTCGTTGGCGTCGGCGAAGTTGTTCACCACTATCCCCTGGGGCGCGAGCAGTCGGCTCAGACGATCAAACCAGCGGCTGTTCGCCGACACCACCCGTTGTGGTTCGCCGTCGGCATCGCAGAACAGATCGTCGATAATCATGTCGAACTGCTCTCCCGCGTATTCATCCACCCACTGCAGGGCATCCGCATGGACGAGCTGCACATTGGGCGCTTTTACTTCGAAGAACCGCTCGGCGATTTCCAGATGCACGGAATCGAGTTCCACCCCGACGATGGTTTCTGGTTCGAGGAAGTCGTTCAATTGCCGAATCACGGCGCCACCCCCAACGCCCAGCAGCAGCACCCGTTGAACCCGTTGCGGCGCGAAGAATGCCGGCAGCATCAACAGGTCCCAGATGCTGCCGCTGATGGGGCGTTGGGGATTGTATTGGCTATGAAAGACGTCGTTGGTGTAGAGCCGCAGGGAGTTCCCGGCGGAGCGCACCTCGTAGCGGGTGGTGCCGGCCTGTTTGTACCAGAGGATTGCCAAGGATTGGTTTGCTCTTCGTAGTATGAATGTAGGATCAGTATAATCGAGGAAGTACTTTCATACGTGGCAATGTGAAGATGGAATTCGATCCCGAACAAGATATCGCTTTTATGAAGCGCGCCCTGGAACTGGCCCACAGGGCAGAGGGCGAGGGGGAGGTTCCCGTGGGCGCCGTGCTGGTTCGGGAGGGCGGGATCATCGGCGAAGGCTGGAACTGCCCCATCGGCACCCATGATCCCTCCGCCCATGCGGAGATCCAGGCGTTGCGCGATGCGGGTGCGCGGGTCGGCAACTATCGCCTTTCCGGCACTACTCTGTATGTCACCCTGGAGCCCTGTCCTATGTGCGCCAGCGCACTGATCCATGCGCGGGTGGGGCGGGTGGTGTTCGGCGCCTACGATCCCAAAGGGGGAGCAGCAGGGAGTGTGTTTAATTTGCTGCCGCCCGATGAGCGGTTCAATCATCGGCTGGTGTGCGAGGGCGGAGTGCTGGAACAGGAGTGCGGGGATCTGCTGCGGGCCTTTTTCCAGGCACGTCGGTTGTGACCCTGGCTGTTCGTCTTTTGCCACAGAGCGTACAGGGTACACAGAGGTTTTGAAAACCGTTATCCGATGCTGTGACCTCCGTGGTTACCTTCAACAACCATGTATCAATCAGCCACTCGCCGCGGGGACGCGGCTCCTACAGGTGGTTGTTTGAGGGGCAGGCTAGCTACCAAACCTTTCGCCTACAGTGCGGCGGGGGTAGGCAGTTGGGGCATGGGTTGTCCCGCCGCTTCTTCTCCCTGGGCGAGCAGCCAGGAGAGCAGATCGTAATAGCCACGAATACTGTCCACGTACTGAACTGGTTCCCGTCCCCTTGCGTAGCCGTGCTTCACGGTTTTGAAGTATTTCTCCTGACTCAACAGGGGCAGGTGCTGCTTCACATCCACCCACTTGTCCGGATCGGCCCCGTTTCTCTGGGTCAGAATCCGGGCGTCGTTCAGGTGACCGAAGCCCACGTTGTAAGCGGCGAGGGCGAACCAGGTGCGGTCCGGCTCCTGGATGCGTTCGGGGATCTTTTCCGTCACAAATTGAAAGTAGCGGGCGCCGCCCTGAATGCTCTGTTGGGGATCGGTGCGGTCCTTGATGCCGACCTGGAGCGCCGTGGGTTCGGTCAGCATCATAATGCCCCGGACCCGGGTGGGTGAGACGGCGTCCTGATCCCAGTGCGACTCCTGATAACCGATGGCGGCCAGTAGCTTCCAATCCATGCCGGCGCTGTTCGCCGCTTTCCTGAAATAGCGGATATAGAGCGGGAGCCGGGTCTGGACGTGGTACTTGAAGGTGTTGGTGTCCACATAGTCAAGCCGCTCCACATAGCCGTAGTAGCGCTCGACAAGCTGTTTTAACTCTCCGTTTTCACTCATTTTTTTCAGGAATGCGCAGGCCGCCTCATAAAGCCGGGGATCGCCAGTGCGGGGAAAGGCCCACGCCAGTTGTTGCGGCTCGGTCAGATTGAAGGCCACCTGCAGTTCCGGGTAGTAGCGGCGGTTCAAGGCCACCTCATTGGAGTCGCCGATGGTGTAATCAATAAGCCCCTTCCGCACCAGATACAACAGCTCTTCGCTTCCCACCTCCCGTTTCGCATCCCACTCCAGCTCCGGGAACTGGGGCCGGCGGCGGATGAGCTCCTCCTCATGGCTGCTGCCGGCCACGATCTCAAAGATACCTTCGGAGGTCTCTTCCAATGATTTCGGCCGCAGTGTGCCGTTGCGGTAGACCAGTTGCTGGGTGATTTCCTGATAACCGGGCGTGAAGCGGACCAACTGCTTTCGCGCTTCGGTGACGGTGATCCCGGCCGCGGCGAAATCCGCCTTGCCCCGGGCGATCATGGGAAGGATCTCATCGAAGCTTTTGGGCTGGACGAAGCGGACCTTGCGGCCGAGTTCCTGGGCGAATCTCTGCACCAGATCGTATTCAAAGCCGGTCAGGCCATCGCGTCCCTCAAAAAAGGTCGTGGCGCTGTTGCGGGTAACCACCACCAGCTCATTCGGTTTTCGAGACTCATTCGATAACAGGGACAGGATGCCTACACAGAGGAGCAGGGATAGAAACAGCAGTGGGGGAAGGTACCTGGGCATGGTGGAAGAGCTGTTCTGAACGGCCGCTGAATTGGTGGAGAAGGGATAGTCAGAAACCTCGGATAGTGTAGAATTGTACCCCTTTTTCCCGGGCTGTTGCGAAATTACCCAAAGCGCCCCGGAAGATGCCCGAAGAGGGGAGCAAGTAGAAGTTGTGGAGAGGTGCCGGGGT
>JBNKPL010000144.1:0-3544 GCA_050295355.1 Sedimenticolaceae bacterium
GCCTCGTCCAGTTTCAGGCTTTTCTCACTCAGCTCGGTATTCAGGTGTTTCTGCATCTCCAGTGCATTCTGAAGCTCAACCGTTCGCTCCGTTACCTTCTCTTCCAACTCCGCATATAGTGACGAGTTCTCAAGGGAGATGGCGGCCTGGGCCACCAGCAGTTGAAGCATTTCCAGCCGTTCCGGGGTAAAGACGCCCTGGGTCAATTTGTTTTCCAGGTAGAGGATTCCGTTCAGCTTGCCCTGATGCAGTATGGGCTCACATAACATTGACAACGGTTTATTTGCACTGATGTACGGATCCTGGGAGAAACCCGGGGACTGGCTGGCGTTATCCAGCACCAGCGGCTGCAGGCTGCGCTCTACATAATAGAGCATGGAAACGGGCAGATGCTCCTGCGCATCCTCGACCGGCAGTGACTTCAGCAGCGTGATCTTGTCCGAACCCGCCTCCCCCATCGCCTCGGCATATAAACCGCCCTGCTTTTGCAGTACCAGGATACCTTTTTGCGCCCCGGCATTTTCAAGCACATTATCCAGCAACGTTTTAATCAGATCTTCCCGAACGATGACGCTGGAGATCGACCGGTAGACCTTCATGAGCGTGGTCAGATCCAGTTCCTTATCCGAGCTGCTGTGTGACGAAACAAACGAGGTTGTGGTCCAGCCCGCTGTCGTGGTCTCCATGACTGCGGTGCGCGGACGGTTCTCCGCCCACTGGGCCAGTTGCCCCGCCTTAGCCTCCGCTCCCCAGCCCTGATAGCCGGTCAGGGCCAGCCGATAGTAGTAACTGCCCACGCGCTGCTGACCACGATTGGCGTAAAAATGCCCGGCGCACTCATAACAAAACGCTTCATCATGACGAAACCCGTTGTTGAGCGCGGCATCGATAGCCCGTTCGTAATGCTCCGCGGCCTGCCCCGCCCGTCCAATGGCCTGGCTGTATTCCGCCATAGCCAGATGCCAGCGGTGACCATGATTCTCGGGGGAGTGGCGCGCCCAACGCTGCAATCGCTTCAGATTGGCCTTTACGCCGCGCAGCCGTTTATGGCGCGTCAACGGCGATATGCCGGACAGATTGCGCAACATGGCAATCGACTCATATAGATGAAACAGCACAAAGGCGTACATCCCGGCGCCGCCCTTCAGGTACCGCCGGGCCTGGCCCGCATATTCAAGACTGCGCTCATCCTCGCCGAAGAAAATACTCAGCATCAGCTTTGCGGTATAGAGCAGAAACAGGGTGCTCGCGTCCTGTACTTCAAGATGCTGCTGCAGACTGACACTCTCACGGTAAGCCTCCCCCTCCAGAACGGTCGGTTCCTCGGTTTGGTTTTGCAAATTGAGTGCCGTTTGCCACCAGATACTATGCCAATAGAGGGATGAGCCGACCTTGAAGTTTTCCAGGTGGTGGTGCGACTCACCCATCTCATCCAGCAGTTTCGGCAAAGGTTGGCCGCTATGGAACTTGGCCTGCTGGTAGTTATTCAGGGCGTAGGAGGCATATTCAAAGTCGCCCTTCTCCAGCGCCATAGAGTAAGACTCGAACAGAATGGGTATCGACTCTTTGATGGGATGAATAAACTGCCGGGTAATCCACCCCTGAAAGAACTGTGGACGCTGTAGATTCAGGCCATGCTCCCGGGCGATGGTGACACCGAAGTCACCGAACGCATATCCGGCCTGAAGATCACCCAGAATCCCGCCCAGGGTGATACCCCACCAGCTAAAGGCGTAGCCTGTATTCGGAGAGTAGCCGTGCGCCACCGACTCCTGAAGCATCTGGAAGACGATAAGGGCAACCAACTCCTGAGAAGTCCAGTAGGCGGGCGGAATGGTGAGCCCGAGCAGGCTCATCACCTTCAGCCTGACCGGGTCCTCCATTTTCGGCAGGTTGAGCAAGTCATCAAACGACCTGCCCCGCAACACCCATTTTGTTTTCAGCAGATTGATCAGAACCTGCAGCGAATTCGGCCGGCTCGGCAGTGTGACGCCCAACAGCCGCAATGCATAAAGCGCGGCGTCCACGGCGTCGTTCAGACGATTCTGGGAGATACAGGCCTGCAGTCGTATTTCATACACACTGGCCCGTAATAGCGGCGTATCGGCATACTTCAGGATTTCACCCAGCCAGCGCTCCATGTCGTCGTACTGCATAGTCAGGAACGCCGTCTCTGCGGCCAGCAGATAGAGTTCAGCGGCCAACTCGCGATCATGCTCCCAGCTGTCAGTCGGCAGATGGGCAAGCGCGGTCTTGAAATAGCGTAAAGCCGGGGTGTAGGCGGTGGTCTCTTTGGCGCGCTTCCCCGCTCGCAGATTCAACTCCAGCAGCAGCTGTTTCTGCTCGTCGCTTGTAAAGCGTTCCGCCGCCACATTGAGGTGATTGGCGATCTCGAAAATCCGCCGATACTGCTCCTCCTCGTCCAGGGTATTGAGCAGTGCCAGGGCGATGTCCATATGCGCCTGGGTACGGTTTTTCGGTTCAATCAGGCTGTACGCGGCCTGCTGCACCTGGTCATGAATAAACTGGTAGGCAACGCCTGTCATCTCTTCCCGGTAGCCCGCCAGTTGGTAGTTGCCCCCCAGCGGCCGTATCACACCTTCCCGCAAGGCAATGTCGAGCGTTTCCGCGGTCGTGCGCGCAGGCTGGTTGAGAATGATCGACAGGATCTCCAGCTCGAAACGATTACCGATACAGGCGGCGAACTTCAGCGCTTCTCTGGTCGCGGGCTCAAGCCGCCCAATGGCGGTCGCCATAAGCTCTACTACGTTGGCGGTGATATTTCTCGCCCGTATCTCGGACAGCTCCCAATGCCAGCGAAGCCTCTCGCTGTCAAAATGCAACAACGAATCCTGATACAGGTTTTTCAGAAACTGGATCAGGAAAAAAGCATTACCGCGGGTCTTGTCATAAACCAACTCCACCAGCTCATCCACCGCGGCCGGGCGGTTTAAGGCATCACAGATAAAATCGCGTACATGCGAGGGCTGCAGGTTGCCGAGTTTGATAGCACTGACCGCGGCTGGCGATCGTTCAATCTCATCCAGCGCCACACTGAAAGGATGGGTGCCATCCACCTCATTATCCCGCCAGGCGCCGATAATCATCAGGTAACGGTTCTCCGTCTCTCCCATCAGCAGTTTGAGAAGACTAATGGAAGCAACGTCAGCCCATTGCCAGTCATCAATAAAAATGACCAGCGGATGCTCTTTTGTGGAGACCGCCTTGATAAAGGCCTGAAACGCATAATTGAACCGGTTCAATGCCTGCTCGCCGGACAGTTCGGGAACCGCCGGCTGTTCGCCGATAATCAGCTCCAGGGATGGCGCAAAATCGGTGATCACCTTGCCGATGTTTCCCAGGCCACTGCAAATCTTGCTGCGCCAGCGCCCAATGCTCGTCTCATCCTCCTTCAGCAACAGTAAGGCGAACTCCTCAATGGCCTGACGCCAGGCATAGAAGGGAACGCCGCGCTGGTACTGGTCGAACTTGCCGGCCACATACAGGCCGCGCTTTTCGGTGAGGGGCTTATGGACCTCATGCA
>JBNKPL010000145.1:0-3538 GCA_050295355.1 Sedimenticolaceae bacterium
CCAGACACTTCAGGAGTTCGGAGTGGTTCGAGTAGCGAACGACCTGGCACAGCTCCTGCCCTGAACCATCCATGCAGGCAGCCCTGCGGGGACAGGAAACATCCTCCGTGAGGGTATCGTCCTCATTTCCCTGGCAGTTTTGTTTCTTGCTTTCCTTCATAGCGTGAGGAAGGCTACTTCATGGAGCAGGTTCAGGGTCAAGCGGCAAATACCGTATCCCTACGCCAATTGATCATTCACATAACGCATTTTCCAATGCAAAAGAAAAGGGTTACGGTTTCCCGTAACCCTTGTATCTTTTGGTCGGAGCGGAGAGATTCGAACTCTCGACCCCCACAACCCCATTGTGGTGCGCTACCAGGCTGCGCTACGCTCCGAAAGAAGCGGGCATACTAGGCGCAGCCGATGCCGATGTCAACGCTTGAGGATGTGAAGGATCTCTTCCAGTTCCATCCGCAACTGCTTGATGATCTGCTGGCTCTGCTGATGATCTTCCTTCGCGTCACTGCTGGTGAGCTGCTGACGCGCGCCGCCGATAGTGAATCCCTGTTCATATAACAGACTGCGGATCTGGCGGATCATCAGCACATCATGGCGCTGGTAATAACGGCGGTTGCCGCGGCGCTTTACTGGTTTAAGCTGGGGAAATTCCTGCTCCCAGTAGCGCAGCACATGGGGCTTCACTCCGCAGAGCTCGCTTACCTCGCCAATGGTGAAATATCGCTTGCCGGGGATAGCCGGCAATTCTACCGTACTGCTACTCGCTTCCAGCATAAGCCTCTACCCTCGCTTTAAGTTTCTGACCGGGACGAAAAGTCACCACACGCCGTGCGGTAATTGGGATCTCTTCGCCCGTCTTGGGATTGCGACCGGGGCGCTGCTTCTTCTCCCGCAGGTCGAAATTACCGAATCCGGACAGCTTTACCTGAGAGCCATCTTCCAGCGACAGTCGGGTCTTTTCGAAAAAAAGCTCCACCATCTCCTTGGCCTCGCGTTTATTCAGGCCCAGCTCTTCAAACAGCCTTTCGGCCATGTCTGCCTTGGTCAGTGCCATCGCTAATTCAATCCCTCAACTGTGCATTTAGTTCTTCTTTGAGTGCCAGGAGGATACGCTCTACTGCGTTTTCCACCTCCGGGTCTGTAAGAGTGTGCGAAGTTTCCTGTAAAATCAACCCCAAAGCGACACTTTTTCGCCCGGAATCTACCTTTTCCCCAGTATAGACGTCAAAAAGCACAATTTCTCGGAGTATTTCGGGGGCCGCCTGCCGGATACAGGCCTCAATCGCCCCATATTCCAGCTCCCGGTCCACCACCAGGGCGATATCGCGGCGGATGGAGGGGAACTTCGACAAAGGGGTAAATGCGGGGATTTTGCCCGTCAGCTGTTCGTTAAGCGCGATCTCGAACAGGAACGCCCGGCCGCCCAGATCCAGTTTGTGTTCCAGCTCCGGGTGGAGCATGCCGATCCAGCCCACCACCGCCCCATCGCGCATAATCCGGGCGCTCTGTCCCGGATGGAGCGACGGATGGGAGGCGGCTTCGAATGAGAACGACCCGGCGCAGCCGGTCAGGGCCAGAATGGCTTCCAGATCGGCCTTAAGGTCATAGAAATCCACCTTCCGTTCCATCCCGTCCCACTGCTCCGGGGTGGCGGGACCGATCACCAGTCCAGCCAGCATGGGTTCCTGGCGTATCCCCTCAGACTCCCGGATAAACCGCAGGCCGGACTCGAAGATCCGCACCCGCTCCTGCTGCCGGGAACGGTTGTACTGGGCGGTCTGGATCAGGCCGGGCCAGAGGCTGGTACGCATAATGGACATGTCGCTGGAGATGGGATTGGCCAGCTCCACGGTGCCGTGTTGGGGGTCCATCAGGTCCTGCATCTCGCGGCTGATGAAGCTGTAGGTGACCACCTCCTGGTAGTCGCGGTCCACCAGCAGTTTCTTCGCCCGCGGCAGGCTGAAGCCGTTCTCAGGCTCACTTCGCATGACGGTGGCCACCGCGCTGCGGTGCATGGGAATCTCGGTGTAGCCATAGATGCGGCCGATCTCCTCGATCAGATCCACCTCAATGGCGATATCGAAACGGCAACTGGGGGCGGTCACGGTCCACCCCTCCGCCGCCGGATCCACCCGCATCCCCAGGCGGGTGAGAATATCGGCGATGGTGTCGTCGTCAACGGTCAGCCCCAACAGCTTCGCCACCCGCTCCCGGCGCAGCAGGATCTCGGGACGCGGCTCGATGTGCGCCTCGGAGGCCGCCTCCACCACGGGACCCGCCTCGCCCCCGGCGATATCAAGCAGCAGCCGGGTGGCCCGCTCCAGGGCCTTCACCTGCAGTTGCGGATCCACGCCGCGCTCGAAGCGGTGGGAGGAGTCGGTGTGCAAACCGTAGCTGCGCGCCTTGCCGGTAATGGCGGTAGGCGCGAAAAAGGCGCTCTCCAGCAGGATGTCGCGGGTAGCGTCGGTGACGCCCGACTCCTCGCCGCCCATGATGCCCGCCATGGCCAGGGGCCGCCCGGCATCGGCGATCACCAGGGTGTCGTCCCGCAACTCCACCTCCTGGCCGTCCAGCAGGGTGAGCTTCTCGCCCGGCTTGGCCATGCGCACCCGGATCTCGCTCTCCAGCTTGGCCAGATCGAAGCCGTGCATGGGCTGGCCCAGCTCCAGCAGCACATAGTTGGTCACATCCACCACCGGGCTGATGGGCCGCAGGCCGCTACGGCGCAGCCGCTCCCGCATCCAGAGCGGCGTTTCGGCGTCTGTATGGATACCCCGAATCACCCGGCAGGTGTAGCGGGGGCAGGCCTCTGGGGCCTCCAGCTTGACCGCAAAACGGTCTTCAATGGTCGGCTTGACCGCCTCCACGGCCGGTTTGGTCACGGGACAGCGGTTGATCACCCCCACCTCGCGGGCGATGCCCGCCAGGCCCAGGCAGTCACCCCGGTCCGGGGTCAAGTCCACCTCGATGGCCTGGTCGTTGAGGGCCAGATAGTCTCGAAAATCGGCGCCCACCGGGGCATCCGCGGCCAACCCCATGATCCCATTCGAGCTTTCCGCCAACCCCAGTTCCGAGGCGGAGCAGATCATGCCGAGGGACTGCACCCCCCGCAGCTTGGCCTTTTTGATCTTGAAGTCACCCGGCAGCTTGGCGCCGACGATGGCCACCGGCACCTTCATCCCGGCCGCCACGTTGGCCGCGCCGCAGACGATCTGCAGCTCCTCGTCCTGACCGGCATCGACGCGGCAGACACTCAGCTTGTCGGCGTCCGGATGTGGCTCGCGGGCCAGCACCTCGCCCACCACGACCCCCTCGAACTCGCCGGCTACCGGCTCCACCGAGTCCACTTCCAGACCGGCCATGGAGAGCTGGTCCGCCAGCTGCTCGGTGGTGATGTCGGGGTTTACCCACTCCCGTAACCAGGCTTCACTGAATCGCATTTTTATATTTCCAATAAATATTCATTAGCCACAGAGTTCACAGAGAGCACAGAGATAAAATATTCCTGAAAAACTCTCCGTGTTCTCTGTGTCCTCTG
>JBNKPL010000146.1:0-3470 GCA_050295355.1 Sedimenticolaceae bacterium
ATGCGGACCCGGTAGCGGACGGAGAAGAGCAGGGCGGTCAGGTAGCGGACCAGGGACTGGGGCAGCTGATAGAGGGTGTAGATGGCGCCGATCAGGGCCACCAGGGTGGTGAGATAGAGCAACCCGATGCTGCCAGTGCCCGAGAGGGCGAACCCCACCGTCAGCCCCAGGAACGAGAGCATGACGATGTTCTGGATCCAGTTGTTGCCCGCCAGCACGGTGCCGAGCTGCTCGTCCCGGGCGTGGAACTGGATCAGGGCGTTGAGGGGCACGATAAAGAGGCCGCCAAAGACCCCGAAGGCGAGGATATCCAGGGCCATAAGCGTTCTGGAATCCAGTTGCGGCAGCAGGAACAGGGAGATCACCACCCCCGCCGCGCCCACGGGCAGCAGCCCGGTCTCGATGTGGTGCTTGGAGGCCTTTCCCGCCAGCACGGAGCCGATCATGATACCGATGCCCGAGGCGGCGAGCAGGCCCTGTACCACGCGGGTGTCCATCTCCAGCAACACCTCCTTGGCGAAGGCGGGGAAGGCGGCGAGCACCACCTGGGAGATCCCCCAGAACACGGAGAGTCCGACGATGGAGAGCCAGATCACCCGGTTGCCGCGGATGGTGCGCAGGTTCTCGGCCAGATAGCCGCCCTGGCCGTAGCGCTTCCAGTCGAAGGGCTGTTCCTGCCCCGCCGTTTGCATGGGGAGGCGGAAGGTGAGGGCGAACTCCAGCAGGGAACAGATCACCAGCATCCAGCCCACGGGGGCGATGGCCTGCAGCAGTTGGGATTCGTTCTGGTAGCTCGCGCCGCTGAGGAACTGCTCAAACAGCAGGGAGAAGGCGAAGATGCCGCTGAGGATGGCGATGATGGTCACCGCCTGTACGGCGGCGTTGGCGAAGGTGAGCTGCTCATTGCCGGCCAGCTCCTTGATATAGCCGTATTTCGCGGGCGAGTAGAGGGCGCTCTGGGTGGCCAGCAGGAAGGTCAGCGCGAAGGAGGTCCAGTACCAGCCGAAGTAGTAGGAGAGAGTGATCAGCAGGGTCAGGACCACCGCCACCAGGGCGCTCACCTGCATCACCCGGGGTTTGCGGTAGCGGTCAGAGAGAAACCCGGCCGGGGTGAAGAGCAGGACAAAGGGGAGCAGGATCAGGCCATTGACGATGGCGGTGAGGATGATCTGGATATGACCGTCATGGATCTTGAAGATGGTGTTCTGGATGACGATTTTGTGGCCCAGGTCCACGAAGGCGTTGAGAAAGAGGATCGCGAGAAAAGGCAGAAATCCCGTGAGCTTGAAAATCCGGTTCATGACAGGTTCCCCAAAGTCTGATTACGGTCTCAAAGCTAGCCCTGAGGCGTAGGATTCGCAACCGTAAATCCATTCGTTACATTCTTTCCGACGCATGGTATCGTATTTTTATACGTTCTGTATGTAAGTGCAGAAAACAGCATGGAGCGAACAGAACTCACTCCGTGTGCGTAAACGGACCTGCTTTTTTACCACAGGGGTCGCAGGGGTACACAGAGAAACAGTTTTTTGCCCTGTGCTCCCCTGTGCCCCCTGTGGTGAAAAGGGAGTGTAGGGCACACCTCAGCAAACCTGGAGATCACCCATGGCCCAGACCCAGCAATTGATCGATACCCTGAAAAAGGCCCTCAAGGCCCACGGCAAGACCTATCAGGACGTGGCGCGCCATCTTGAACTTTCCGAGGCCAGCGTGAAACGGCTGTTTTCGGAAAAGAGCTTCTCCCTGCAGCGCCTGGATCAGACCTGCCAGATGATGGAGATGGAGATCTCCGACCTGGTGCAGATGATGAACGAGGGCACACGCGGCCTGATGCAGGGCTTGAACCTGGAGCAGGAGCAGGAGATCGCCAGCGATCTGGAACTGCTTCTGATCACGGTGTGCGCTCTCAACCGCTGGACCATGACGGAGATGATGGAGCACTTCCACCTCACAGAGCACCGCTGCATCAACCACCTGGCCCGGCTGGACCGTCTGGGGCTGATCGAACTGCTGCCCGGCAACCGCATCAAGCTGCGGGTATCGACCAATTTCAAATGGCAGGAGAACGGCCCCATCCAGCGTTTCTTCCAGGAGAAGCTGGAGGCCGATTTCTTCCGTTCCCGCTTCGACAAGGAGAACGAGCGGCTGATCGTGGTCAACGGCATGATTGCCGACAGTTCCAACGCCGTCTTTCAGCGCAAGATGGAGCAACTGGCGCGGGAGTTCGATGAACTCAACAACGACGATGTGCAGCTGCCGCTGGATAAACGAAAGGGGACCACCGTGGTGTTGGCCATTCGGCAGTGGGGCTATGGGCTGTTCGAACCCCTGCGAAAGGTGTGAGACCCGGGCAGAGAGGCCCGCGCACATGGGAATCCGTCAAATATTCAATGAAAAAAATACTATTTAAAACAATAAGAAAGAATCTCTTTTGAAAGAAATTACTTGAATATTCTTATAACCTGTTCTATACATTGGACTATTCCTACAAAAAGCGGGGAAGGATCTGTTCTCCGCTGATATCGCGGGGGTATGAAGATGCAGCAATATTTCCTTCACTGCTATTGGCACTCCGACTCCAGATGCACCCATGTGGAATACCTGGGCGAGTGTAGCCAGGATGAGGCCCGGGCGAAGTTTGACAACACGGTGCTGGAGGAGAGCGAGAAGTTCGACATCATCACCCTTGACGATATGCGGGGGGACGAGGTCTGTCGGCATTCCAGGGTGTAGCAGGTCTACCCGATAAATTTATAGCCATAGAGACACAGAGCGCACGGAGTTTGTTTGTGTTACTAAACGAAAGCCGTGCTCAATTGATCATTCTGTCGTTCTCTCCAGAAATCTGTATTTCTCTGTGATCTCTGTGCCTCTGTGGCAATGTCAGGATTCGATCAATCCATAAAGCTGCTGAATCTCTTCCGCCCAGATGGTCTCATCGATGGTCTCCAGCACCATGGGGATCTCCTCAAACCGCGCATCGTTCATGATGTAGCGGAACGGCTCCCAACCCAGTTTCCCCTGCCCCAGGCTGTGGTGGCGGTCTACCCGTGAGCCCAGGTCCGGCTTGGCGTCGTTGAGGTGCATGCCGCGCAGGTATTGGAACCCTACGATGTGGCCGAACTCGGCAAAGGTGGCGTCGCAGGCCTCTTTGGTGCGCAGGTCGTAGCCGGCGGTGAAGGTGTGGCAGGTGTCGAGGCAGACGCCGATGCGGGATTTGTCCTCCACCTGGTCGATGATGGCGGCCAGATGCTCAAAGCGGTAACCCAGATTAGAGCCTTGGCCGGCGGTGTTCTCGATTACCGCCGTGACTCCTGCGGTCTGTTTCAGCGCCCAGTTGAGGGACTCGGCGACGATGGCGAGGCTCTGCTCCTCGGAGATCTTGCGCAGGTGGCTGCCGGGATGGAAGTTGAGCAGCTTCAGGCCCAGTTGTTCGCAACGCTTCATCTCGTCCAGAAAGGCGTTGCGGG
>JBNKPL010000147.1:0-3321 GCA_050295355.1 Sedimenticolaceae bacterium
AAAGCCTAGAAAGCCGGGTTGCTGGGAGGCCAGCTCCAGTATCTGGTTTGCCGCTTCGGCGTAGCCGTTATCGCCTTCGGTTCGTAGCGAGGTGAAAATGACCGCGTAGTACGGTGGCTCAGGTGTTTCCGCGAGTGTAGACATTTTCGATTCTCTATCCGTAGTCACTGCTGTCCCGTTAATTTTCAAATATTGGCGCTAAGTCCATAGCGTAGTATATGTGAAACAACCATCAGTAATTTGATATACATGAGAAGGGCCAAACTGCGGTCCCTTCTCCCATCCGGGATCTCGATACCCGGAGGGTGGAAGGACAGGATGAGGGGATATACAAAACAGAGCCTTATCTCTTATTGATCCCCTCACCCTAACCCTCTCCCTGAGGGAGAGGGGAAAGAGGGGGCAGTAGTGATCCTTAGTATCACTTAATGGCTACACCCCTCCGCTATGCACGATTTCGTAGTAGAGCTTTTCCAGTTCGATCTTATGCTTGGTCTCTTCGTTGGCCAGATAACGAAACAGGTCGCGGATGTCTCCTGCGGGCGCGGTCTCCGCCAATTCTCCATAGTGCAGCATGGCGGTGTGTTCACGGCCTATGGCATATAGCAATACCTCCTGATCGTCCGGCTGTTCGCCCAGTTCCGGGACGTGCAGACAGTCGGAGAACTTGCTGTCGGTGGTGGGGCGGGCGATCTCCTTTTCGATCTGTGCCGTGAGATCCTCGCGTCCGGCCAGATCCGTGAACAGGTCCACATGCCGCTGTTCCTCTTCGGCAAACTCTTCGGCCAGATAGCGGATGCGCTTGCTGACCTTCGGGATCAGGTCGGTATAGAAGTCACGGGCAACCCGTTCAAAACCGATGGCGACCTCCAGGATCTCGCGGATGCTGGTCTTGCCCTCCAGCCGGTCTTTACCGTGGGGACTTCCTTCATGGACCATGGCTAACCCTCCGTTGTTTTGGTCAATGATTCATGGATGCTGGCGGCTACACGGTGGCCGTCGGCCACGGCCGACACCACGTCCGGACCACGCACCATGTCGCCCGCCGCCCACAGCCAATCCTCGCTGCTGCGGCCGCCATCGTCCACCTGCAGGCGACCGCGGTTCCACTCCAGTCTTTCGGTGAGTTCGTCGCCCAACAGCGCCGTGTCGCTCATCTGACCGATGGCCTCGATCACCATCTCTCCCACATGGAACTGCTCGTCGCTTTCGTCATAGCTCGGCGCGAAACGGCCCTGTTCGTCGAAGATCGATTTGACATGCCAGGTGGTCAATCCCGTCACCTTGTCGTTTTCGATCACCACCTGCTGCGGACCGCGGGCGTCGAAAATTTCTATACCCTCTTCCCTGGCCTCTTTGACCTCATCCGGGTCGGCCAGGAAATGGTCGAAGTCCTCCAGCGCCGTTACCGTGATCTTTACCTCGCCGTATTGCTGTTTTTGCAGACGCGCCAGGGTGCGGGCGATGTCCATGGCCACGTTGCCGCCGCCAATGACTACCGCACTGCGCGGCGTACCGAAATCTTCTCCCGCCGTGGCCTGGCGCAGCAGATCCACCGACCTTCTTACGTCCGGGTGATCGGTGCCGGGCACGCGCGTGGCGCGGCCCAGTTGCAGACCGAGGGCGATCAACACCGCATCGTGATTCGAGTGCAGTTCTTCCAGGGTCACATCGCTGCCGACGCGGGTGTTGCAGCGGATCTCCACCCCCAGGGAGCGGATCATATCCACGTCCTGGTCGATGATGTCATAGGGCAGTCGGTACGCGGGGATACCCCAGCGCGTCATGCCGCCCGGTTTGTCCTGGGCCTCGAATACGGTAACGGAGTGTCCCCGTTTCGCCAGGTCGAAGGCGGCGGTAAGACCGGACGGTCCGCCGCCGATGATGGCTACCTTTTTGCCAGTGGCGGGGGCGGGCTCACCGATGGCCTTGCGAATCTGCTCCACCGACACCTGATCCATGATGTGGCGCTTGAGCCAGCGGATGGCGATAGGATCGCCCTCATGGGCGGCGGCGCAAGAGGTTTCGCAGCGGTGGGTGCAGACCCGGCCGCAGATACCCGAGAACGGATTGGAGTCGTACAGCAGTTCCACGCCGCGCTGGTAATCGCCATCACGGATGGCCTCGATATATTGCGGGATGGCCATGTGGGTGGGACAGGTGGCGACGCAAATACCGCAGGCGACGCAACGGTCCGCCTCCCGTCTGGCCTGGGCGATGTCGTAGCCGTGCACGATCTCATTAAAGTTACCGATGCGTTGCTCCGGCCCCATCTCACCCATGTGTTCACGGATCACTCCCGTCAGGCGGTGCCCTTCGGGACGGCGGTAGCCGAGTTCCGCATCGTCCCAATGTTTGGCATCGACGCCAGGAATGAAACGGAAGGCGTCCGGATCGATCTCCACCCATTTGTACTCGTTGGACATGGACAACGAGCCGGTCATGCAGACATCCACACAGAGCGCGCACCAGCAGCAGCGGCCGTAGTCGATGCGTGGGCGCAGGCCCGAATCACCCAGTCTGGTTTCATGCGCCGGCACCATATCGATGGCGCCGTTCTGGCAGATGACTTCACAGGTCCCGCAGCCGATACACTTGTCCGCGTCGTTCTGGTGGAAGCCGCGATAGCGCTCGGCGCCGGGCCGCTCGGTGAGCGGATCGCGGATAGTCACGGGATCGCGGAACAGATATTTCCACGCGGTGAAGGGCGAGAGGAGATTGCGCACGCTCATCGCTCGATCTCCGGCGGGTAGGTGTGCAGCGACACCATCAGCCCGGCCACGTCGGCAATGTTCACGTTTACGATCAGCCGCTCCAGCAGCGCCATGGCGTGGGTATAGGAGGGACCGCGCACATTGATCCGGCGCGGGTATCCGCTGCCGTCGGTAACCACGTAGTAGCCATACTCGCCGCGCGAGCATTCACCGCGTATGTAGGTTTCACCACGCGGGATCTTCCAGTGCAGCACGTTGGGGGTCTCGGCCATCAGCGGACCCTCTTGTGGCATCCGCGCCAGGATCTGGCGAATGAGATCAATGGAGACCATGACGTCGCGGCGGCGCACATCGGCGCGGGTGAAGGCGTCGGAATCGGTGCCGCTCACTGGCTCGAAATCCAGCTGTGGATAGACCAGATAGGGGTGATCCTTGCGCACATCCTTGACCACACCGCCCGCGCGGGCGCTGGGGCCGGTGACGCCGTAACTCTCCATGATCGCCGGGTCGATATACCCCAGGCCCACGGCGCGTTTGCGGAACACGGCGTTATTGAACATCACATCCTGCACGTCCCGCATGGTGCGCTCGATTTCACGCAGGGTCT
>JBNKPL010000148.1:0-3273 GCA_050295355.1 Sedimenticolaceae bacterium
GTTGTGGGGACCGGCCCGCTGACGAAGCTGGAAGGGAAAGTAGTTTTTGCTGTACTGGCTCCAGTCGATGCTGTTGGGGTCCAGCTGGATGTGCTCTCCGTTGATTCGCTGGAAGACGTCGATCTGTTTACCAGCCAGATAGTCCGGATCTTTCTGTTGATTCGGCAACAGGTCCTCCACCGCGATGCGGAACGGGACCGTCCAGGTGGGATTGAACACGATGCGGTTCAACCGGCTTTTAAAGGCGGGGGTGGTGCGGTCCCTGCGTCCGCTGATGGTGCGCATGCGAAGTTGGGGCTGACCCTGATCCACCAGTTCCAGCTCGAACGATGCGAGATTGACGCGGAGATAACGTGGCTCCAGGCTTCTCGGCATCCAGCGCCAGCGTTCCATGTTGAGTTTCAGCTGCTCAATGCGGGTGGGCAGGGAGACGTTGAGGGCCTGCCGGGTGCGGGCGCCGATGATGCCGTCCTCTTTCAGGCCGTGGCGCTGTTGAAACCGCGTTACCGCCGCTACCAGACCAGGGTCGTACTGCTCGGCATCGGTGATGGAGGGAGGCGGGGTGTAGGCCTTTTCACGCGCCAGCCGCTCACGAACCAGCGGGATGGCCTCGTGATGCTCTCCGGGCCGGATGAGCGGTCCGTCCGCCACGATGGGCCAGTCACCCGCCTTCAGGAGTTCCTGGTATTTATGGAGGGCCGTGCGCAATGCCGCATAGCCCTTATGGGGCGGCGCCAGGTCGCGTAGAAACAGGGCCGGGTCTGCCGCCTCAAGATAACCGTTCAGAAGGGCAATCCAATCCACCTCGGGTGGTTCGATGTACCACTCGGTACCCACCTGTCTCGGATCAAGACGTCCGGCATAGAGATCGCGGCTGTATTCAAGGAAGGCATTCGTTAGCAGCAGATCGGCCCTTGCCTTGTCCTCTCGGTGCGGGCTGGCGCAGTACCATTCAAAGGTATTGGTGTCGTAGTCGGAGGGATTCAGCCCCTCGTTGCCCGCCGTGGCGAGGGCCGCCAGCAGGGATCGGGCCTTCCACTGGGGACCATGGGTCAGGCACCACACGGGCTGGTAGAGGCGCGCGGAATAGAAGGCCTGCAGGGCGTCCAGCATCAGGGTGTGTTCACCCTTCATTGGGGTCCGGCCCTGTAGAAACCGTGCAATATCCCAGGCAACCGTGTTTTCTTCCGGCAGTGGCGCCGGTTGTTGCCCTTGCTCCAGGGGAGATTTCGCTTCATCCCCGTATCCGGATGGGGAGAGAAGGGACGCTACTGTAAACAAAACGAGTAGCACTATCCGGATCTCTCTTCCGGCTGGAGTAACGCTGGCGGTTAGATTCGAATGAGGCTGCATATCATCAGTAGACAGCGCAGGAATGTTTCTGGTTTCGGCTAAATTAAGTGTACTCTATGGTGAAATAACAATTTCCCTATAATCGATATGCCCAAAACACTCCTGGTGGATGACAATCCCGCCCTGCGGCAACTCTGCAGTGAGATCCCGCGCCATGGTGATGGCGGGGAAGAGTTTCTGTTTGCCGCGAATGATGATGAGGCCCTGGAGATCCTGACCACGGTTACCGATCTGGATGTGGCCATTGTCTCCATCGACCGGCCGGACATCAGCGGCATGGAGCTGTTCCACAAGCTGAAGGGACGCAAGGTGCGGGTGCCGCGCATCGCGCTCTTTGAGACCGACGATTTGGATTTGATTCGCAAGGCCATGAACAAGGGTGCGGCGGATTTTCTCACCAAGCCCGTAACGGCCGATGACCTCATTGCCACCATCCACAAGGTGCATAAACGGACCGAGGAACGCCGCAAGGCGTGGCGCAATGAGGCGGAACTGGCGGCCCTGCGCAAGGAGGTGGATATCGCGGGCGATATCCAGCGTCGCATCATCCCCCGCAGCTTTCCGTTCCATCCGGAACTGGATATGGCCGCCTCCCTGGACCCGGCCAAGGAGATGAGCGGTGATTTCTATGACGTATTTCCCATCGACCGCGACCATCTCGGTATCGTCATGGCGGATGTGTCGGGCAAGGGGATTCCCGCCGCCTTTTTCATGGCGGTGGCGCGCACCCTGATCCGCACCATCGCCTTGGCCGGGGTCGCCCCTGATGAATGTCTCGATCAGGCCAACAAGGTGTTATGCCACCACCGCATACCCGCCATGTTCGTGTCGGTGGTCTATCTGGTGCTGGATATGAATAGCTGGCAACTGGAGTTCTCCAACGGCGGCCACCAGCATCCGTTACTGGTGCATGGGGACGGAAAGGGAGTGGAACCGCTGGAGGGCGGAAAGAGCGTGGTGCTGGGCGTGGCGGAGGAGCTGCCGTACAAACGAACCACCGTCACCCTGCAGCCGGGCGATGCCCTGGTGCTTTACACGGATGGCATTACCGAGGCCTTCAACCGCGAACGGGAGCAGTTTTCCGAGCAACGCATGATGGAGGTCCTGGCTGCCGATGGGGGAAAAGACGCGGCCGGGATGCTTGATGAACTGTTCACGGCGGTGCGCCGTTTCGTGGGTGAGGCGGGGCAGTCGGACGACATGACCACGCTGGTGCTGAAGCGCTCTTAACGCCGGCCCTAAAGAAAAGAAATTTAGCCACAGAGGACACAGAGGTTCACAGAGTTAGTAATCGCGGTTCTCTGTGACCTCTGTGGCAGTAAATCTACAGGCTACGGATCTTGGCCGCCTGCTCATCCAGCTTCGCCAGCGCGGACTTGGCCTCTTCCAGTTTGGCGCGCTCTTTCTGCACCACCGCTTCCGGCGCCTTGTCCGTGAAGCTGGGATTGGAGAGCTTCTTCTCCACCCGTTCCGCTTCGGCCTTGAGTTTGCCCAGCTCTTTTTCCAGACGCGCCAGTTCCGCCTCCTTGTCGATCAGGCCGGCCATGGGGATCAGCACCTTCATGTCGCCCACCAGGGCGGTGGCGGACTCAGGGCCTTCATCTCCCTCGGGCAGCACCTCGATGGACTCGGTGCGGGCCAGGAAGTCGAGATAGGCGCGGTGTTTCTCCGCCCACGCCTGATCCGAATCGGATGCGTGGGAGAGCAGCACGGGCACGGGTTTGCCCGGGGCGATGTTCATCTCGCCCTTGATCTGGCGGATGCCGAGGATGAACTGCTTGACCCACTCCATCTCCGCGACCGCATCCGAATCGATACGTGATTCGTCCGCCACGGGGAAGGGTTGGATCATAATAGTTTCACCAGAGACACCCGCCAAAGGCGCCACCCGTTGCCAGATCTCCTCGGTGATAAAGGGCA
>JBNKPL010000149.1:0-3036 GCA_050295355.1 Sedimenticolaceae bacterium
TCTGTCTTTTCACCGAGTCAATTCAAACCCGTTTGAATAAATGAAAAACCACACTGTACCTTCAGGTCGGCCCACTCCAGCTGGCCCATACCAGCGATGCCCCTGTCTCATCGATCGGCGCCCGCCTCCACCATGGCGTGCATCAGGGGCACCGTGACCCCGGGTTGCGGATCGCCAGCGGTGACAAAGGGGATCAGGGCGGTGCGCCCCTGCGCCTTCAGCTTCTGGAAACAGCTCTCGATACGGCTCATATCCGAATCCCCTCGCGCGCGGCCACGGTGTGCATATCCTTGTCGCCCCGGCCGGAAAGATTGACCAGCACGATCTGGTCGGGGTCCATCCCGGCGGCCAGTTTGGCCGCATAGGCCAAGGCATGGCTCGATTCCAGGGCGGGGATGATACCCTCGATCCGTGTCAGGGCGTGAAACGCCCCCATCGCCTCCTCATCGGTGATGGCGACGTAGTTCGCCCGCCCCGTGTCCTTGAGCCAGGCGTGTTCCGGCCCCACCCCGGGGTAGTCGAGTCCCGCGGAGATGGAGTGGGTCTCGATGATCTGTCCGTTCGGATCTTCCATCAAATAGGTGCGGTTGCCGTGCAACACGCCGGGGGTACCCGCGCAGAGCGGCGCCGCGTGGTTGCCGCTGTCGAGGCCGTCCCCGGCCGCCTCCACGCCGTAGATGGCCACCTGCTCATCATCCAGGAAGGGGTGAAACAGGCCGATGGCGTTGGAGCCGCCGCCCACGCAGGCCACCAGGGCATCGGGGAGTCGTCCCGCCTGTTCCATCATCTGCTCTTTGGATTCGCGGCCGATGACCGCCTGGAAATCCCGCACCATGGCCGGATAGGGGTGCGGTCCCGCCACCGTACCGATGATGTAGAAGGTGTTGTCCACGTTGGTCACCCAGTCGCGCATGGCCTCGTTGAGGGCATCTTTTAGCGTCTTGGAGCCGGACTCCACGCCCACCACCTCCGCGCCGAGCAGTTTCATACGGTAGACATTGGCCTCCTGACGGGCGATGTCCACCGCCCCCATGTAGACCACGCACTCCAGGCCGAGACGGGCCGCCACCGTGGCGGTGGCCACCCCGTGCTGACCCGCGCCGGTCTCGGCGATAATGCGGGTCTTGCCCATGCGCCGCGCCAGCAGGGCCTGGCCGATGGTGTTGTTCACCTTGTGGGCGCCCGTATGGTTCAGGTCTTCCCGCTTGAGGTAGATCTGGGCGCCGCCCACCTGACGGCTCCAGCGCTCGGCATGATAGATGGGGGACGGACGGCCCACGTAATGTTTCAGGTCGGCATCCAGTTCCGCCAGAAAGGCCTCATC
This sequence comes from Sedimenticolaceae bacterium, assembly GCA_050295355.1. Classification (GTDB taxonomy): domain Bacteria; phylum Pseudomonadota; class Gammaproteobacteria; order Chromatiales; family Chromatiaceae; genus CBFDBF01. The sequence goes on from JBNKPL010000149.1 coordinate 1,325, forward strand.
CTGCATGTACTTCTCATAGGCCAGGCGCAGCTCTTCGAGCGGCTCCATCAGGGTTTCAGCCACGAAAATGCCGCCGTAGGGGCCAAAATGGCCTCGATCATCCGGCATCTTGCTGAAATCTGTCTTGTTATCGGTTGGCACGCTCTACACCTCGTATAAATGCCGCAATCTTCTCGCCGTCCTTGATGCCCTTCTCCCGTTCCACCCCGCCGCTCACATCCACCGCATAGGGGCCGACCTGACGGATCGCCTGTTCCACATTGTCCGAATTCAGTCCTCCCGCGAGCACGATCCCGGGCGCGAGATCCGCTGGAATCCGCTCCCACTCGAAGGTGCTGCCGGTACCGCCGGGCTTGCCCTTCTCGTAGGTATCCAGCAACAGCCCGGAAGCATCGGGAAAGCGCTCCCGCTCCTGGTGCAGATCCACCTCCGGCCGCATCCGTATCACCTTGATATAGGGCAGACCGTGTCCCGTACACTCGGCGTGGCTTTCGTCGCCGTGAAACTGCAGCAGATCCAGCCGGGTCGCGGACCGGACCTGTTCGATCTCCTGCCGGGCAGCGTTCACGAATAGCCCCACCACCGTTACGAAGGGGGGCAACAGCCGGGTGATGGCGCTCGCCTGCTCCAGGCTCACCGCCCGCGGACTGGGCGGATAAAACACCAGCCCGATGGCGTCGGCGCCATGGCGCACGGCCGTTAACCCATCCTCGGGACGGGTGATGCCACAGATTTTTACCCGGGTTCTCATTGGGCGGTTAAAGATACAGTATCGGACGTTTATGAGAAAGCCGCGGTTGGCCTTTGGGGGCGATTTTGTCATCATCCGAAAGAACCGGATGCGCCCTTTTGCCACCCGCCACTGGATACGCCCGCATGAAAGAGCTGATTGCAGAATACACCCCTTATCTGAAGGCCTTCGGGGAAGAGGGCTACATCCAGGCCCTGGCGGTGCTGGTCCTGTCTCTGCTGTTGGCGAAGACCATCGACCTGATCATCAGCCGGGTACTGAAAAAGTGGACCGCCAGGACCCGGAACCGGCTCGATAACAAGATCATCGACATCGTCCATAAACCGCTGTTTTACAGCGTCCTGTTACTCGGCATTGCGGTGGCCGTGGTACTGCTGGAACTCCCCGAAGAACTCGGCTGGACGCTCCTGGCCGTCTTGAAAACCCTGCTGGTACTGATATGGGGCCGTTTTCTGCTCCAGTTCGCCCGTATCCTGCTGCGACGCAGCAGTCTTTCCGGGGATCGCTTCCGCCTGATCCGCTCCCAGACCCTGACCCTGTTTGAGAACCTCGCCCTGGTGCTGATCGTGGCCCTGGCGGCCTACCTGATCTTCTCCGCCTGGGATATCGACATGACCGCCTGGTTCGCCTCGGCCGGGATCGCGGGTATCGCCATCGGCTTTGCCGCCAAGGACACCCTGGCCAACCTCTTCTCCGGGGTCTTTATCCTGGCGGACGCCCCCTACAAGATCGGCGATTTTGTGGTGCTGGACAGCGGTGAGCGTGGCCGGGTCACCCATATCGGCATCCGCAGCACCCGGCTGCTGACCCGTGATGACGTGGAGGTCACCATCCCCAACTCCATCATGGGCAACAGCAAGATTATTAACGAGAGCGGCGGTCCCTACGAAAAACACAGAGTACGGGTACAGGTGGCGGTGGCTTACGGCTCCGATATCGACCGGGTGCGCGAGGTCCTGTT
>JBNKPL010000150.1:0-2905 GCA_050295355.1 Sedimenticolaceae bacterium
AGGCGGCGCAGGGCGCCCAGGTAGATGGAGGAGACGATCAGCAGCATACCCCACAGCAGCAGGGCCACGGCCACGGGCAGAATGCGTTCCAGCAGCAGGATGGCCACGGCGAGGAAGAGTACGCCGAATACCCCCTGCACCCGGTTCATCCAGGCCCCGGCGCGGGGCAGCAGTTTGCCGGCGGAGGCGCCGATGACCAGCAGCGGCGAACCCATGCCGAGGCCGAGGGCGAAGAAGGCCGATCCGCCTAATACCCAGTCGCCGGTCTGGGCGATATAGAGAAGGGCGCCAGCCATGGGCGGCGCCACGCAGGGGCCCACGATGAGGGCGGAGAGGAAGCCCATGACCGCCACCCCGAGCCAGGTTCCGCCCTTTTGGTGGTTGCTCAGTTCCCTCAGTTTGCCCTGCCAACTGCTGGGGAGTTGCAGCTCATAGAAGCCGAACATGGAGAGGGCGAGCAGCATGAACAGCAGGGCGAAGGCGGAGAGCAACCAGGGATTTTGCAGCTCGGCCTGCAGGTTGAAGCCCAGCAGACCGGCAATAACCCCCGCGATGGCATAGGCGGAGGCCATGGCCGTCACATAGACCAGGGAGAGCAGGAAGCCCCGGCGTGGGGTGAGATTTTCGCCATGTCCCACGATGAGCCCGGAGAGTATGGGGACCAGGGGGAAGACGCAGGGGGTGAGCGCCAGCAGTATGCCGAAACCGAAGAAGGCGGCCACGCTGATCCAGAGGTCTCCCTCCGCCAGCAGCGCGGCGATGCGGTCCTGCTCCGAGGCGGGAGGGGCGGCGGTTTCGGGTCGGCTGCTGCTGGTAGGGATTGCCACGCCCACGGGGGGCAGGGAAAAGGTGAACAGCTTGTTGTCCGGGGGATAACAGATCCCCTCGTCGGCGCAGCCCTGATAGTGCGCCCGCAGCTGGATCTCAGCCGCCCCCTCGGTTTGGCGAAGCAGCGGGACTGTCAGGTCGAGCCGCTGGTAATAGATCGCCGAATCGCCCGTGCTGCCGTCGGGGCGCAGGACGTTTTTCTTGATCACCGCCTTGGGCAGGGCGATCTCACCCAGGGCGACGCCCTCTCCCTGTTCCAGCTGTACGCGGATTTTTTCGCGGTAGAGATAGGTGCCTTCGGCAATGGTCCAGTGCAGGGTGATCCGATCGGAGGATGTCACCTCGGCGCTGAGCTGGTAGGGGTCCACGGGCGGTCCGTTCCGCTCCTCCTCAAACCAGCCGGCAGCCTGCGCCATGGCGGGAAAAAGGAGCGCGGCCAGGAGCAGAATCCGGTTTCGTAACTTCATTTGGCCGTGCACGCTTCCACCCAGTTCAGGTAGCCGGAAAATCCCAGCTCTACAGGGACTGCGATGATCTCGGGAAGTTCATAGGGGTGCAGTTCCAGAATCGCGGCTTCCACATCTTCATAGCGCTGGCGGGTGGTCTTGATTAGCAGGGTGACCTCCTCCGCGCTCTCCAGTTGTTCCTGCCACAGGTAGACCGAGGTGACCCCCGGCAGCAGGTTTACGCAGGCGGCCAGGCGCCGCTCCACCAGTTCGGAGGCGAGCTTGTGGGCAATCTCCCGGTCCGGGCAGTTGCAGAGCAGTAACAGGGTTTGCGAAGCCATCGCGGAAAGATACCGGAATGGTGTGCCGGCCGCAAAAGGAGCGTGTGATTATTACGCCGCAGTTGCAATGGGTCATAATAACCCCACATAGAAAAGGCCTTGCCCTTACCTGAATACCACACAACCCTGGAGCTTTCGTGAATCCACTGTTTCTGTTTCTCGCCCTGTTCGTCGGCATTCCCCTGCTGGAGCTCTACTGGTTGATCGAAGTGGGCGGCGTCATCGGCCCCCTGCCGACGCTGTTTCTGGTGGTGTTCACCGCGGTGCTGGGCGGGATGCTGGTGCGGATGCAGGGGTTCTCCACCGCCCTCAAGGTGCGGGACGCCACCGCGCGGGGCGAGGTCCCCGCCATCGAGATGCTGGAAGGGCTGGTGTTGCTGGTGGCCGGGGTGGTGTTGCTGCTGCCCGGCTTTTTCACCGATGCGGTGGGCTTTCTGCTGCTGATTCCCCAGCTGCGTCAATGGCTGGTGATCAAGGCGCTCAAGAAGTTGCAGGTGATCCGGCCTCACTCGTCTCCGCCGGGGTCGTCGGAGCCTGCGCAGGGTTCGCCGCGGGTGATTGAGGGGGAGTATCGGCGGGAGCAGGATCGATAAAGGCCCGCGCCTTGTACCAGGCGATTCCCACATACTCGTGCAGCGCCGTGACGCTGTGTTCGAATAGCCAAGCTTTGGGCAGCCAGGAAGCGAGTTCATCCACTGGTTCCGGCCAGCCCTGGAACGCGGTAGGGGCCGGGACGAGATCGATACCCGCCTGCCGGAAGGTGTGAGCGGCGCGCGGCATATGCCAGGCGTGGGTGACCAGCACAATCTTCTGGATTCCCAGCTGGGTCATTAACTCCTTGATGTGGCGGCTCTCCTCCCAGGTGGTGAGGCTTCTCTCGGAAGTGGTCAGCACCTTGGCCGCGTACTCCTTTTCCAATACCTTGGCCGCCGCCCGGGCGGCCGGGGTGTCGTCCGGTTCCATGGCGCCGCCGCTGGTGATGATGGGCAGGCCGGTCCGAAAGTGCAGCCAGGCGGCATAACGGACCCGCTCCAGCATGGGGGCGCTGACGCTGTCGCCGCCGTATTCGGGAGTGTCGGGGTAGATACCGGCCCCCAATACGATGATCGCTTCGGCGGAGTCGATGTCAGGCTTCTCTGGTGAAAGGGCGGGGTGACGCTGCTCTAGTCCAGACAATAACTGGGCGGAGATAAAGGGTGTGCTCAATGCATAGAGACTCAGCAGGGTGATCAGGGTGAGCAACTTACCCAACAGACGGCGGCCCATCAGCAGGCCCAGCAGTCCGGTCAG
>JBNKPL010000151.1:0-2888 GCA_050295355.1 Sedimenticolaceae bacterium
GATCTCGTGGTCCTGGGTGGAGAAGATGTTGCACGAGCACCAGCGCACCTGCGCGCCCAACTCGACCAGCGTTTCAATCAGCACCGCGGTCTGGATGGTCATATGCAGGGAGCCGGTGATGCGCGCGCCGGTCAGGGGTTTGCTCTCACCGTACTTCTTGCGAATGGCCATCAGGCCCGGCATTTCGGTTTCGGCGATGGCGATCTCCTTGCGGCCCCATTCGGCCAGGGAGAGATCGGCGACCTTGTAGTCGGTGAAATTGTTATCCACTACAGCGTTCATATTTCGTTCCTCCACAGGAATAAAAAATGAGCGCCGTTATAAAAATAACGTCCCCGAGCCTGGCCTCATGGAGAGGTTGCAGCGCTCCTCGGGAGAATTTTGTATTAGCCACAGAGAGCACAGAGAACACAGAGGTTTTTTATCTCAGTGAACTCTGTGCCCTCTGTGGCAAAAAATTATAGCCCAGCCGCGTCGCGCAGGGCCTCGGCCTTGTCGGTCCGTTCCCAGGTGAACTCCGGCTCTTCACGTCCGAAGTGGCCGTAGGCCGCGGTCTTGCGGTAGATGGGCCGGATCAGGTCCAGCATCCGGATGATGCCGTAGGGGCGCAGGTCGAAGTGTTCCTGCACCAGCTGGGCGATCCTCTCCTCGTCGATCTTGGCGGTGCCGAAGGTCTCGATGCTGATGGAGGTGGGTTCGGCCACACCAATGGCATAAGAGACCTGGATCTCGCAGCGGTCGGCGAGACCGGCGGCCACGATGTTCTTGGCCACATAGCGTCCAGCGTAGGCGGCGGAACGGTCCACCTTGGAGGGGTCCTTGCCCGAGAAGGCGCCGCCGCCGTGGCGCGCCATGCCGCCGTAGGTGTCGACGATGATCTTGCGGCCAGTGAGTCCGCAGTCGCCTACGGGGCCGCCGATCACGAAGGAGCCGGTGGGGTTGATGTGGAACTTGGTTCCGCTGTGAATCCACTCCTGGGGCAGCACGGGCTGGATGATGTTCTCCATCACCGCCTCGCGCAGGTGGTTATATTCGATATCCGGATCGTGCTGGGTGGAGAGCACCACGGCGTCCACGCCCTTTACCTTGCCGTCTTCGTAATGGAAGGTTACCTGGCTCTTGGCGTCGGGGCGCAGCCAGGGCAGGACGTGCTCCTTGCGCATCTCGGCCTGACGCTCCACCAGTCGGTGGGCGTAGGTGATGGGGGCGGGCATCAGTACGTCGGTCTCGTTGGTGGCGTAGCCGAACATCAGGCCCTGGTCGCCCGCGCCCTGCTCTTCGGGGGATTTGCGGTCCACGCCCTGGGCGATGTTGGTGGACTGTTTGCCGATCAGCGACATGACGGCGCAGGTGCTGCCGTCGAAACCCACGTCGGAACTGGTATAGCCGATATCGCAGATCACGCCGCGCACCAGTTCGTCCAGATCCACCCACGCCTCGGTGGTGATTTCGCCGGAAACGATGGCGACGCCGGTCTTGACCATGGTCTCGCACGCCACGCGCGCATGCTCCGGGTTGGGGTCCTGACGGAGGATTTCGTCCAGGACCGCGTCGGAGATCTGGTCGGCGACCTTGTCCGGATGTCCCTCGGAAACCGACTCCGAGGTGAAGAGGTATTCGTTTGCCATCGTGTTTACGTCCTTACGTCCAGTTGCCTGAATCTTGGTGGATAATGAAAACCCGCCCAAAGGGCCAAGTCAAACAGCGAATTTTACAGCTATTTCAGGTTTCTTTACTAGGGCTTGCGATTCACACAGGCCTGAGCAGAGTGGTTGCCGTGTGTTTTTTACCCAGTGGCCGCAGGGTTGGCATTTTTTACCTGCCAGCTATCATTTCGTGGAGAAGAAATAACGTTAATTGGGGAGGGGATATGGTCTCTTTACAGACCCCCGTATGTGATTTTGGCCTGCCGGCGCCGGATTTCCGGCTTGTTGGCGTGGACGGCCGCCACTGGAGCCTGGCCGAGTGCCGGGGAGAGAAGGGGTTGCTGGTGATGTTTATCTGCAACCACTGCCCCTATGTAAAGGCGATCCTGGACCGCATCGTCCGCGACACCCGGGAGTTACAGGGACTGGGCATCAATAGCGCCGCCATACTATCCAATGACCCCACCGAGTATCCGGAAGACTCCTTTGACAACATGGCGCGGGTGGCTAAGGAGTTTGATTTCCCCTTTCCCTATCTGTGGGATGAAACCCAGCAGGTGGCGAAGGCCTACGGCGCGGTCTGCACCCCCGACTTTTTCGGCTACAACGACAAACTGGAGCTGCAGTACCGTGGGCGGCTGGATGCGTCGCGCAAGGAGGCGGCGGCCGCGGATGTGCGGAGGGATCTGTTCGAGGCCATGAGGGAGGTGGCCGCAACCAGCCGGGGTCCCGCGGAGCAGATCCCCAGCATGGGCTGTTCCATAAAATGGCGTGAGGAGTAGTGGCCGCCGCCGCTGCCCGATTCCGCCTTCAGGCCTAGTGTTCCAGTTGTGCTGTATGCCCCTTTCAGGGAGAATAATCCCCCTTTCTGGCGCGGCAGATTTGCCGGCGGCCCGGCAGGTGCGGATCCCCTGGATTTAGCTCATTTTCGCCAACCAAGCCGATTGGCGAGACGGTTTCTGCCTGCGTCAGGCCTGAAGAGTCCACTACTACAGTTACAACACACATCAGGAAATAAGAATATGCCCTCACGCAGAGAACTGGCGAACGCGGTCCGTGCCCTGAGCATGGATGCGGTGCAGAAAGCGAACTCCGGCCATCCGGGCGCCCCCATGGGTATGGCGGACATCGCAGAGGCCCTTTGGAACGATCATCTGAAACACAATCCCGCCAACCCTGACTGGGCGGACCGCGACCGCTTCGTGCTCTCCAACGGCCACGGCTCCATGCTGATCTACTCCC
>JBNKPL010000152.1:0-2785 GCA_050295355.1 Sedimenticolaceae bacterium
AGCGTCTCTACACTGAAATTCCGGCACAACCCGGGGAAGTAAGGCATGAAGGTGATACAACCCTCTTGCGCCTGCCCGGGACGGAACCCCGTTTTGAGATCATCGCCCCTGCCGAGCAGGCCATCTCCGCCTGGAGCCACTGCGCCGCCGAGGCCTCGCCCGTGGATGCGGACCACTGGGCGCTGCTGGATATCCGCGCCGGGATCGGCAGCGTCTATGACGCCACCGCCGAGGCCTTCGTCCCGCAGATGATCAACCTGCAACTGGTGGACGGCGTGAGCTTCGACAAGGGGTGCTATGTGGGCCAGGAGGTGGTGGCGCGGATGAAGTATCTGGGCAAACTGAAGCGGCGCATGTACCACGCCCGGGTGGACGGCGGCGAACGGCCGCAGCCGGGAGATGAACTCCACTCCACGGCAGGCGACGAATCGGGCCAGGGGACCGGCAAGGTGGTGGATGCGCGGCCCTCCCCCGACGGCGGCTATGAACTGCTCGCCGTGATAGAGGACGCCGCCGTGGAGCGTGGCGATATATCCGTGGGCAGCGGGTCCGGACCGAGGCTGGAGCTGTTGGAACTCCCCTACGCGCTGGATGCCTGACCGCAGGACCGATAAATCATACCGTCCGCCGTTTGACCGCATACTCCCGGCAGCATACGGTGCTAAACTGAATACCTATAACAATACGGGTTTTGGGAGACCTGCATGATCAGTGAACAAGAGTTTCTGGAGATCCTCCAGGCCGAGATCCGGGAGAACCGGATCACCCTGCCCACCCTGCCCGAAGTAGCCCTGCGTGTCCGCGATGCGCTGGAGAACGAGAACGTTACCGGCCATCAAATCGCTGAAATCGTTTCTACCGACGGCGCGCTGGCGGCACGCCTGCTGCAGGTGGCCAATAGTCCCCTTTACCGCGGCCGGGTACCCATCGAAGACATCCAGCAGGCGGTCACCCGCCTCGGCAACGTTATGGTGCGCAATCTTGTCACCAGTCTGGCCGTAAAGCAGATGTTCCAGCCCACCTCCGATGCGCTGGACAAACGGATGCGGGCGGTATGGGAACAGGGCGTGCAAGTGTCCGCCATCAGCCGCGCCCTGGCCCGCCAGACACCCCATCTGAATGTGGAGCAGGCCATGCTCGCCGGGCTCATCCACAACATCGGCAGCCTGCCCGTGCTGATGCTGGCGGACAGCAAACCCGATCTGGCCACCGACGAAGCCACCCTGGACCTGATGCTGGAACACCTCAGCCCGGCGGTGGGAAAACTGATCATGGAGACCTGGAACTTCCCGGCCTCCCTTGCCGCCGTGCCGGCCAACTTCCAGAATGTCCTATACGATGGCGGCTCCGAGGCGGACTATGTGGATATCGTAATCGTGGCCCGCCTCCAGACCCTGCCGGCCAACCATCCCCAGGCCAAGCTGGACTGGAGCACCATCCCCGCCTTCGCAAAGGTGGGTCTGGCGCCCGAGATCGAAGTGGTCAACATCGAAGGGGTGGCGGAAGAGGTGCAGGAAGTGCAGGAGCTGTTTCTGTAACGGTTCCAACTACCGGGGCTGGTGTTCGACAGGTTTTTAGCCACAGAGCACACAGCGTTCACGGAGAAAATCATTTCCACCCCGTGTTCCCCTGTGACCCCCGTGGTGAAAGAGCCGTAGGGTGGGGTCCTACCCCACCATTAGCACGATGCATCGCCATGAGGACAGGGCTCCCACACAGAGGTCTATCTACCCAACAGCAAGCCTCTGTGTTCTCCGTGCCCTCTGTGGCAATAAATCTTCAGGCTGCTTGCACTACCCTGACAGAGTAATCCGCCAGCAGTTATGAATCTTCGGATTGCGCTCAAAATCCTTCGACAAGGTCTCCCGGCTGATTTCTTCGATCTTTAGTTCCGCCAGCGCCTCGCGGTCCATTTTGAAACCGCGCAGGTTGTTGGAGAAGATCAACACCCCACCCGGCTCCAGCAGCCGCGCCGCGTTGCGGATTAGCTCCACATGGTCGCGCTGGATATCCAGCGTCCCCTCCATGCGTTTGGAGCTGGAGAAGCTGGGCGGGTCCAGAAAGATCAGGCCGTAACGCACTCCGCCCCCGCCGCGTGCCAGCCACTCCCTACAGTCCACCCGCACGAACTGGTGCTCCGGTTCTTCGAAACCGTTCAGGGACATATTGTGCCGCGCCCAGTCGAGGTAGGTGTTGGACATATCAATGGTGGTGGTGGCGCTGGCGCCCCCTTTGGCCGCATAGACCGAGGCGGCGCCGGTATATCCGAACAGATTGAGGAAACGCTTCCCGGCCGCCAGCTCCGCCAGCAGATGGCGGGTGATGCGGTGATCGAGAAACAGCCCGGTATCGAGATAGTCCTCGAAGTTCACCAGGAAGCGGCAGCCTCCCTCCTCTACTTCATAAAACTTCCGGGTGGAGGCCAGCTTTTCATACTGGGCGCTCCCCTTCTGCTGTTTGCGCACCTTGAGAAAAAACTGCTCCTCCGATATCTCCAGCACTTCCAGCAGTACCCCGATGGCCTCCCGCAGCCGTTGGCGCGCCTTGCGCGGATCGATGCTGGCGGGCGCCTGATACTCCTGCACATGCACCCAGCGTTTCTCCCCCTCGTAGATGTCCACCGCCAGGGCGTACTCGGGCAGGTCGGCGTCATAGAGGCGGTAGCAGCGAATCTCCTCCCGCTTCAGCCAGCGGCCCAGGTGTTTGCGGTTTTTCTGCAGCCGATTGGCGAACGCCCGGGCGCCGTCGCTGCGCTCTTCCACAGGCAAAGGACGGGGAAAACGCC
>JBNKPL010000153.1:0-2779 GCA_050295355.1 Sedimenticolaceae bacterium
GCAGTATGGTGTTGTTCATGATGGCGCCGCTCATGTCCGCGCCTTCCGCACGCAGACCGATCAGGCGGCAGTTGCGCCAGTTGATGCCGGGCGCGGGTTGGGCGGCGCAGTCCGGCTCGGGTATCGCCTCGGGAGCGCCTATATAGATCCCGCCTCCGATCCCCGCGCCGACCAGCAGAACGGCCATGATCAGGGCGAATATGGGGCGCTGTTTCCTTTTTTTGTTTTCCAGTTCCCGCAGTTGTTTTCGCGCCAGCCTGTGTTTCTTGGCCAGTTCATCTTCATCCTGTCGGCGATCCGTGGCGCGGCGGCCAAACTTTTCTGAAGAGTCACCTTCACTGCGCCTGTCCGCACCCGTGCGCTCATCCTCCCGCAGGCGGGCCACGACCAGCACCTCTTCGAGGTTGCCATCCTGCATGGCCTTGCGCACTTCCGGGGGTACTACGTCGGGGACGGTGGAGACCGGCTTCCAGGTTTTCTTGTCCAGGCTCACCTGATCGCTGAGTTCCACCCGGCCCAGCAGAACAAAGCGGCGCACGGTTCCGCAGGGGAAAGGCCCCTGTATCTTTTCTTTGCGCCTGACATACCACAGCTTCTGTTTACTGCGGTCGATCTCTTGTTCCGTCATAGGTTCTCTTGCTTCAATAATGCGGTTCGTTTGCCGCTAAACTATTCATACCATGAATTTCCATAGCCGACCAAGGAAGATATAGCCCTTTTCATGCAGATTTCGGATCTTACCGCCACTCCCCGCCTGGTCATTGAGACCGTGCGCACCAATCTGTTGCAGAACCTGCGGCCGGGTCAGATTCTGCATGCCAGTGTTCTCTCTCCCACGCAACAGAACAGCGTCCGCCTGCAGATCGGCTCCGCGGAAGTGCTCGCCAAAACCCAACTGCCCCTGACCCCGGGACAGAAGCTGGTTCTGGATGTGGTAAAGGCCGGCCAGCTTCCTGAACTGCGGCTGCTGCAACAGGCCGGCATCCGGGACCTCCAGGCCGCCGCCCTGCGTACCCTGCTCCCCAGGCAGATACCCCTGGGAAAGGTCTTTGAGTTCCTGCAAAAGCTGCAACCTGACCTGGCCGGGAGCGTGCCGCGGCAAGCCGCGCAGCAGGCGCCCGCCGCACTCGCGGGAAAGGTGCTGCCGGGCCAGATGGCCGCCGAGGCCATGAGGAACGCCCTGGCGGCAGCCGCCGGGCGCGGGCAACCCTCCCCGTCCTCCCCAACCCGTAGCGCGGAAGCGTTCGGACCGGAGGTGCGGCAGGTCCTGCAAAACATCCTAGCCGCCGCGGGAGAACGCGGCCGCCCCCTAACGCCCTCAACCATCCGCCAGGCCTTCCTGCAGTCCGGGCTTTTTCTGGAGGCGGCACTGGCGTCCGGACGCTCTCCAAACGGCGATCTCAAGGCCAATCTGCTGCTGCTGCTGCAAAAGCTGCATACGCTGCTGCAAGGCGGCGCACAGCAGCAGGCGGCGGCAAAGGGGGAGCTTGCCGCCTCCACGGCGAAATCCGCCCTCTCCCAGTTGCTTGCCCAGACTATGCAGCAGACCGAGGGCAGCCTGGCCCGGATTCAACTCCATCAACTCGCCTCGCTCCCGCCGGAAGAGGGTACCCGGCAGGTGTGGCAATTCGAGCTGCCGATTCAGCAGCCGAACGGCTATGACAACTTTCTGGTCCGCCTGGAGCAGGAGGAAGGGGGTGACCGGGATCGCAAAGGCGGTCAGATCTGGCGCCTCGCATTGAACTTCGATCTCGAACCCATCGGCCCCGTCACCGCACGCCTGACCCTGCAGGAGAAAAACGTCAGCGCCAACTTCACCGCGGAGAAGGGCCAGAGCGCCAAACTCATCTCCGAGCGGTTGCCCCTCCTCGACGAGGCCATGACCCGCGCCGGGCTGAATGTCACCCACCTCAGCGCCCAGCAGGGCAAAGAGCTCAAGGTGGAGCCGCCGCGCCAGCACCCGGCACCGATTCTGGATGAGAAGGCATGAGCGAGAAAAAACAGAAACAGCCGGATGTGGCCATCGCCCTGCACTACGACGGGGAGAATACGCCGCGCATCGCCGCCAAGGGGCGGGCGGAGTTGGCGGAGCGCATCCTGGCGCTGGCGGAAGAACACGGTATTCCGCTGCATGAAGATCCGGAGTTGGTGGCGGTGCTGGCCCAGATACCGCTGGGGGATGAGATCCCGGAGACGCTCTATCTGGTCATCGCCGAAGTGATCGCGTTCGCCTATATGCTGACTGGGAAAAGGCCGCCCGGGTTTATGGAAGGGAGATAGCGCGGCCAACGCCTGAAATTATGTCTCACCGAATAGGCATCACTTCTGTCCCGTTAACTTTCAAACGTTACAGAGGCTTATCTCTTACTTGATCCCCTCACCCCAACCCTCTAGTTAACTGGACAGCAGTGAACAGGCATCTGTGTAGAGCACAGTCCTGAGGGTGATGCGGGGAATTATTTGATGCTGCGCTGGTTCCGGTCGTCCGTCTCTTTCTGTTCCCTGACGTCCACCGCCTTCCGCTCCTCCTTGCGATGACGCTCGACCACCTTGTCCAGAACCTGGGTGCGGACATGTTTCTGCTGCCACTCCTCCTTGCGTTCGGTACATTCGTGCTGGCCCAGCTTGACCACTTTCTCCTGTTCATGGATCGCCAGTTCCAGCTTGGCCAGAAAGGCCCGGTACTCCTGTAACTGGGTGGAGGTCATGCCGGTTTTCGCCGCATCGTGAAACCGTTTCAGGTATTCACGATGGTAACGCCGCAGTTCCTCCAGGCGGT
>JBNKPL010000154.1:0-2761 GCA_050295355.1 Sedimenticolaceae bacterium
GGCTGATGATGCGCAGCTTGGTGATGGTGGGCAGCCGCTCCAGACGTTCAAAGCGGCAATCCACGCCCCGGTCGTGGAGACTCTTCTCCAACACCCGGGACATCTCGTCGTCGCCGGTCAGCCCCATGAGGACCGCGCCGCCGCCCAGGGCGGTGATGTTGAGGGCCACGTTGCCGGCGCCGCCCGGCCTGCCCTCCTCCTCTTCCACCCGCACCACGGGGACCGGCGCCTCCGGGGAGATGCGGTTGGTGCCGCCGTGCCAGTAACGGTCGAGCATCACATCGCCGACCACAAGGACTCGGACGGGGCTGAAATCGGGCAGTTCTTTCATGGCTGGAGAGCAGGCGTAGATGAAAAACCGGATAGTAACATAACCGCAACGACAACCGGGTTAGCGCAAAGCAGCACAGGCCTGCTTGATCGGCTCCATCTGCTGGCCGGAATAGCCGGCCGATCTGCGGTACAGCTCAAGGAATGCCTCCATGCCGAACTGCTCGATAATCGCCCGCTGCTCGGGCTTCCTCAGCAGATGCCCGAAATTCCGCGCCCGCTCACTACCGTTCAGGGGCCGGTTACGAAAACGCATATCGGCCACATCGATCAGGGCCAGGCCGCCCTGCGACTGCAGCAGCACGTTGCCCAGATGGAGGGAACGGAAATAGACCCCGGTCAGATGCAGCTGCGCCATATACAGGGCCAGTTCTTCCAGCAGTTCGGTCCGCTCCGGTTCCCGGCCGAGCAGCTCCGCCAGGGTCTCTCCCGCCAGCCGGGGATAGATCACCCCGTGACGGCCAATGACGGGACAGTAGAAGACCCGCTCCACCTGCACCGAGCTGAGACCCAGCCTGCGCACCCGCCTGGCATTGCGCCGAAAGCGAAAGGAGTAGGGGTAGATCGCGGAGAGTGAAAACCAGCGCTTGATACGAAACAGCTTTACGATCCGCTCGTTCGGTAGCAGCAGCACCTTGACGCCGAAACGGTCCCGCTCCAGCTCTTGCGCCTGTTCGGTCAGGGCCTTGTATTCACTGCCAGACATCAGCCACATAAAAGTCGTTTCCTTGTTATTTTGCAGCATCACCGGGCAACTTCAGCGGCTCCGGCATACGCCGCCCGAGGTGTGCCGCCACCTGTTGGTAGAGCCTCTTGGCATCGCCGGGCCGGCGCATGCCCTCCAGATAGCGCCAGATAAAACGCATGCGGTCATATTTCGAGAGCAGGCTGATGGCGATGCGCGCCAGCCCCGACAGATCCACCATGGCGCCCCGGCCTTCGCGAAATCGCATGCGCGAGGCGCGCGGGGCGTCGATCCAGACCGGGGTGTAGTGTTCGCCCTCTCTCTGCACCAGGATGTTGCGCCACTTGAGGTCGTGATGAAAAAAACGGTTTCGGTGGGCGGTGCGCACCTGTTCCACCAGCTTCCCCGCCAGTTCGCGGTAAACCTCCCGCCGCTGCGGCTGCGGCATCTGCAGCCACTCCTCCTGGGCGAAGGAGCGCAGCTCCTTGGTCCGCGGCGCCTCCAGGGTCACCAGGAAGGTGGCGATCAGCATACCGAAGATCCGGTGTTCGCCAAAGGCCACCACCTCCAGGGAGGGGATGCCGAGTTCCCTGAGCTGTCGGTAGGCCCAGGTCTCCACCGTCGCCTTGCCCGGCCGCATCCAGAACTCGAGCCAGAACTTTTTCGGATAGACGTAGCGCTTGAAGAAGACCACCTCGCCGCCAGGCAGGGTGGTGCGGTAGCACTTGGTGGCGGGGGATGAGGACATGAGCCGATCCCCAACCACCTGGGTCCAATTCTGCCCCTCAGCGATCCCGATCTCCGTCAGGCGCGCTTTCCAGGCGCTGTCCACCCGAAACTTCCAGCCGTGGAAGATCTGCACCGATCGGGAGAGAACGATCATGAAAGAGGACTATTTCTTCAGGATGTAGGTTCGCCACATGGCAAAGCCGGGCAGAAAGTCCACATGGCCCTGAATCCGGAAACCGGCCTGCTCAAACTCAGACTCCACCAGTTGCCGCGGCAGCACGAAACGGTTCTGGTAGGACTTGGCCTCGCGGCGCGCCTCCAGACGCTGGCGGCGCCATGCCTTGTAGTTACCGTCCACCCAGAGGGAGAGACATACCGAATCACGCGCCACCCGATGAAACTCACGATAGATCTGCAGGCGGTTTTCCGGATCGCCGATATGGTGCAGCAGGCGCATGCAGAAAACGCCCTCCACCGCGCCGTCCGGGAGATCGATATCGAAGGCGGAGGTCTGAAACAGCCGGAAGCGGTCCCGTATCTCCGGCGGATGGCTGCGGTCCGCCACCGCCACCATGTTTTCACTGTTATCGGCGGCATAGAGCTCCCGCTCCGGGTCCTCCGCCAGCATGGCCCAGAAACGGCCGGCGCCGCAGGGCAGATCCAGCAGCGATTTTGGATTGCCGGCCATGGCGAGGGCGCGCCGGGCCATGCGATGCTCCCACCAGTTGGATAGCTGCCGCGACAGCCCCTCCTTGTGCTTTTCGCGATAGGCCTGGGCGTGGGCCGCGGAATATTTGTCGGAAAATTCCAGATTTGGCGGTTGATCGGCCAAGGTCGTTTGTCTCCTAGATTGTGCTCACTGGCTATACGGGGGGTGCAAACAGGCCGCTATCCTAGCGAATTTATAGGAAAAAGTCCTTTATTCTCATTTGTAGGGCGACGGATCGTCAGGATTGGGCCGGGTGCGGAAGCGGCGGTGGACCCACAGATACTGGGCCGGGCACTCCCGAACCCAGC
>JBNKPL010000155.1:0-1158 GCA_050295355.1 Sedimenticolaceae bacterium
GAAGCCTCTCCCCTGTTCCCCGGCGCGGGCCGCCTCGATGGCGGCGTTCAGGGCCAGCAGGTTGGTCTGTTCCGTAATGGCGCCGATGACGCTGACGATGCTGCCGATGTTTTCGCTATCCTGCTCCAGGGCCTGAATCACCTCGGCGGTCTGTTGCACGTCGTTGGCGAGGTCCTGAATGGAGCGGATGGTGGTGGAGACGATGGCGTTGCCCTGCGTTGCGGCGGCGTCCGCCTGCTGGGTGGATTCGGCGGCCATGCCCGCGTTGTTCGCCACCTCCTGGGTGTTGGCGGTCATCTCGTTGATGGCGGTGGCCACCTGGTCGATCTCGCCCTGCTGGCTGAGAATGGAGTGCTGGGTATTGGCGGTGACTTGAGAAAGCTGCTCCGCCGCGGTGGCCAGTTGGCTGGCGGAACTCGAAACCTCGCGCAGCACCGAACGCAGGTGTTCCTTCATGTCATAGATGCCCTGGAAGATCTGCCCGATCTCGTCGTGGCCATAATCCTTCTCATCCGCCTGGGAGAGATCGCCCTGGGAGATGCGCTGAAAC
The DNA here is from genome assembly GCA_050295355.1 of Sedimenticolaceae bacterium. GTDB lineage: Bacteria > Pseudomonadota > Gammaproteobacteria > Chromatiales > Chromatiaceae > CBFDBF01. Next base: position 551 of record JBNKPL010000155.1, read on the forward strand.
TGTTCAATGGCCTTGGGGAGTTTTCGCAGGGCGCTGTATAGCACCCAGGTAGTGACCGCGGTGATGAGAATGAGGATCACCAAAGTGACGGGAATGGACGCTCTGCGGGTTTTCAGTTGATGCTGTTGGTAGCTGTATAGCTCCATGGCGCGTTTATTTGCATCACCCAACAGGGTATCCACCTGCGTGGCGATTTTCTCCGCCACCTGGTCGAAGCCGGCCATGCGCTGGTTGCCGCCTGCCGGGCCTTCGTCCACATAGGCCTGGGCCATCTCCTTGCCGACTCGATAATACTCCTCGAAGGTCGGGAGCATTTGTCGGTACTCCGCTTCGTGTTCCGGGTCCAGGACCATGATCTCCTGCAACAGTTTACGGAACTCCCGGGCATTAATTTCCGCGTTTTCAAAGCCGTCATTGAGTCCGTCCTGACCGCGGGTGGCGCTGATATCCGTGAGCCACTGCTGCACCTGTACCACAGAGAGTTTGAGCTCATTGGCCTTGTTCAGCAGCGGGATCTCCCGCTGGGTAAGTTTGTCGGAGGAGTCCGCGATATTTTCGATGCCGCTGATAATCAGAGAGACCAGTACCAGAAACACCACTGCCAACAC
>JBNKPL010000155.1:1168-2683 GCA_050295355.1 Sedimenticolaceae bacterium
TTGTCGGAGGAGTCCGCGATATTTTCGATGCCGCTGATAATCAGAGAGACCAGTACCAGAAACACCACTGCCAACACGCTGCCGAGAAACAGAAATTTCTGCATTAGGGTTAATCTGACCATGATTACATCTCCGTCATATATAACTTATTGTATTTAATAGCATTTGCGCCATTTGATGGGCTGTGCTGTCGGATGACGAAATTTCGAAACAGTGCGCAGCCGAGGCCCGTAGATAGCGTGTCGGCCGATGGGCGAAATAGTTGAGGATGAGCCATGGTTTTGCGAACTTTTCCAGGATTGTCCGGTCTCATTTTATGTGCGTCGATCATGACGCCTGGCCACTTTTCCCCGGGTGGCCAGTAGCCCGGCCCCCCTGGCCGGGTGCTCCGATCCCGGCTGCTTTCTACTCCCCTTAGGCGCCGGGATCTTTTTTTGACCATGGATGGTCTTATGCCGCGGAGCACACGGATGTGCGAGAGCGGTGTTATGTCCGAGGATAGACGCACTGGAAACTGCTCCTGCGTTTCCAGCATAACCGCCGTCCTTGGCGGTAGTACGCCGCGGGCGCATGGATGCGCAGGAGCGGCGTATGTGCAGGATGATCCACCGTAGGCCGATCTGAAGTGAGAGCGGCGTTATGTTCAGGACATACCGTAACCGCAAAGGGCGCTAAGACCGCTAAAGAGTGGATGGTTCCACGAAACCGCGGATAGCGGGGCTTCGCGCACTTGGCGATCTTTGCGGTTTTTCTTTAATTCTCTTTTTCTTCTGTAGCCAGCTCCAATCACCGATCCAGCAATGCATGGGCCTCATCCACCCCCTGCCTTTTCAGGGAAGAGAAGAGCTGCACCGAGACCCGCTCGCCATACTCCTGGGTCTCCTTCCGCAGCCGTTGCAGACTGCTTGCCGCCGGTCCCTTCTTTAGTTTATCCGCCTTGGTCAGCAGGATGATCCACCGTAGGCCGATCTGAAGTGAGAGCGGCGTTATGTTCAGGATATACCGTAACCGCAAAGGGCGCTAAGACCGCTAAAGAGTGGATGGTTCCACGAAACCGCGGATAGCGGGGCTTTGCGCACTTGGCGATCTTTGCGGTTTTTCTTTAATTCTCTTTTTCTTCTGTAGCCAGCTCCAACCACCGATCCAGCAATGCATGGGCCTCATCCACCCCCTGCCGTTTCAGGGCCGAGAAGAGCTGCGCCGATACCCTTTCGCCATAGGCCTTGGTCTCTTTCCGCAGTTGCTGCAAGCTGCTTGCCGCCGGACCTTTTTTCAGTTTGTCCGCCTTGGTCAGCAGGATGTGCACGGGGATTTGAAAGTGCTCGCTCCACTCCAGCATCTGGCGGTCGAACTCCTTCATGGGGTGGCGCACGTCCATGAGCAGGATGATGCCGCGCAGGGATTTTCTGTTCTCCAGATAGTCCGAAAGAGACTGCTGCCACTCCCGTTTCACCTTCTCCGCCACCTTGGCGTAGCCGTAGCCCGGCAGGTCCACCAGGCGGCGCTCTTCATCAA
>JBNKPL010000156.1:0-2671 GCA_050295355.1 Sedimenticolaceae bacterium
GATCTGCATCCGGGGTGTGCCGAGCAGCCCCCGCTGTACCACCCACAACAGTACCGTGAGGACGGCGAGGGTGAGCAGGACCAGGCCGATCTGGATCAGGTTGAAATGCCACTTCGGGATCTCCGCGCTGTTTTCGGCGCTAGCCATGTCGTAGCGATAGTGCAGCAGGAAGAACCAGCCCACCACCAGAATGCCCGAGAGCACCGATACCTGCGACAGTCCGATACCCAGCAACAGCCAGGAGACGTAACCCAGCGGCAGGTAGGCGGACCCGGCCCTGGCGAGTACGGCCGCGGCCAGCGCCAGCACCAGCAGTACGCCCCAGAAGAGCACGGCGGGGCCCAGCTTGGGGCCGCTTACCCACAGGGTCCAACGGTCCCCGGGCAGGGTGACGCTCAATTTGGCGTTGACGCTGCCGCCGCCCAGTTTCAATTCGGGCGTCTTCCATGCGGCGGTGATACCCGCCATCTCCCGCCACTTGATTTCGTATTGCTGTTTTCCCGGCACCACAGGCAGCGATACCAGCCGGCCGTCCTGACGAATGGGCCGGGCGCTTCCGTCGATCTTGACCGATTGCAGCGTGACCCCCGGCGGCAGTTGCAGGTCGTACTTGCCGCCCTGGCTCGCCCGGAGGCTGATATCGAGGGTGGCGTCGGTGGCGCGCTTGCCCGGCTGCACCGTCAGCTTGCTTTCGTCGATGGTGGTGGTGCTGCCCTCAACACCGTCTGGGCGACGCACCTGGAAGCTGACCTGTTCGCCGGGCCAGGGGTGCCAAGCGGGCAGCCAGTTGCTGCCTGCATCCTGGTGGTGAACGGGGGGGATGCCGTCGATGGTGACGTGCCAGATGGGGCCGATATCGGCGCGCCAGGTCTCCAACAGGCTGGGGTCATCCATCGCCGTCAGGGTCAGCGCGTCCACCGGGTCGAGCCGGGAACGCCAGACCACCTCCCGCTGGCCCGGCGTCATGTTGATCAGCACCTGCCCCTCTTTCACGCGGAAACCTTCGGTGACCACCGAGGCGCCGGGCAGCAGGGGGATCTTTGCCGACAGACTGGAATCCGGCGGAGAGATGCGCCGCACCCGGGTTTCGGCCTCCCAGTTGATACCGAAATGGAGGGTGCGCTCCACCTGCAGGAAGGGCGGCAGCGTGGTCGGCGTCAGCTCCTCCGCGGTGGAGTCCTTGCCGTCCCGGATTCGGGTGAGGCTCAGTTGCGTGTCGGGCACACCCTCGCGGTTCACGCCCTCCACCGACCAGCCATTGATATCCAGTGTGATTCGGTGCGGCTTCAACGGCAACGGGATCTGCAACTGCACCACCGCGGGCAACAGCGCCTCAAGCTCGACCTGATGCACCCCCGAGGGAACCAGCAGCCAGAGCTGGTTCTGTTGCGTACGGTAGAGACGGGCGTTGGCGTCCTGGCGGTCGATCCGTACCCGCACGGGCGTGGTCTGCAAGGTGTCGATGGGCAAGGGGATCGCCGTCTGCTGCAAGGCCTGAACCTGGAAGGATGCCCGATAGTCATGGCCCTGCGCATGGATCGTCAGGGCGTCCATGGATGCGCGTGGCGCGGCCGTTGGGTTTTCCATCAGCCGTTGCTCCAGCTCCTGCAGCAGTTCCGGCGGCGGGAACTGTGCGGCCATGCCCTCAGGGGTCACCGAGAGCAACGGCACCAGCAGCAGCAACAGTGGAAGCTGCCCCTGCTCCAACTTGACCCCGGCGAGGGTTCCCCGGTCGATGAGACGCCAGGCGAGGGCCGCCAACAGGCCGATGGTCAGGAAGTTGAGCACCAGTTGCATGGCGGGGGTGATGAAGTAGAGGCCGATGCGTTGATCGGCGGCGACCGGGCCGTTCCACTGCAGGCGGGCGCTGCGCCACTCCCAATTAGGCAGGCCGGGGCCGGTCAGGATATTGGCCGTGGGGTCGATCTGGTTGAGCGCCTGCTGTTGCTTGTCGTAGGCGTAGGAGCTCAACAGCGCCTTGCTTTTCCTCCTGACTTGCTCCTCCATCGGTGCAGCGGGTTCCGGGGCTCCAACCATGGCCCCCTCGGCCTGGAAAACCATCTCCTCGTCCAGGGTCGATGCACTTGGCGCGAGCGCAAAATTTTGCGGCGAGATCCAGAGTTGTTCCAGTTGGGGATAGAGGGCCTCGCGGGCCTGTTGCACCATGAAGGGCAGGGCAATGATCAGCAGCGCCAGGAATCCCAGCCGTTGCGCGTTGAGGATGACGCGATAAAAGCGGTTGTTGGCCGGGATGGCGCGCAGCAGGGCGATGGTGGCCAGCAGATAGATCCAGACCATTTGCGGGGCGTCCGCTTCGTGCCATGTGAGCGCCAGGGTGAGCAGCGCCAGCGGGGACCACTTCCAGCCCCATAGCTTGCCCACCGTAAGGGTGACCAGCAGGACGATGAAGAGATCGAACAGGGTCCACTGCTGTATCCAGGATGAGGGGACGTTGTCCACGCCGGTCACCGCAAACAGCCGCCATCCGGGCGGCAGGTGCAGATCCGCCGACACCCGCTGGAGTTCGCGCCCCCAGCCGATGGCGGGCAGATCGGATACATCGCCCCGGTAGCGCGATTCCGCCAGAAGTTTGAGCCGGCCCCGGCGGACCTCCACCCCCTCCCTGCCGTCCTCCTGCAAACGGGTGATGAACTGGGGTTGTTCATCCACG
>JBNKPL010000157.1:0-2629 GCA_050295355.1 Sedimenticolaceae bacterium
AGAGGTCCTACGCCAGGGATTGAATGGCGAGGCGTTCTACCTCAATACCGTCGACGGCGTGGGAAACGTGGTCACGCGCGCAACTTTCAAAGACGTGGGTGACACTCTGGAGTTCACCCGGGGTACCGCAACACTGGTGGAACACGGGGGAGATGGTACCGTTGGCGTCAACTGGGGCGCGTGGAATAGTAACTGGACGTTTACAACAAATGGTGCGGCCGAGACGGTAGTGGGACGCGCCCACTACATCTACAGCAACAACGTGACCACCTCCATGCCGAACAGCGGAATGGCCACTTTCAGCCGCATAGGGGGAACCACCCCCACGGATGCAGAAGGACGCCTCGGGACCATTGGCACGCACACCATGACGGTCCATTTCGATACCCAGACGATCTCTGGTTACTCCGTATCGGTCGACTTCGATCACGGTGGGTTCACTCGCACTTTCACTGGAGATTTTGATGGCGCGGCCCCTATAGTGAACTCCATGGTCAATTTCGATATTGACGCGACTGCTACCGATAGCGCCGCTGTTCTCGGTGCCGACTGCTATTCTGGTTGTTCCGGCCCGGGTGCGGGTAATGCCAGCGTCTCCTTTGTCGGCGCCGGCGCTCTCCACGCCATCAGCAGCTTCGACATACCTGCGGTTCAAGGAGGAAACGACATCGACAGCGCCGTAGGGACCTCGCTCATGAAACAGGACTACTAGGATATCCCTCCCCACACCTCTCCTGGGATTCCATCGTCTGCAAAAAACAAGGGATGGCCGCGATAGCGCAACGGCCATCCCTTTAATTTCATACCCAGAAAACACTTCAGCAATAAGATCAACATTCCATGCTAATCGCATGTAATTGAACAGGTAACCGCTTTCGGTCCAGATCAGTTTGTTGTCTGCTCATCCACCACCCAGTTAAAGCAGCCTAACTCATTGAAATATAACGTTGCGTGAGACAATAAGAAGCGGTTTAATAGGGTTTTGTTATATTCGGTAAAGACCAAACCCACCTTTACAATTCATACGGAAAGTGAGCCTCCCGTGACCAGATCTCCGCGTCATTTGATCCTTAGTCTCTTACTCTGCTTGCTGCTGGTTCCTTTGTGCCCGACTGGCGCGGAAGCATCAACTTTGGTGGAAGCAGGTCAGGTCATTGCCGGGAGCGGCCAGATCAGCGCCCAGTTAGCCGGGGAGCCAGAGCGCCGCCTGAAGCGGCGGGATATCGTGTTCAAGGGCGATACCGTCCGGGTTGGCGGCAACGGCTTCCTCCAGATCCGCTTCAGCGATGGCGGCTTGATCGCCCTGCGGCCCAACAGCGAATTCCGTATCGACGACTATCACTATGCCGGCCAACAGGACGGCAGCGAAAAGGCGGTATTCAAACTGGTCCGCGGAAGCCTGCGCGCCATCTCAGGCAAGATCGGCAAAAAGAACAAGGAAAACTACCAACTGGATACCCCGGTGGCCACCATCGGTATCCGCGGCACCGACTACCAAATCACCCTGGTCTGTCAGGGCACCTGCTCCTTGGGCGGCTATGTATTCAAGGGTGGCATCTACGCCGCCGGCGACGGGGGCAAGATTGTATTGGATGGCGATCAGGCCTTTATCTATCCCGGCGACGGCTCTCCACCGCGCATGATCTCCAAAGAGGAGTTCGATGCCATGGTCGCCACAGCCGATAAAGGTGACGGCGGCGATGGCGGTGACGGCGGTGACGGCGGTGACGGCGGTGACGGCGGCGATGGCGGTGATGGCGGTGACGGCGGTGACGGCGGCGATGGCGGCGATGGCGGCGATGGCGGTGATGGCGGTGATGGCCTCAATCCGAGCGGCGGCGAACCCACATCCGGGCCCAGCACCCCAACCGAACCCGTTGTTGAAGAACCCGTTGTTGAACCGGAGAATCTGCCCCAGACGCCTGCACCCACTGACGATGCCGCACCCCCGGGTTCTGGGGTGGCTGGAGCCTCCATCACCCGGGACGGAGAGGGTGAAATCTGGGGAGGGGCTGGCACCATCGTCCATGATGGCGTGGACCAAGAGATCCGTCTGGAATCCGTTGGTGGAAACGATAATGTTGTCACCCTGGCCCGCGATGCGGCGGACCCCGATTGCGGTGCTGCCGAGTGCGGCGCCGGACGTGGAACCGCCACCCTGGCCGATTATGGCCAACACGCGGCCAGCGGCACCACCTGGGGCACCTGGGTGGGCGGCTGGGAATCCCTGGACGGAGAGGCCCCCCTGGGCCGGCTGCACTGGATGTTCAACGCCCATCCCACGGCGCAGGCCAGTCTGGATGGTCTGAAGTTGCAGAACTACACCGCCGTTTTCAACTACCTCGGCGGGACCGCCCCCACCAATCAGGCGGGGACCGTGGGAAGCTACTGGTTGAATCCGCGCATGATCGTGAACTTCGGCAGCAACATGATCACCGATTACCGGGTGGGCGTGATGTTCGAGGGCGCGGTCCCGGAATCGGAGGATGACGACACCTTCTTCTACGGCGGTCTTGCCTCCCCGGTAGCAATCTCAAGCTCCGAGATCAACTTTGATCTGGACGCCTTGGCTGCCCTGCCGAATGCGCAACAGGACGACCATATCTTCTACTCCGGCAGCGGCAATGCC
>JBNKPL010000158.1:0-2620 GCA_050295355.1 Sedimenticolaceae bacterium
GGACCGTGGCTCACCCCGGCGTGAATCTCATAACCGTGGACCGCCGCGTCGTCCAACGCCAGTACACCCTCCACATTGCGGAGCTGCTTCCCGGGCTCCAGGGTGGTCTCCAGATCCAGCCAGCCCAGGCCGCCGCCGCTGCCCGGCTCCCCTTCGATGCCGTGGGGATCATGAATCTGTTTGCCCAACATCTGATAGCCGCCGCAGATGCCGATCAGTTTTCCGCCGTAGCGCAGATGGCGCTGGATCGCGTCCGCCCAGCCCTGCGCTTTGATCCAGTCAAGATCGGCGCGGACCGACTTGCTGCCGGGGAGGATGATGAGGTCGGCCGGGGGGATCGCCTCCTTTGGCCCCACAAAACGGAGATCCACCTGCGGATGCAGCCGCAGGGGATCGAAATCGGTGTGGTTACTGATGCGCGGCAGCACGGGGACCACGACGCGCAGCTTGCCTTCTGTTTCATCGGAAGGCAGATCACGTGGGATGGCGTCCTCCGCCTCCAGGTGCAGGCCGTGCAGATAGGGCAACACTCCTAATACAGGTTTGCCCGTGCGCTCTTCCAGCCACTCCAGGCCGGAGTGCAGCAGGGCGATGTCGCCGCGGAAACGGTTGATGACGAAGCCGGCCACCCGCGCCTGTTCACTCTCAGAGAGCAGTTCCAGGGTGCCCACCAGGTGGGCGAACACCCCGCCGCGGTCGATATCCGCCACCAGAATCACGGGGCAGTCCACCGCCTCGGCGAAGCCCATGTTGGCGATGTCGCGGTCGCGCAGGTTGATCTCCGCGGGGGAGCCCGCCCCCTCCACCACGATGGCTTCATATTGGTTCGACAACCGTCCATAGGACTCCAGCACCGAGTGGTGGGCGAACGCCTTGTAGTCGTGATAACTGCAGGCGTCCATGGTCCCCACCGCGCGGCCGTGGACGATCACCTGGGCACCGATGTCGCAGTTGGGTTTCAGCAGGATGGGATTCATGTCGGTATGGGGCGCCAGGCCGCAGGCCTGGGCCTGCACCGCCTGGGCGCGGCCGATCTCGCCGCCGTCTTCGGTCACGGCGCTGTTGAGGGCCATGTTCTGGGGCTTGAAGGGCGCCACCCGGATGCCCCTGCGATGAAGCACTCGACAGATGGCGGCCGCCAGGGTGCTCTTGCCCGCGTCCGAGGTGGTCCCCTGCACCATGAGACAACAGGCGCTCATGGAGATAACTCCTTCACCTGGATATGTTGCAGCGCCTTTTCCAGGCGTTGCCACTCCGCCTCCACGCCCGGCAGGCCGAAACGGAGACTGGCAGGCTCGCGGAACAACCGCGTCCAGATCCCCTGGCGCGCCAGGGCGTCATGGATCTCCGCCGCCTCTTCGTTACGGACCCACTGAAACAGGGCGCAGCCGCCGTCTGGCTCCAGCCCCTGGTTGGTCAACAGGCGGGCCAGGCGTTCGCCCTCCCCTTGCAACCGCGACCGGGCCCGCTGCTGCCAGACGCTGTCCGCCAGCGCCAGCCCCGCCACCCGGCGGGAGGGCGCGGCCACGGTCCAGGGACCCAACAACGCCCGCAGCCGTTCCAGCAGCAGCGGTTCCGCCAGCACGAACCCCACCCGAGCGCCCGCCAGGCCGAAGAACTTGCCCAGGGAGCGCAGCACGATCAGGCCGGGCTTGTCGACGTGGGACGCCAGCGAACGGTCTGGCGTGGCATCCATGAACGCCTCGTCCACCAGCAGCCAGCCGCCCCGGCAGGCCAGTTGCTGCCGCCACTCCAGTAGCTGTTGCAGAGAAAAGCGCTCGCCCGTGGGATTGTTGGGATGAATCAGCACCAGGACATCCAGCTTTGAAACGGCATCACTCAGTTGCGCAGCCTCGATGGTCTGCACCTCATGCCCAGCCTGCCGCCAGGCGTGGGCATGTTCACTGTATCCGGGGGATAAAACACCGACCCGGCAAGGGGTGCGTAGCCGCGGCAGGGTCTGGATGGCCGCCTGGGAACCGGCCACGGGCAGCAATGAGTTCGTCTGGTAATAGCGCCGCGCCGCCGCCTCCAGCCCGTCCTCCTCCTCGGGCAGGCGGGACCACACCTGCGGGGGGATATCCTGTACAGGCCACCCCTCGGGGTTGATGCCCGTGGAGAGATCCAGCCAATCGGCGAGGGGGATGCCGTAACGAGACGCCGCCTGCCGCAGATTGCCGCCATGCTCAAGCAAGGGCAAACCCTCCCGCCAGCAAGACGGCCCACAGGATCACACCATTGCGCACCAGGCGCAGGGCCCGTTCCGGGTCGTCCGCGTCCGCCTTGCGTCCCTCGCCCAGCAGCGGACGGCCGCGCCACGCGCCGTGATAACAGGCCGGGCCGCCGAGGGAGATTTGCAACGCCCCCGCTCCCGCCGCCATCACGGGACCCGCGTTGGGGCTCTCCCAGGCCGGGGCCTGTTCGCGCCAGCAGGCGAACGCACGGCCGCTCGCGCCGAGCAGCGCATAGGTCAGGGCGGTAAGACGGGCGGGGAGATAATTCAGAAGATCATCCAGACGGGCCGCGGCCCAGCCGAACTGGAGATAACGTTCATTGCGGTAGCCCCACATGGCGTCCAGGGTATTGGCGAGACGATAACACACCACGCCGGGCGCACCCG
>JBNKPL010000159.1:0-2558 GCA_050295355.1 Sedimenticolaceae bacterium
GCCGTAATTGCGGTTATTACCCATCGGGTTATTCTGCTGGGCCCGGAATCCGTTGCTGAGTGGGGGCTTTCTATCCCGCAAAAGCGTGAGTTCAACTTTATTCTGTATTCTATTGGGCTGGGGCTTTGCATGATCCCGGTCGGATTGTTCGCAATGATAATCCCTGTTGTGGGCGTTGTGGTTTCCGTGCTTGTTATGCTCTATCTGATAGCGCGTCTGTCTCTGGTATTTCCAGCAATTGCGACGGATCAGGATTGGTCGTTCTCCGATTCCTGGAAGGCGACGGAAAAACATCAGCCGCTAATGATCGTGGTTATTGTCGTAGTTCCCCTCGTGGTGGCGATCCCTGAGCAACTGCTTAGTCTGGTTCCATATCTGGGTTTTTTGGCTGTGCTGCTGTCGGTGTTTACCATGGTTTATATCGTGGCGGCGCTTTCTGTTGCGTTTCAGATTATTACAGAAGGCGGCAAGATAGATTGATGGTGGTTGTTTCTGTCGCCCTCGGGAGAGCGTTCTTACTGTGTTTGTAAAAGCAGCAGCTTCCGCTCTTCTGGCGGCCGTTGTTGGATCAAACCGCTGCTGTCCTTCTCCAGCAGGCTAAACGCCGTACTGAAGTCGTCACTGGTCTCTGGGTAGGTGAAAAGGTTCATCACCAACCCTTTCTTCAATTCACTGACATTGCCGATCCACAAAGGCTTCTGGTTTGGGGTCAGGGTCACATGGGCGGACCACAGGCGGATGGCATAACGTTTGCCGTCGCCCCCATCCTTTACCAGGGTCAGGCTCTCATGCCGCCCGTCATGCACCTGCGGCAGCAGCGGCAGTTGATCCAGTTCCAGTTTTGGGGAGAGCAGTTTGAGAACGCTGCCCAGGCTTACCATCTCCGCCGGTTGCCAACCTTTCTGTTCCAGATGGGCCTGGAGGGTCTCCAGGGTTCCCGCGTACTGGATGTTCAGCGGGTGTTTTTTGTCGTTGCGGGTGTCTTTGCGCAGGGCCGGGAGTTGTCGCCACTCCGTTTGCCGCCAATCCGCCGCTGGCATCTGTGCGATCGCAACGGATGGGGTGTAACGGGCCAGGTCGTCCGTATGACTCAGGTGGTTACGGACCCCCGCCGCCGAGGCGATCAGTGCTGCGGAGAACAGTGTGAGTCCTAGCCAGTGGGTCTCCATGGCGGTATGGCGATGGTAGGCGATGCCGAGCAGGGATACCCACGCCAGCCCCAGGGTGAGGCTGCCCACCACATCGGACATCCAGTGGGCGCCCAGGTAGAGGCGCGAGACGGCCATCAGCAGCATGACGAGACCGGCCAGACTGTAGGCCAGCCAGCGCCAGTTGGGGCGCATGGCGCGGGCGATCATGACGGCGAGAAAACCGTACAGCACCACCGTGCGCAGTACGTGGCCGCTGGGGAAGGAGTAGAGGGTGAGCCCTTCGATGCCCGCGGGCGGGCGGGGGATCTGCAGGCCGTATTTCAGGATCACCGAGGCAAACAGCCCAAACCCGGCGGCGGTCAGCCAGTAGACCATGGGCCGCCAGTGGCGCTGCCAGCCCAGAAACAGGAGCACCCCGCCGATCAGGGCGAGCACCACCGCCGAGTCGCCGAGGCGGGTGATGTAGAGCATCAGGTGGTCGGCCCAGGGGGTGCGCAGGCTCTGCATGGCCTGAAACACGGTTGCGTCCACGCCCGTTGTGCCGAAACTTCTCAGGGCCGCGCCGAGGGTGACGGCGAATAGTGCGGCGGCGATGATCAGCAGGGTGGCGAGGATGGCCAGGCCGCGCGACTCGGGATGTTTGGGATCGGCCAGGGCGGAGGCGATTTCGGTAAAGGAGGGGTGCAGGCGGGACCAGTTGAGCAGCCCCTGCAGCCAGGCCGTGGCGTGGGGGGAGGCGAGACGAAAGATCAGGCGCACCACCCAGACCGTAAACCAGATCAGCAGCACCAGCAGCAGGATCAGGACCACCAGACGGAAGGCCACCTGGGAGGCCAGTTCCAGGGAGGCGCCGAAGACGATGCCCGGCAGCAGGTAGGCGGGGGCCCAGAGCAGGGCGGAGGCCACGTTGGCGGTGACGAAGCGCCACGGGGGCATGTTCATCATCCCCGCCACCAGCGGGATCACGGCGCGCACGGGACCGAAAAAGCGGCCGATGGCGACACTCTTGCCGCCGTACTTTTCAAAGAAGCGGATGCCCTGTTCCAGGCTCTGGGGGTGGCGGTTGAAGGGCCAGAGGGTGTTCACCCGGTCACGCAGATGGATGCCGAGCCAGAAGCTGAGACCGTCCCCCGTCACCGCCCCGGCCACCGCCCAGATAAAGGCGGTCCAGAAATTGATGGCCCCGGTGGCCACCAGGGCGCCGATGCCGAACATGATCACCACCCCCGGCACGATCAGGCCCACGATGGCCAGGGATTCACCCATGGCCACCAGGAAGATGATGATCCCGGCCCAGTAAGGGTGGAGGGCAACCCAGTCGAGGAGTTGATGGAAGAGTTCGGTCATGGAGAGGTCAGAGGGGTGCTGTTTTCTGGATATTCAAAGCCGCCCTCCCTCCTGGGTGGG
>JBNKPL010000160.1:0-2499 GCA_050295355.1 Sedimenticolaceae bacterium
TTCTTTCCCTGGTCTTGCCAGGAAAAGCGGGTGTCGCCGATCTCCACGCCCTCCACATCCACCTGGATGGCGCCCTCGGCGGGACCGGCGACGATGGCGCCGGTCTTGAGATTGAGCTGTTCCACCTGGAGTTTCTGTCCATTCCGCCGGTCATCCCACAGGATCTGGCCATTGCTGATATCGATTCCGCCCATGGTCAATTCGGCTAGCGGGGCGCCGCCAGAGGGCTGCTCGGCCGCATCGGTCTTGCCACCCAGGTCGTCCCAGTTGCTGCGCCCGTCTTTCGCCCGCACCAGATTGAGGGCCACGCCGTCGAGAATGATCACATCCGCTTCCGCCTTGCCCTCCAGCAACGGCATCAGCTTGACCCGCACCGAGGCCTGTTTCACCCTGGCGAAGGGTTGATCGCCGAATCCTTTGGCGTTGCCCAGTTCCACGCCGCCGATATCCAGTCCCAGCCAGGGAAAGACCGACAGCTTCAGGTCGCCATCAATACGAAAGGTCCGGCCGGTACTGTTCTGGACCTGAGCCACGATCTCGTCTTTGTAGTCATTGGGATCCACCACCATGGGCAGCACCACCACCGCCACCACCAGCAGGGTCAACACCACCCCGACGAGCCAAAACAGAAATTTAAACAACTTTCCCATCACCGCCTCCCGGCCTGTTTTTATTCAATTCAAAAATCCAATGCCAATAAGCATGGCCCAACCACCGGAAAATGCCAACCCGGGGAAGGGCGGCAGTCTTTCATCCGCATCTGCACCCGCCAAGGACAAAACCATACTATCGATGCGTTTACTGACCGCCTATGGCGGCACAAGTTTCCTCCAGGTTATATATACTCAACCCATACCTTTGCATGAAGATGACGCCATCGGTATTTCATCCGTGATGGCAGGCATGCTTGGTATGGTCCGCCATGGAGTAACAATAAACAGAGGAACTCCCTTGACCACTGCCCGCTACCTGAAAAACCCTGCGCCAGTCACACTCCGCCGCCATTTCGGGGCACGAACGGGCGGCAGACGGTGAAAAAGCGCATCCTCTTCGTGGATGACGACCAGCACTTGCTGGACGGTCTGCGCCGTTCCCTGCGTTCCGCGCGGAGTCAGTGGGATATGACGTTTGTCTCCAGCGGGGAAGAGGCGCTGGAAATTCTAAAACAGAATCCTCACGACGCCCTGATCACCGATATGCGCATGCCGGGCATGGACGGCAAACAACTGCTCGACATCGTTGCCCGCGACTATCCCGGCATGGTGCGCTTTATTCTCTCCGGCCAGTCCGATGACAATTTGACCTTGCACTCGGTGATGACCGCCCACCAGTATCTTTCCAAGCCCTGCGACAGCGCGGTCCTGGAGAAGACCCTGCGCCGCACCTTTGCCCTGCAGGAGATCGTGACCAATGAAAAACTGCGCAAACTGGTGACCGGCCTGGGCACCCTGCCGACCCTGCCGTCGATCTATACCGAGATCAACCGCAAGCTCTCCGACCCCAACGCCTCGCTGCGGCAGATCGGCGAGATCATCGCCAAGGATCCGGCCATGACCGCCAAGACGCTGCAGCTGATCAATTCGGCCTTCTTCGGACTGGGCCGCAAGCTGACCAATCCGGCCGAGGCGGCCACCTTGCTGGGGCTAGACACCCTCAAGACCCTGGTGCTCTCCATCGGGATCTTTTCCCAATTCAAGAACATCAAACCCTTTGCGCCGGGATTCACGCTGGAAGGCCTGTGGGAGCACAGCCTGACGGTCGCCTCCCTGGCCAGGCGCATTGCCGCGGCCGAGAGCGAGGACCGGACGCTTCAGGAGGAGAGTCTGCTCGCCGGAATGCTGCATCGGTTGGGGATCGCGGTACTGGCCGTCAATTTTCCCCGCGAATACCGGGAGGTGGTGGAGGCGGCCGAACGCGGACAGCGCCATCTGGAGAACGCGGAGCAGGAGCGGTTCGGCGTCACCCACAGCGAAGTGTGCGCCTACCTGCTGGGGCTGTGGGGCTTCTCCGACACGGTGGTGGAGGCGGCGGCCTTTATCCACCATCCCGAACGCGCCCCTGGCCAGGCCATCTCCCCCCTGGCCATCGTTCATGCCGCCGATGCGCTGGTGAGTTCCGGCTGGAAAGAGAGCCGCGGCTGCACGCTCAATCTGGATTATCTGCAACAGCTCGGCCTGATCGACCGGCTGGAAGCCTGGCGCGCCCTGTATGACGAAATGATCCGGGAGGAACAGTCAGAGCAACCTGACTGACCCAGCAGGCGTCATCCAGACGGTTTGCGCTGCACCACCCGCAACTTCCCAGACAACATGCCGCTCTCCTCCAGACCGAGCAGCCGGTAAAAGAGCGTAGTGCTGACCTCCTGCCCCTTGGCCACATAGAGCATCCCGGAGGGACTGGACACATCCTGATCGATAATCATGCCCGGCTTCAGGCCCGATACCGCCAGCGAGAGAATCTGGATCTCCTGCTTGCCACCGCCCACCGCATCCAGCGACT
>JBNKPL010000161.1:0-2496 GCA_050295355.1 Sedimenticolaceae bacterium
CTCCTCCTCTGTCAACGCACAGTACTTGTAAACCATGTACCCGGTTTAATTTGTAAACGATGTTACCGGTTTGTACCTCACCCCAACCCTCTCCCGGGGGGAGAGGGAGTTGAACCGAGTAAGATTTCTTGGCATGGCAGAAGATTTTTATTGGAGAAGTTGATGACCGAAACCCAATGGCTTAACAAGCCCGTGGCAAAACCAAACGACCAAACCCGCCAGGCCGCCGAGGCCCGCCAGGGCATCCTCACCAAACCCCCCGGGGCGCTGGGCCGTCTGGAAGATCTCGCCATCCAACTGGCCGCCATGCAGGGCAGCGAACGCCCCTCCCTGGACAAGGTGCAGATCACCGTTTTCGCGGGGGATCACGGCGTCACCGAAGAGGGGGTATCCGCCTTCCCCCGCGAGGTGACCGCCGAGATGGTGCGCAACTTCGCCCGTGGCGGCGCGGCCATCAGCGTGCTGGCGCGGGAACTGGGCGCGGCCCTTGAGGTGGTGAACCTGGGCACGGTGGTGGATACGGGTCCCCTGGACGGGGTGATCAGCCTGCAACTGGGGCCGGGCACCGCCAACTTCACCCAGCAACCGGCCATGGACGAAGAGCAGTTCAACGCGGCCCTCCAGGCCGGCAAAGACGCGGCCGCACGGGCCGCTGACGCGCAGCTATTCATCGGCGGCGAGATGGGCATCGGCAACACCACGGCCGCCGCCGCCCTGGCCTGCGCCCTGATGGATGCCGGCCCGGACCAGCTCGCCGGGCCGGGAACGGGTCTGGATACGGCGGGGGTATCGCGCAAGGCGCAGGTGATCGGCCGCGCGCTGGATTGTCACCGCACCCATCACGGCGATCCCACGGAAGCCCTTCGCCGTCTGGGCGGTTTCGAGATCGCCGCTCTGGCGGGCGCGTTTATCGCCTGCGCACAGTCGGGGTTGCCCGTGCTGGTGGATGGCTTCATCGCATCCGTCGCGGCGTTGGCGGCGGCGCGGATTTGCCCGGGCGCGGAGGCGTGGTTCCTCTACTCCCATACCTCGGCGGAGCCGGGCCACCGCAAGGTGCTGACGGCGTTGGATGCGCAACCGCTGCTGGATCTGGGTATGCGCCTGGGCGAAGGCTCCGGCGCGGCCGTGGCCCTGCCGCTGCTGCGCAACGCCTGCGCCCTGCATAACCACATGGCCACCTTCGCCGAGGCAGGGGTGTCGGAGAAGAGCGGGTGACTGCCTGCGTCCATCTGCTGCGCCATGGCGAAGCAGAGGGTGGCAACCGCTATCGCGGCGTCACCGACGATCCGCTCACGGAAAAGGGCTGGCAACAGATGTGGGCCGCCGTGGAATCGGATCATCACTGGGACCGGATCATCGCCTCGCCCCTGTCCCGCTGCGCCGAATTCGGCAAGGCGCTGGCCAAACACCGTTCCATCCCATTTGAGATTGCCGACGGTTTGCAGGAGATGGACTTCGGCCGCTGGGACGGCCGCACGGCCAAGGAGATCTGGGCGGAGGATGCCGAGGCGTTGGAGCGCTTCTGGAAAGACCCCGTGGCGGGCACACCACCCGGCGGGGAACCGTTCGCGGCGTTCCACCAACGGGTAATGAACACCTGGCGGGAGATCACCACCGCCCATCCCGGTCAGCGGCTGTTGCTCATCACCCACGGCGGGGTGATCCGTGTGATCCTCTGCGAACTGTCGGGGCATCCTTTGGAACGCCTGTTGGAGATCGAAGTGGCCCATGCCTCGCTCCATAGCATTCGCGTCCCACATTGCAGCCCCTCCCCCACAAGTGGGGGAGGCTGGGAGGGGGAGTCAAAATAAAAGATTTTCCACCCAACCATAAACCAGTGATCAGCCCCATGCCGTTATGTACAGTACCATAGGTAAACGTTCCGCCTCCGGCCCCGTATCTGAAACCCAGAAAAACAACCAATGAACTACCTACGCCCGCTACTCATCGCCCTGCAATTCATGACCGCCCTGCCCATCCCCCTACGCGATGCGCCGCGGGAGGAAGAGCTGGGCCGCTCCGTGATCTACTACCCCGTAATCGGCCTGCTCATCGGCCTGTTGCTGGTGGGATCTGCCCGCCTGATGACGCAACTGCCGGACCTGCTGGCGGCGGGGTTGCTGTTGACCCTCTGGGTGACGGCCACGGGCGCCCTTCATCTCGACGGCCTGGCCGACAGCGCGGACGCCTGGATCGGCGGTCTCGGAGATAAGGAAAAGACTCTCGCCATCATGAAGGACCCCTACTGCGGTCCCATGGCGGTGGTGGTGTTGCTGTTGGTACTGCTGCTCAAGTTCGCGGCCCTTTTCACGCTGCTGAAAGCGGGAGAGTGGAACGCCCTGATCATCGCCCCCGTACTCGCCCGCGCCGTCCTGCCCGTGCTGTTTCTCACCACCCCCTACGTCCGCCCCGGCGGATTGGGCAGCGCCCTCGCCGAACACCTGCCGCGCCGCAACGGCGCATTCGTCGTCGCGGTTACGGTGGTCTGCATCGGCC
>JBNKPL010000162.1:0-2434 GCA_050295355.1 Sedimenticolaceae bacterium
AGCCGGGTCCGCTGTCCTCAATCTGGATCAGGACTTCACCGCCGTTTTCCAGCGGGTGGGTCTGGACGCAGATCTGGATGTGACCGCTGTCCAGTGTCTGAAGCCGCTTTTCACGTTCCGCGTAGTAGCGGCTAAAACCGTCGGTGGAACTCTTGAGGGAGGATTCGAGCTGCAGTATGCCGTGATCAAGCGCATTGACGTAGAGTTCGGTCAGGATGGTGAAGAGCAGGCGCCGATGGCCGTTGATGCCCTCCAGTTCCTGAATATGATTAATGATCAGGGGTACCGGATCGGCGTCGCGCAGGCGTTGGCCACGCAGGGTAAGGGTGAACTCCAGGGTGTCGCAGGCGGGAATGCGGGGTCCCTTTCTGGACGCGGAGGAGGAGAACAGGGCGGTATCGAACTCGGGCAGTAGTTCGGGGATACAGGGCACTTCCACCAGGCTGATGTCATCAGCCTGTTCCGCATCCTGACAGAAGGCCTCCAGTCCCGAGGCTACGCTCTCCAGGGCGGACAGAGTGCTGCCGTGCTGGGTGATGGCCTGTTCAAAACGGGCCTGTCCATACTGTTCGTTGTAGGGATTCACCGCCTCGGTGACGCCGTCACTGACCAGCATGATGCGGTCACCCCGCTCAATCTTTACATGTTCAATGATCTCCGGGAAGCGGATATCCCCGGTGATGCCAAGAGGGAGGCTGAGGGAGGTGGCCCGGTGCTTGATGCTCCCGTCCTCGCCGCTGAGAAAAAGGATATCCGGCATGCCGCAGTTACATACCGAGACATGGCTAAGGCTTTTGCTTACCGACACAAATTGGGCGGCGAAGAACATCCCCGTGGGCATCAGTGACAGCAACTTCTGATTGATGCCGGACAGGATCTGGACCGGGGAGAAGCCCTTGTTAGTCATGGCCCGGAATACTTCCGAAGTGGGCAGGGCGCCCAAGGCTGCCGCCAGACCGTGGCCGGTAAAGTCCCCCAGCAGGATATTCAGGTCGCGCGAGGGTGAATAGGCGGTGAGCAGGACGTCACCGCTGAACAGTCCGGCCGGTTTGAGCAGGGTCTGCAGGGTGTCCAGGGCCACATTATCGGCCACCACCGCGCCAGTGAACACCTTCTCCGCCACGGTTTCATCCTGGTGCATGCGGTCGTACATGGCGCTGACCTGCTGATGAAGCCGGCCAATACGCTCCATGGCCCGGATTTTCGCCTTCAACACCTCTTGGTTGAGGGGCTTGGTGATAAAGTCATCTCCCCCTACGTCAATGGCGCGCACCAGGGACTGATCATCCGTTACGGCGGTAAGGAAGATAACGGGCACGAAACGTTCGGGGGAACTGGCGCGGATGCGGGAAACGGCTTCAAATCCGTCCATTTCCGGCATCATGATATCCATGAAGACGATATTGGGGGTGGTGGCGTGGAAGAGCTTTATCGCCTCGTAACCGTTTTCCGCCTCAACCACTTCATAGCCGATCTTGCGTAGCAGGGTTTTCAGTATGATCCGGTTTGATAGCTCATCGTCGGCAATGAGGGCTATGGCTCTTGGGCCGTGAGCGGCGGATGATGGACTCACTCGGAACTCCAGTGGTTGTTTTTGGACTACATGGCCGGTGGGAAGCCTGAGTTCACTCTTAGATTAAGTAGCGGCATGCTACCGTATTTCTTGAACGATTCTATAACAACCCGGGACAAATTGATCGTTCCGGCCAAGCGCTTGCTCCTCTTATGGAATAAATGATCGTCATGGTTGTATGCCTTTGTTTCAGGTAGCTTTTCGGGATATATTTAGCACGTCCTCTGTCCTATACTCTGTTAGAGGTGACCGCCTGAATCGGGTGATGGCATGCATGTTCATGCAGAGCGTCATGCGGCTCCGGGCCACACCGCCAATCCGCCACTTGGAGGGGAAGAGATGGAAACCGTCGGTCATAGTCGGCTGCTGTTGGAGATATCCAAGACCCTGCGTCAGCTGAATCAGGACATCATCAATCCCGCCATTCCCGGTCTCAAGCTGGATGATCTGGTCCCCGTGATGAAGATGGTGGCCTGCGCCAGAAGGGATTACCTGAAAGAACTGATGGACGTTGCAAATTCAGTTTCCGGTGATCTCCCCTCGCTGGATCAGGTAAAAAAGATCCGCAACCTCCGTCTGGTATACGAAGAGCTGGTAAGCGGCGCCAAGGCGCTGGAAACGGCCATTGAACGGGGTTATCTCGATGTGGCCGGGGGAGAGAAGAAGGAATAAGCTCCTTCAGCCTGCCTGATCGGGACCGGGAGGGTCAGGCGCCGGAACGTGCGCTATGAAACCTTCGAACCGAAGATCCATAGCGCTGAAACTGGAGTTCATCTACCTCAGCCCGGCCGCCTTTCACCCGGTTGACGATATCGATAATCCCCATTGCGATCTCCCTGCTGGGATGCTGCGCCAGCAGCC
>JBNKPL010000163.1:0-2427 GCA_050295355.1 Sedimenticolaceae bacterium
CTCTTCTTGGAAGAGTGCCACAGAGACACAGAGCCCACAGAGATGGTTGTGCGGATTCAAATTTTCAGCACCTTCGTTCCTAACAGAGATATGCAGTGAACAGAA
Organism: Sedimenticolaceae bacterium; assembly: GCA_050295355.1. GTDB lineage: Bacteria > Pseudomonadota > Gammaproteobacteria > Chromatiales > Chromatiaceae > CBFDBF01. The sequence continues at coordinate 106 of JBNKPL010000163.1, forward strand.
TAGCTCTGTTCCCTCTGTGTCTCTGTGGCTAATGATAAATACCCGGCAAGCCGCCAGTGGGTGATTTAGTTTCAGGAGTACATCCTGTAACCTTCCATCCCATGCTTAGCAACATCCGTATCGTCCTCATCGGCACCACCCACCCGGGCAATATCGGCGCCGTGGCGCGGGCCATGAAGAACATGTGCCTCTCCCGGCTCTATCTGGTGCAGCCCAAGCAGTATCCAAGCGCCGAGGCCACCTCCCGCGCATCGGGCGCCCAGGATATTCTCGCCAACGCCCAGGTGTGTGAGGAGCTGGATCAGGCCCTGGCGGGGTGCCGCATGGTGGTGGGGGCCAGCGCGCGCCTGCGCAGTGTGGAGTGGCCCCAACTGGAGCCCAGGGAGTGCGCCGGCAAGCTGCTGGCCGAGGCGGCCGAGGGGGAGGTGGCGCTGATCTTCGGGCGTGAGAGCTCCGGCCTCTCCAATGATGAACTGGACCGCTGTCACTACCTGATGCATATCCCCGCCAACGAGGCCTACAGCTCGCTCAATCTCTCCCAGGCGGTGCAGGTGATCGCCTATGAGCTCTATATGACGTCACTGGAGGGCCGTATCGGGGAGGAGGAACGGCCCGACCTGGCCACCGCCGAGATGATGGAGGGGCTGTTCCAACACCTGGACCAAGCCATGCTGGACATCGGCTTTTCCGATCCTCGGCAGTCCGGCAAGCTGAACCGCCGGCTGCGGCGGCTGTTCCTGCGCGCCCGCCCGGACCGGGACGAGCTCAATATCCTGCGCGGCATCCTGAGCGCCGCCCAGGCCGCCGCATCCACCGATTCCAAGTAGAATTTCCCCGATTCACACACTGGTTTGTGTGGCTGATTTCCACCCTCAGAAATAATCTAGTAGAATAGTAAGTCTTTTAGCGGGCCTGGTCCCGCAGTCACTCTAGAAGTATCCGGAAGGTGCGCCATGTTTTCACGTCTGAGGGAAGATATCGCCTGCGTGTTCGACCGCGATCCCGCGGCGCGCAACACCTTCGAAGTATTTTTTACCTACCCGGGCCTGCATGCCCTGCTGATGCACCGCCTGTCCCACTGGCTGTGGAACCACGGACTGCTTTTGCTGGCGCGGGTGCTGTCCAATGTCGCACGCCTGTTTACGGGCATTGAGATCCATCCCGCGGCCCGGATCGGGCGGCGTTTTTTTATTGACCATGGAATGGGGGTGGTGATCGGCGAGACCGCCATCATCGGCGACGACTGCACCCTTTATCACGGGGTAACCCTGGGGGGCACCTCCTGGGATCCGGGGAAACGTCATCCCACGCTGCAGAACAACGTGGTGGTGGGCGCGGGCGCCAAGGTGCTGGGCCCGGTCCTGGTCGGGACCGGCGCGCGCATCGGTTCCAACGCCGTGGTGGTGAAGGACGTGCCCGAGGGCGCGACGGTGGTGGGCGTCCCCGGACGGCTGACCAATCCGGCGGCCCAGGCGGAAGCGCCGCACCGTAAAACCATCGCCGACAAGATGGGGTTTGACGCCTACGGCGCCACCCGCGACGCCACCGACCCCGTGGCCCACGCCATCAACTGCATGCTGGATCATATCCATGTGATGGATAAACGCATGCAGGCCATGTGCGAGGCCCTGAAACAGGTGGGCGGGGAGGAGATGGATGTGGAACTGCCCAGCCTGGACTCCTGCGAAATCGCCTCCACCGCGGAAGAGATGCTGAAGATCAATCCGGAAGAGTCCCACGGCCCGGACCACAAGGAGGAGCCCTTGAAAAGCGAGCCGGGGGCCTCCAAATAGTTGACTGAAATAGTCTGTAATGTATATTTGCTGCTGCTTATATGACGAGGAACGAGTAGGGTGAGATTGACTACCAAGGGCCGCTATGCGGTTACCGCCATGCTGGATCTGGCCCTTCATCAGGGGCAGGGACCCATCACGCTGGCCGATGTGGCCAAGCGTCAGGGGATCTCGCTCTCCTACCTGGAGCAGCTCTTTTCGCGTCTGCGCAAGCAGTCCCTGGTATCCAGTGTGCGTGGGCCTGGCGGCGGCTACACCCTGGGACGCGAGGCTAGCGAGATCCACATCGCGGAGGTGATTACCGCGGTGGACGAGAGCGTGGACACCACCAAATGCGGCGGCGCCAACAACTGTCAGGACAATCACCGCTGCCTGACCCATGACCTGTGGCGGGATCTCAGCGGACGCATCCACGACTACCTCAGCGGTATCAGCCTGCAGGATCTGATGTCACGGCAGGTGGTGCAGCGGATTGCCGACCGTCAGGACAAGGACAGCTGCTGCGGCAGTTTCGATCTTGAAAAAGAGC
>JBNKPL010000164.1:0-2346 GCA_050295355.1 Sedimenticolaceae bacterium
ACTCTCCAGCGGGAAGCCGTAATAAAGGGTGTTGAAGATCATCAGTGCCGCGCCGGACAGCAGAAACAAAACGCACTCGAGTACCAATCTTCGTCGCACCCGCTTTTCATAGGGCAGGGCGTCCACCAGCCGTTGCCGCAGGGGGCCCTGCAGGGACCACTGCACTGCCAAGGCCACTGCGATGGGGCCTCCCAGTTGCAGAGGCGTCAGGGTTTCCAGGAAGGGACAGACCCGGGCGCCATAGAGGATCAGAATGATAAGAGCGGTTACATAGTGCAGTATCAGGCGCATGGGGTGCTCCATGGGTGTGATTTTTTTGTGGAGATGTTCATCGCTGCCGCATCCGCGATGACGGTTCTCCAGATGAAGCGTTCGACCGCATAAATCTGAAGTCTGGAGGCAATTCGCTTGAAACTCATATACTGAACCTTTGCTGTCCATCACATCCGTCGATACCAAAGTATGGCATCTAGACCTCGATAGGCCAGCATGGACAGGGAGATTAATTCGTCGATGCGAACGGCGAGCACTGGGATACTGTACTAATATCTATCTGTATGGCCGATGGAAAGGGCCGTCTCGCCATAGTTACGGAAAAATAAACGGGCGGATCGCAAGGTAAAGGCTATTGGATAATCCGTATCTATTTATTGTGGTGGTGTCGCTTGCGCTCGGCCTGGTCTCAGGCTATCTGATGCACCGCTCCGATTTCTGCGTCACGGGAATGTTCCGTGACTATTTCCTGTTTCGCCACACCTTTATGCTGCGTATGCTGCTGCTATTGATAGTGGCGAGCGCGCTCCTGTTCGAAGCGGCCCGCTGGCTGGGGCTGCTGGCGGACTACCCCTTTCCTTTGCTGGGGCCGCCCGCGTTGACCAACATACTGGGCGGCGTGCTGTTCGGTATCGGTATGGTGCTCGCCGGGGGCTGTGTGGTGGGCACGCTCTATAAGATGGGCGCGGGAAGCGTTTTGAGCATGGTGGCCTTTGCTGGGCTGCTGATGGGCGCGACCCTCTACGCCGAGATCCATCCCTGGTGGAGCGGACTGGCCCGGGCGGTGGTGCTGACGCCGGGTAAGATCACGGTGCCGCAGATCCTGGGCGTGGAGCCTCATTGGGTGCTGCTGCCCCTATTGGCGCTGTGCTGTTTTGTGCTCTATCGCTGGTATGGCGAGAACGGCTGGCGGCAGGAGGTTCCCGCGGAGGGCTATATCCAGCCCTGGAAGGTGGCGCTGGCGCTGGCGGCGCTTGGGTTGGTCTCCTATCTGCTGGAGGGGATGCCGCTGGGGATCACCACTTCGTATTCCAAGTTTGGGGCCGCCATTGAGAGCCTGTTTTTTCCTGAGCATGTGGCGGGGCTGGCCTATTTCCAGGCCGTGCCGCTGAACTATACGCCGCCGTTCAGCGCCACTCCGATCCAGGGGGGCGCCGGCCCCGCCCTGGACGCCATTGCCGCCATTCAATATCCGCTGATCCTCGGCATCGTGCTGGGCGCGGCCGTCTCCGCCCTGCTATTGAAGGAGTTCAAACTGCATACCAGGCTTCCCGCCAGACAGTACATCTCCGCCCTGGGGGGCGGGATCGTGCTGGGACTGGCCGCCCGCATGACCCCCGCCTGCAACGTGTGGCACCTTTTTGGCGGGGTGCCGATCCTGGCCGGTCAAAGCCTGCTGTTTCTGGCCGGCCTGTTCCCGGGCGCCTGGATCGGCAGCCGTGTGCTTGCCCGCTGGGTAATTCGGTAGGACGCATCCATGGCGAACCGGCAGGGTAAAATCATTGAGTACGATATCCGGGGCCAGATGTGCCCCTCCTGTCTGTTGCGCGCCCTGAAGGAGGTCAATGAAATTACCCCGGAATTAAAACGGGGTGAGGTTCAGCTGCACATCCTGACCAATCATCGGCAATCCACCGCCACCATCCCTGATGCGGTCAAAAATATGGGATACGAGGTGGAGGTGATCAAAGAGGGCGGTGACTACCGCATTGTGATTTTTGCTCCCTTGCGGGGCTGAGGGTTCCGGATCCGGCCATGGACAGTTCTCTGGATGACAAGAAAAAACACCCTGCCAATGCGGGGGCGGAGAATGTCCACTCCGCGGACGCCATCCGTTATATCCGCGACAAGATCGATCAGCTGCTCCTTATCATGGGCACCCTGCCCCTGCGGCCGGAAGAGCTGGACGATGACACCCTGCTGGAGCTGGACCCCATCGGCATTATCGCTGGCTCCTTCGCCCAGATTCTGGAGCATCAGCGGGAGATCAACGCGGAGCTGACGCTGGCCCGGGACGAGGTGACGGCGATTGTGGACTCGGCGGGGGCGGCGATTATCGTAGTGGACAACCAG
>JBNKPL010000165.1:0-2319 GCA_050295355.1 Sedimenticolaceae bacterium
GACACTGTCAGCAGCAGCGGCAGCCCGCAGGCAAAGCCCATGAGCAGGGCCACTAGCATCCGGCCGCTGAAAATAGCACGCAGAATCTCCATGCCGCTTTTATCTTTATATTGCATGGAAGACATTGATCTTATGCGTCCTTTGGATTCGGCCCAGGCAAACAGGCGGGAGAGTATACCATCGCGCAACCCTCCCCACTTGCACGCCAGATCGCTCCCACCGACAATGGACCCTATTGTTCTGGAGAGTACCTAATGCAAGCTTACCAACAGGAGTTCCTCGATTTCGCGCTGAAAACCGGCGTACTGCGCTTCGGGGAGTTCACCCTTAAATCGGGGCGGGTCAGCCCCTACTTTTTCAATGCCGGCCTGTTTAACACCGGCGCCAGTCTGGCCCAGTTGGGCCGTTCCTACGCCCGCGCCATTGTGGATTCGGGCATGGAGTTCGATCTGCTGTTCGGCCCCGCCTACAAGGGTATCCCCCTGGCCGCCGTGACCGCCGCCGCACTCTACACTGAACATGGAATCGACATCCCCTACGCCTTCAACCGCAAGGAGGCGAAGACCCACGGCGAAGGCGGCACCATCGTGGGACATGAACTTAGCGGCCGGATTTTGATCATAGATGATGTGATCACCGCGGGCACCGCGATCCGGGAATCCATGCAGATCATCCACGATCACGGGGCCACCCCGGCCGGGATAGTGATCGCCCTGGATAGGCAGGAGAAAGGAACCGGCGCGCGCTCCGCCATTCAGGAGGTAGAGCAAGAGTACGCCATTCCTGTACAGGCTATAATTCGGCTGGAGGATCTGATCACCTACCTGGAGACCCAGCCGGATTCCCCGGAGATCCTGGCCAGCATACGCGACTATCGTTCGAACTACGGGATATAAACCAGCACAGGCATTGACCCCACCATGCGCTACAGAACCACGCTCACGATCTTGTTGACCTCCCTGACTTTAGTGGCCGCCAGCCCGGCCCTGGCGAAGCTCTACAAATGGGTAGATGAAGACGGAACGGTGCGCTATTCCGACAAGGTCCCTCCTGACCAGGTAAAACAGGCCCGTACCGAACTGGACGAGCGCGGACTGGAGAAGGAGCATGTGGAGCGGGCCAAGACCCCGGAGGAGATCGAACGGGAGAAAGAACTGGAGCGGCTGCGCCAGGAGCAGCAGCGCCTGATCGAGAAACAGGAGCAGGCCGACAACGTGTTACTGCGGACCTTCCGCAGCGAAGAGGACATCATCCTGGCGCGGGACGGCAAACTCGCCGCCATCGACTCGCGCATCCAGATGACCCGCAACAATATCGGCAATCTCAAGGCGCGGCTGGCCGAACTGCAGCAGATCGAGGCAAACAACAAGGCCCAGGGGAAAGAGACTCCCGCCAGCGTGCGTGAAGAGCTGGCGACGACCCAGCAGCAACTGGAGAAGAAGCAGGCCACTATCCTCGCCAACGAACAGGAGAAGGAGGCGATCCGGGCAAAATACCAGGCCGACCTGGAGCGGTTCCGGACCCTGAAAAACCTGCAACCGGAAAAGGCCGACGAAACTGCCGCCAAAGAGGAGGAAAGTACCGCGCTGGACACGGTGGTTCCGTGCAGCGATGACGCCACCTGCAACCGTTACTGGAAACAGGCGGGAACCTATATGCGCGAAAACGCCGTCACCCCGGTTCAGATGCTGGGCCCCACCATCATGATGACCAAGGCGCCAAAAACGGACACCGAGTATGGCATCACCGTCTCGCGCATCCGGGATCCGGAACAGCACGCCACTCGCATCTTCTTCGATCTCCAGTGCCGGGAGACCGCTGCCGGCCGGGAGCTGTGCGCCAGCAAGAAGATTGCCCAAATACGTAAAGGCTTTCGTCAGGCGTTGACCACCGAAAGCAAATAGACCCGAGGCAGGTTTAGCGGGCGCGAATCAGGGTGCCCACGCCCTCATCGGTGAAGATCTCCAACAGCACGGCGTGACGCACCCGGCCGTCGATGATGTGCGAGGTGTGGACGCCGCCATGCACCGCCTCCAGGGCGCAACGGATCTTGGGCAGCATACCGCCGTGGATGGTGCCGTCGGCGATTAGCTCGTCCACCTTCTCCGCGGTGAGCCCCGTCAAGAGCTTTCCGTCTTTATCCAGCAACCCTTCCGTATTGGTCAGCAGGATCAGCTTCTCCGCCTGCAGCACCTCCGCCACCTTGCCCGCCACCAGATCGGCGTTGATGTTGTAGGAGCGGCCGTCCTTGCCAATACCGATGGGCGCAATCACCGGCACGAATCCGCCGTTGACCAGCATATCCACCACACTGGCGTC
>JBNKPL010000166.1:0-2318 GCA_050295355.1 Sedimenticolaceae bacterium
CTCCACATACCCCAGCAGGGTCCCAGGCGGATCCGCCTCCCCGATAACCGCGGGCCTGCCGGGACGCAGGATTCCGGCCTTCTCCAGGGCGATGGCGTCCCGGGTGTCTCCCAGCCAGTCGGTGTGTTCCAGGCCAATACTGGTGATCAGGGCCACATGGGGATCGATGATATTCACCGCATCCAGGCGCCCGCCCAGCCCTACCTCAAGGATCACCACGTCCAGTTTTTCTTCGGAGAAGAGTGTCAGCGCCGCCAGGGTGCCGAATTCGAAATAGGTCAGAGAGGTATCCCGCCGCGCCCGGTCCACGCGCTCGAAGGCGGCACAGATCCGCTCATCCGCGGCCTCCTCGCCATCCAGGCGGATGCGCTCGTTATAACGCAACAGATGGGGCGAGGTGTAACAGCCGGCGCGGTAACCGGCCGCCCGCAGGATCGCCTCCAGAAAGGCCACACAGGAACCCTTGCCGTTGGTGCCGCCCACGGTGAAGACACGGGGCGCAAAGGGCCGCGGATGTAGCCGCTGCCAGACCGCCCGCACCCGCTCCAGACCCAGTTCGATCTCCCTGGGATGCAGACCCTCCTGCCAGTGAAGCCATTGCTCAAGGGTTTGGAAACGCATGGAACGATTGGACTCCGGGCCTGATGCCAGGCCCGGGGATCAGGACTGGGTCTGGCGGGTGAGTATGCCCAGCAGGTTGGCGATGCGGTCGCGCATCTCCCGCCGGTCGATGATCATGTCGATGGCGCCCTTCTCCAGCAGGAATTCGCTGCGCTGAAACCCTTCCGGCAGCGTTTCCCGCACCGTCTGTTCGATCACCCGCGGTCCGGCGAAGCCGATCAGGGCGTTGGGTTCGGCCACGTTCACGTCCCCCAGCATGGCGAGACTGGCCGATACGCCGCCCATGGTAGGGTCGGTCATGACCGAGATAAAGGGCAGACCACGCTTGGACATCTTGCCCAGGGCCGCGCTGGTCTTGGCCATCTGCATCAGGGAGAACAGGGACTCCTGCATACGCGCCCCACCGCTGGCGGAAAAACAGATCATGGGGATGCCCTGCTCCAGGGCCACGTTCACGCCGCGGACGAAACGCTCGCCCACCACGGAACCCATGGAGCCGCCCATGAAGCTGAATTCGAATGCGGCGGCCACCAGGTCCATGCCCTTGAGCCGGCCCTTCATCACCACCAGGGCGTCTTTCTCGCCCGTGCTCTTCTGCGCCTGGGTGATACGGTCCTTGTACTTCTTGCTGTCCTTGAACTTGAGCGGATCGGTGGGCGCGAGGCTGGCGCCGATCTCGGTCCGTTCCTCCGGGTCCAGAAAGGTATCCAGCCGCCGCCGCGCCCCCTGGCGGTCGTGGTGTCCGCACTTGGGACAGACATCCAGATTGCGCTCCATCTCGGCGCGGTAGAGGATGGCGCCGCAACCGGCGCACTTCGCCCATAGCCCCTCGGGTACACCCCGTTTGCTGCTGACCTCGGTGCGAATGCGTTTCGGCATCAGTTTTTCAAACCAACTCATAGGATTCAGTTCCCGTTATTCCGCATCCAGCGCTTGGCGCAAGGATGCCAGGAAACCGGCCACCTCCGGCGCAATGGCCTCGGGCTGTTCCGCCAGTCTCTCCATTCTGTTCACAATCGCGCTGCCCACGATCACCGCGTCCGCAACCTGGGCCACCGCCCGGGCGGAGTCGGCGTCCTTGATCCCGAACCCGACGCCCACCGGGAGACCGGTAACCGCGCGGATCCCCGCTACCTTTTCCGACACCTCATCAATGGCGAGATGGCTGGCTCCCGTGATTCCCTTCACTGAGACATAGTATACAAAGCCGCTGGCCGCATTGCAGATCCGTTTGATGCGCTGTTCGGTGCTGGTGGGGGCGAGCAGGAAAATGGGATCGATTCCCTTGGGCCGGATGGCGGCGAGAAAGTCGTCCGCCTCTTCCGGCGGCATATCCACCGTCAGGGCGCCGTCCACTCCGGCATCCGCCGCCGCCTCGGCGAAGGCCTGGTAGCCCATCACCTCCACGGGATTGAGATAGCCCATGAGGAGGACCGGCGTGTCCTGGTTTTCTTGGCGGAACTCGCGCACCATATCCAGCACATCGTGCAGACTCACATGGTGTTCCAGGGCCCGCTCGCTTGAGCGCTGGATCACCGGGCCGTCCGCCATGGGATCGGAGAACGGCACCCCAAGTTCGATGATGTCCGCCCCGGCGGCGACCAGATCGTGCATCAGGTCGACGGTGATCTCGGGAAGCGGATCGCCGGCGGTGATGAAAGGGATCAGGGCCTTCCTGCCGTCCGCCTTCAACTGGC
>JBNKPL010000167.1:0-2181 GCA_050295355.1 Sedimenticolaceae bacterium
GGTGGACGCCCTGGAGCGGGACCAGGTGCGGCGCATCCTGCTGGTGCGCCCGGCGGTGGAGGCGGGCGAACGGCTCGGCTTCCTGCCCGGCGACCTGGCCCAGAAGATTGATCCCTATCTACGCCCCCTCTACGACGCCCTCTATGAGATGCTCGGTTTCGAGCGGGTGGCCAAGCTGATCGAACGCAACGTGATCGAGGTGGCGCCCCTGGCCTACATGCGTGGCCGTACCCTGAACGACGCCTTCATCATCCTGGACGAGGCCCAGAACACCACACCTGAGCAGATGAAGATGTTCCTGACCCGCATCGGCTTCGGCTCCACGGCGGTGATCACTGGCGACGTCACTCAGGTGGACCTGCCGCGGGGCCAGACTTCCGGCCTGCGCCAGGCCTCCGAGGTGCTGGCCCAGGTGGACGGCATCAGTTTTACCTTTTTCAACGCCCGGGACGTGGTGCGTCATCCGCTGGTGCAGCGGATCGTGCATGCCTATGAAGGGCATGACAGGAAAGGTGAGGCGTGAAGCTGGAACTGGATCTGCAGACAGCCACGGAGGTTGAAGCACTGCCTGCGGTCACCGCTTTCGAAGGCTGGGTGCAACAGGTTCTGGAGGGCCGCCGCGATGAGGCGGAATTGGCCATCCGCCTGGTGGACGAGGCGGAGAGCCAACAGCTGAATCGGGAGTATCGGGGCAAGGACCGGCCCACCAACGTGCTCTCCTTTCCCGCCGATCTGCCGTCCGTGGTCGCAAGCCCCCTGCTAGGCGATCTGGTGATCTGCGCCCCTGTGGTGCTGCGGGAAGCGAAGGAGCAGGGCAAGACCGAAGAGGCCCATTGGGCGCATATGGTGGTGCACGGGGTCTTGCATCTGGTGGGCTATGACCACCAAAATGAGCAGGAAGCGGCCGAGATGGAAGGCATTGAAGCGGCGCTTCTTAAGGAAATGGGTTATCGCAACCCCTATGAAGAAGAGGAACAATGAATAACGGCGACTCAGGCCCTAGTAGCGGTTCGTTTGTGAAGAGCTGGCGGCGGAAAATAGCCCGCCTCTTTAGCAGCGAACCGGAAAACAGAGAACAGTTGGTGGAACTGCTTCGGGGCGCGAAGCAGCGCGCCCTGTTCGACACCAAGGCGCTCTCCATGATCGAGGGCGTGTTGCAGGTCTCCGATATGCGGGTACGGGACATCATGATCCCTCGCGCCAACATGGTGGTGGTGGAACGGGACGCGCCCCTGGAAGAGATCCTGCCCATCGCCATTGATTCCGCCCACTCCCGTTTCCCCGTGATCGACGATGACCGTAGCGAAGTGGTGGGCATACTGCTGGCCAAGGATCTGTTGGCCTATTGCGGTGAAACCAGGCGCCGCTTCGATATACGGGATCTGCTGCGGGCGGCGGTGTTCGTGCCCGAGAGCAAGCGGCTCAATGTGTTGCTGGATGAGTTTCGCTCCAGCCGCAATCACATGGCGATCGTCATCGACGAGTATGGGGCGGCCGCCGGGTTGGTGACCATCGAGGACGTATTGGAGCAGATCGTTGGCGAGATCGAGGACGAACACGACTTCGACGAGGGCACCGAGATACTGAAGCGCAGCGATGTGGAGTATACGGTCAAGGCCGTCACACCCATCGATGAGTTCAACGAATACTTCGGGGTGAGTTTCGATGATGATGAGTTCGACACCGTGGCCGGGCTGGTGGTCCGGGCCCTGGGGCATGTGCCGAAACGTGGCGAAACGGTAGAGATCGACCGCTTCCGTTTCCGGGTGTTGCGCGCCGACAGCCGCCGCGTCCACCTGCTGAGCATTCGCCTGCTGCCGCCCAAGGATGAAAACGAGTAGGGTGGGGGCCTGCCCCACCTGAAGGGTTCTTCTGTTTTAGCCACAGAGAGCACAGAGAGCACAGAGGTCACAGAGGTCACAGAGGTCACAGAGGTCACAGAGGTCACAGAGGAACAGAGGGAGCTACTCTTTTGGGTGGAAACATGAATATGGAGAGTATTGATACATACCTGCTTACCTTGTTGCCAGTTTTATTAACTGCCTGGATTGGAATTCGAGTAGTTGAAGTGAGAGCTAAACGTAATAAGGCCGATAAGGAATATGAAAAACTAAAAGCGGCTATATGGCCTTTTCTTCATTCAATATTATCTGAAGAGGGGAATTTGAACGCGGAGTTATT
>JBNKPL010000168.1:0-2136 GCA_050295355.1 Sedimenticolaceae bacterium
ACAGTAGGCATGCCGCTACCAGGTGGCAGCTTTAGGATTGTTGATCCTGATAGCATGGAAAGTATGCCTGTCGGAGAAGACGGCCTAATCCTGTTTGGTGGAACACAGATTATGCTTGGCTATCTAAACGATACCGCAAAAACCGCTGAAGCCATTGTGCATCTAGATGGCCAACGTTGGTATAAAACCGGTGACAAGGGCCATCTGGACAAAGATGGATTCCTGACAATAGTTGATCGTTACTCCCGCTTCGCCAAGATCGGCGGCGAAATGATCAGCCTGGGCGCGGTGGAAGAACAGATCGGCCACGAACTGCCGGAAGAGGTGGAGATTGCAGCCGTCGCCCTGCCGGACGGCAAGAAAGGGGAAAAGATCGTACTCCTGTACGCCGGAGAGATTACCCTGGACGCCATCAAACAGACAATCGCCGCATCCGGCCTCAATCCGCTCATGGTCCCGTCGGAGTACCTGGAAGTGGACGCGATTCCCAAACTGGGAAGCGGTAAGCAGGACTTCTCTCAGGCCAAGAAACTTGCCATTGGGAGCAACGCAGCATGAAAACCGTAGACATCCACGTCCACCTGCTCAGCCCGAAGGTGAAATTTGACCGGCTGTTCGACCGCGCAGCCCTGGGCTTCTTCGGCAAAGGACTCGGCATCGACACCAGCCGATTGAAGATCGATCCCTACGGCGCCTACCTCTCCGCCCTGACCAATTCCATCCGCAACTCCGAGCGTGTGGAAAAGGTATGCCTGTTCGGCGTAGATAGCCGCCGTGACCGGCGCGGAGAGGAAAATCATCGGGACAAAACCGTCTGCGCCATGACCGAGGACGTGCTTGCGGTGGCCGAGGTCTATCCCGACCTGATCATACCCTTCTTCTCCCTCAACCCGCTGCGCCCCGACGCCCTGGATCGGATCGACGAATATGTGGAACGCGGCTGCAAAGGGGCCAAGTTCCTGCAGAACTACTGGGCGCTGGACCTGAACGACGAGGCGCTGATCCCCTACTACGAAAAACTGCGGAACCATGGCCTGCCCCTCATCATCCACATCGGCAGTGAATTCAGTGTCCCCTCATCCAAGGAGCACGAACGGGCATCCATGCTGCGCCTGCCCCTGGAAACGGGCGTGACCGTGATCGCCGCCCACATGGGCCTGGGACTGGTCAACCACGGCCTGCGCCCATGGCGAAACCTGTCACAAAACCCGGACCACTTCAGCAAAGACTATTTCCGTGTGTTGGAGATGCTGGAGACCCATGACAACCTTTACGCCGACATCTCCGCCATCCTCGCCCCCCTGCGGGCACGCACCCTGGGGCATCTGGCGCGACAGACCCAGGTGCACCACAAGATCCTGTTCGGCACCGACTACCCGGTGCCCTTTACCACCCGGCACAACAGCTACGATCTGGAAAAAGATAAGAGAAAGGAGATCAGCGCAATCGGCAATCCCTTCGACCGTTATGCTGCGGTTATTTTGGAGTACTTTCCAAAAGAAAGCGCCATTTACAACAACTATAGAAAGTTGATTCCCGGCCTCTAGCACAGGTATTGCACCAGCATGAACGCAGGGCCGGGGCCACTGTAGCACCGCCTACAGACGAGCCACTTGTCGACTGTCGGTAGCGTTTGAATGCCTTGAAAGGGCCCGCCATTCCTATACCATCATTGCTCCTTGCATCTAACAGACCCGTGACTCGTCGAATGAAGTTTTTCAGAGGCAAGCCGAGCACATTGCCCATCCTGCTCCGATCATGTACCTTTCTGTATGGCGGATTTGTCTTCAGACATGTTATGGATGCCTTGATCCCCAGCCAACAGCAAAGACACCAAAGAATAGTATGGAAAACACGCTCAAGAATGCCGAGACACTAATCCGTCAGGGGAAGCTAAAGAAGGCCCACAAAATCCTTACCCAGGCTTTGAACAAGAAATCGGACAACCCTACTGCCGTCTTCCTGTTGGGCGAAACGCTCCTGCTTATGAACCATCTGGATGAAGCGCTCGCCAAATTATCGAAAGCCGCATCCAGCGACCAGGCACAACCCTGCTGGCACTTCCTGCATGGTGTTGCGCTTGAAAAGAAAGGTTTGTTTCTGGAAGCCGAGAATTCCTACATACTGAGCGAAAGG
>JBNKPL010000169.1:0-2054 GCA_050295355.1 Sedimenticolaceae bacterium
GGCAGTTCCGCGCTGCCGTCCTGCAGCTTCACCATCCCGGCCACCGCCTCCAGCCGCGGGATATGCTGAATCAGTTGCGCTGCGGTCTGGGGATTGGCATCCATAGCCGCCTGCTCACTCTCAGTCAGCTCCACACCCGACAGCGCCTTCTCCACCAGCTCACTGGAGAGAGTGATAAACCCGAGCTGGGACATCATGGCGGCCATTTCATAGCCCCAGGCATCCTCCAGCGCCAGCGCCTTGACCATGTCATGCACATAGCGCTTGAGCCGGGATGCGCGGCTGAAAATAACCGGGTTCACCAGACTCAGCACATCGGTCAGCAGGTTGACGGCGCCGCGCAGGGTCTTATGCAGCAGCTCGCGCTCCGCGGTATGCAGGCGATACTGGCGCAGCCCCGCCATAATGGTTTGATGCATCAGCCCCTGATCGCAGGGCTTGGTCAGAAAGCGGAAGATATTTCCCTCGTTCACCGCATTGATGGCGGTCTGCAGATCGGCGTTGCCGGTCAGCATGATGCGCACCGTATCCGGCGACTCCTTGCTCACGCGGGAAAGGAATTCGATGCCGTCCATGAACGGCATCTTCATGTCGGAGACCACCACCGCAAACGGGCCTTCGTGCTGCATGGTGGTGAGCGCGTCTTCGCCTCCGGGCGCGGTCACTAGGTTCAGCTTGTTATGAAACTGCCGCCGCATGGCCGCAAGCAGATTCAGATCGTCATCCACCAGCAGTACTTTTTCTTTTTCCATCATGGCCACCTATAGCTCGTCCAGTGGCTTGGGGGTGGCAAACAGATAGCCTTGCGCATAATCCACGCCCAGCTCACGAAGACACGCAAGAACCTCTTCATTCTCCACATATTCGGCGATGGTCTTCTTGCCCATGGCGTGGCCGATCTCATTGATGGCATGCACCGTGGCCCGGTCCACTTCGTTTCGGTCCATGTGTTTCACGAACATACCGTCGATCTTCAGGTAATCCACCGGCATGTTTTTCAGATAGCCGAAAGAGGAGAGACCGCTGCCGAAATCATCCAGGGCGAAGCGGAAGCCCTCCTTTTTCAGGGTCTTGATAAAATGGATGGCGCTGGTCAGATGAGTGATGGCGGCGGTTTCGGTGACCTCAAAACAGATCTTCTCCCGCGGTATCACGCCCGATGCGAAAGCGATGCGGATGCAGTCCAGCACCTTCTGATTCCCCAAAGAGAGGCCCGACAGGTTAATGGAGCACATGGCGAGCCGCTGCAACTGTTCCGGATGGCGTTCCAGCCAATCGGCGGCGGCGGTGACCACCCAGCAATCTATTTTGGGCGACAGATGATAGTGCTCCGCCGCGGGCAGAAAGGCGCCGGGCGGTATGGGCTCCCCATCCTCGTTCAGCAACCGGACCAGTAGCTCATAATGGTCGCCCTCCTCGCGGCCAGGATCCGCCGGGTAGATTCCCTGAAAATAGAGCTGGAAGCGATTCTCCTGCAGTCCCTTCTGGATGCGCTCCACCCAGTGGGCGTCGTTGAGGCGCTGGGTGAGATGCGGGTCCTGGGGGGTGCCGATATGCATGCGGTTGGCGCTCCGTCCATCCTTGGCCACGTTGCAGGCGGTCTCCACCGCGCTGAGCACCGTAGCCACATCGCCCTCTTCGCCGTTGATGGCCAATAGGCCGATATCGGCGCCGATCTCGAAGGTGTGATCCTGCCATTGAAAACGGTAGTTCTGCAGCGAGGCCTGCAGATCCACCATCATGCCCTCGGCATCCTCCAGGGGACAGTCTTCCAGCAACAACCCGAACTCATCCCCCCCCAGGCGGGCCGCCAGGTCACCCTTGCGGTGCTGAGCGGAGAGCAGCTGGGCCACCTGGCGCAACAGCTCATCTCCCGCGGTGGTGCCGCAGCTGGTGTTGATCACATGCATATTATCCAGGTCGAGGTAACAAATGACGTGCGTCCGCTCCTCCCGGCGGGCGGATCCAAGCGCGGTCTTCAGCCGCAACTCAAAGGCCTGCCGGTTGGCCAGCCCGGTCAGGATGTCGTGGCGCGCCTGATAGGAGATCTGATC
>JBNKPL010000170.1:0-2050 GCA_050295355.1 Sedimenticolaceae bacterium
GGGCCATTAGCTCAGTTGGTAGAGCAGTGGACTCTTAATCCATTGGTCGTAGGTTCGAATCCTACATGGCCCACCAAAATACAACGAAGCCCGGACCCTGGTGTCCGGGCTTTTGTGTTTCTGCAGGGACGATTCGTACAAATCTGCCAATCTGGGGACTTTACCTAATCCTTAACCCAAATGAGTGATGCTATAACACAAAAAATGGCCTAAATTTAGTTCAGAAAGTAAAGAATTATGAGTTTGGCCGCAACACCGGCTAAATCATATGAATTTTAGGACAGCTTTCGCCACCAGGAACGGTTTGGCGGACAGCTGTTCTCTGTGCGGAGTATTTTTTTTGGGAGAAGCACGTGGCGAACAGCAGCGATAACAGTAAAGGCAAGAACCCAGAGGCAACAACCGTAGAATCCAACAATATCACTCTGGATATTGCAAGCCAAGATCATCTTTCTGAGGTTAAATTCCTCCAAACCGAAGAAAATCCTGGAGATCTGACGGTTATTCTGTCAGACGGGTCCACGGTTGTTATCCCAAACTATCTTGCTCTCGCTCAAGCAGGCGTGCTGCCCACCATCACCCTAGCAGATGGATCCACTATACTTGGCCAAGATATTCTGGAACTCATCCCGGACCTTAACCTAGACGCAATCGCCCCTGCCGCAGGCGTCAACAACCAGAACGGCGCGGGATCCGGTGCAGCCTTCTCCACCTATGCTTCTACAACCCTAGGTGACACCCTAGATCACGGTGATTATGCTGGCGGTTATAACTATGACACTGGTGATGCATCTGAAATAAGTGAGGAAGCACTTGTCGTAACAGACCAAGACCAAGAAGATGCTACCCCAAGCGCTTTTAACGATGATAACGATACGCTAACCATAGACGAGGACAGCGGCGCCAATAGCGGTAACGTCATCGACGGCACCAGTACCGAAGGCCCAATATCTGTAACCCAATTTGTTATTGCTGGTGATCCAACCACTTATAGCCCCGGTGACACTGCCAACATCCCAGGAGTCGGTGCTCTACAGATTAACAGCGATGGTGGTTACACCTTTACCCCGACACCTAATTACAACGGCCCAGTACCGAGAGTCACATATACCCTCACTGATGGGCTTAACACCGATGTTTCTACCTTTGATATCACCGTCTCACCAGTCAACGACGACTTCACCGACGGCAACGAGACGGTCACCATCGCCGAGGACAGCGGCCCCAACACCGGCAACGTCATCGACGGCTCCAGCGCCGACGGACCCATCACCGTCACACAGTTTGTGGTTGCGGGCGACGCCACTACCTACACCGCCGGGGATACCGCAACCATCACCGGCGTTGGTACCATGGAGATTCTCGCCGACGGTAGCTACACCTTTACTCCGAATGCCAACTACAACGGCAACGTGCCACAGGTCACCTACACACTGACCGACGGCTCCGGCACCGACGACATCTCGACCCTAGATATCAGTGTTGCGCCAGCTAACGACGCACCAGTTGCTGTAGATGATACAGCGAGCACCGCTGAGGATACCCCGCTGAGCTCTAGCGTTGATCTTGATGCCAACGACTACGATGTGGATGGCGATACCCTGACCGTTACAGCCGGGACCTTCGCTACCACCCAGGGCGGCAGTATTGATATCGCAGCAGATGGTAGTTACACCTATACCCCCGCTGCCAACTTCAACGGCACAGATACAGTGGATTACACCGTATCCGATGGCGCACTTACCGATACCGGTACACTGACCATCACCGTCGGCGCAGTCAACGACGCACCAGTTGCTGTAGATGATACAGCGAGCACCGCTGAGGATACCCCGCTGAGCTCTAGCGTTGATCTTGATGCCAACGACTACGATGTGGATGGCGATACCCTGACCGTTACAGCCGGGACCTTCGCTACCACCCAGGGCGGCAGTATTGATATCGCAGCAGATGGTAGTTACACCTATACCCCCGCTGCCAACTTCAACGGCACAGATACAGTGGATTACACCGTATCCGATGGCGCACTTACCGATACCGGTACACTGAC
>JBNKPL010000171.1:0-2034 GCA_050295355.1 Sedimenticolaceae bacterium
GGCCGCCTGCAATCCGGGCTACCGCGATGAGTTGCCGGTCCTGGAGGCGGCCGCCGCCCAGAACAGGGGGGTGCTGATCAAAAAGGGACTCCAGAGCGGCCATGTAGATGGGCAAGATGGTGTGGAGGAGGCCATGCGCTTCATCTTCTCCCAGCCCGGGGTGAGCAGCATGATCGTCGGCACCATCAACCCGGAGCACCTTGCCGGGAATGTGCGGGCGTTGGAGCGGGTGCTGATAGATCTTGATCCCTCAAGGTAGAACCCTGAAACTACGCACATGAAATATGCACAGCAGCTTAAGCGGGTTCTGGAGGAATCGATTCAGGCCAAGCGCGCCTTCCTGGAACAGGGTGAAGCGCTTGCAGTCTTCGATCAGGCGGTAACGGAGTTGGTCCGCGCCTACCGCAACGGCCATCGGCTCTATATTGCTGGCAATGGCGGTTCCGCGGCGGATGCCCAGCACCTGGCGGCGGAGTTCGTGTGCCGTTTGGCGCGGGATCGTGGGCCCCTGCCGGCGGAGGCGTTCACCGTGGACAGTTCCGTCCTGACCGCCATCGGCAACGATTACGGCTTCGATACCATTTTCCAGCGCCAGGTCGCAGCCAAGGCGAGAAGCGGTGATGTCTTTCTGGGGATCTCCACCTCGGGCAATTCACCCAATATTCTGCGGGCCCTGGAGCAGTGCCGGGAGCAGGGAGTTGTCTCCATCCTCTTTACCGGCGGTGACGGCGGGCGTGGAGCGGCGCTGGCCGATTACACCATCCGGGCCGTAGGGACGGTCGCCGGCACCATTCAGGAGCAGCATATCGTCTTCGCTCATGCGCTTTGCGCATGTGTGGAGGATGAGCTGTTTCCAGAGTAATTTAGACTTTAGGCAATTTTTCACACATAGTGGCTTTAAATTGAAAATAGAGAATATCAAGATAGGTCTGATAGGGTTGGGTTATGTAGGCCTTCCATTAGCTGTGGAGTTTGGGAAACAGATTGAATGCCTTGGTTACGATGTGAATCGAGGTCGAATCGAAGAACTCCAAGAGGGCCGCGACAGTACTCTTGAGATTTCGTCTGAAGAGCTAGTCCAGTCGACTGGACTTCGTTTTACCCATGATATGCAGGAACTCAATGACTGCAATATCTACATCATTACCGTCCCCACCCCCATTGATGAACACAAGCGCCCCGACTTGAGCCCTCTGGAGAAGGCGAGCGAGTCGGTGGGTAGCGTCCTGAAGCCGGGGGATTTGGTGATCTATGAGTCCACCGTCTATCCCGGGGCTACCGAGGAGGTCTGTGTCCCTATCCTGGAGGCGGTGTCGGGGCTGAAGTTCAACGGAGATTTCTTCGTGGGTTACAGCCCGGAGCGGATCAACCCGGGCGACAAGACCCACCGGCTTCCCAATATCGTTAAGGTGACCAGCGGGTCCACCCCGGAGGCGGCGGAGCGGGTGGATGCCCTCTACCGGAGGATCGTCAGCGCCGGGACCCATAAGGCCTCCAGCATCCGCGTGGCGGAGGCCGCCAAGGTGATCGAAAATACCCAGCGTGACGTGAACATCGCCCTGATCAACGAACTGGCCATGATCTTCCATCACCTGGGCATCGACACCAGCGAGGTGCTGGAAGCGGCCGGGACCAAATGGAATTTCCTGCCCTTCCGTCCCGGCCTGGTGGGCGGGCACTGTATCGGCGTGGACCCTTACTATCTGACCCACAAGGCGCAGGAGGTGGGTTTCCATCCGGAGATGGTGCTGGCCGGCCGGCGCACCAACGACGGCATGGGTGAATATGTGGCCGGCCGGGTGGTGAAGCAGATGATCCGGCGGGGCATCCCAGTGGCCGGGGGGCGTGTTCTGGTCCTCGGGCTGACCTTTAAGGAGAACTGTCCCGATCTGCGCAATACGCGCGTGGTAGACGTGATTGGTGAACTGGTGAGTTATGGCGCCCGGGTGGAGGTGTATGACCCCTGGGTGGATGGCAACGCGGCGCAAAAGGCCTACGGCGTCGAGTTGATTGGCGAACCCGAAGCGGGGAGCT
>JBNKPL010000172.1:0-1803 GCA_050295355.1 Sedimenticolaceae bacterium
GTCTCCTATTCTTGATCACCAGATCCGGATGTATTTTCCTATTTCAGTCACCGTCGCTGGGCGCTAAGTCTTTTCCGAAGCGATTTTCGTTGTCGAAACCCTTATGCTCTTAGTGCCCGGTTTTCTCTCCCGCCATCCCGAGGCGCCGGAGAGTCACAGCCAGGGGTTTATGGCCTGTATGTTTGAGCTGCAGGAGTACCTCCGGGAGGTGACCGGCATGGCCGCGGTCTCCCTGACCCCCGCCGCCGGCTCCCAGGGGGAGTTCGCCGGGGTGGCGATGATCCGCGCCTATCACGATGCCCGTGGCGACACGGAGCGCAAGGAGATCCTGGTGCCCGATGCCGCCCACGGCACCAATCCCGCCTCCGCGGTGATGTGCGGCTACCAGGTGCGCGAGATCCCAACGGGACCGGATGGGGACGTGGATGTGGCGGCACTCAAGGAGGTGCTGGGGCCGCACACCGCGGGCATCATGTTGACCAATCCCTCCACCCTGGGGGTGTTCGATCGCCGCATTCGTGAGATCGCCGACCTGATGCATGAGGCGGGCGGTCTGCTCTATTACGACGGCGCCAATCTCAACGCCATCCTCGGCAAGGTGCGGCCCGGCGACATGGGATTCGATGTCATCCATCTCAATCTGCACAAGACCTTCTCCACCCCCCACGGCGGCGGCGGTCCGGGTGCGGGGCCCGTGGGGGTCAGCAAACGGCTGCAGCCTTACCTGCCCGTACCCATGGTGGCGCAGGAGAATGACCGCTACCGTTGGCTGACGGAACAGGATCGTCCCGAATCCATAGGCCGTCTCTCCGCCTTTGCAGGCAACGCGGGCATCCTGCTGCGGGCCTATGCCTATGCCCGCATGCTGGGCCGCGACGGCATGGCGCGGGTGGCCGAATACTCCACCCTCAACGCCAACTATATGTTGAAGCGGTTGCAGGAGAAGGGGTTCGAGGCGGCGTATCCAGAGCGGCGCGCCACCCATGAGTTCATCATCACCCTGCGCCGGGAGGCGAAGGAGTTGGGGATCAACACCATGGACTTCGCCAAGCGGTTGCTGGACTACGGTTTTCATGCCCCCACCACCTACTTCCCTTGCTGGTGGCGGAGTGTCTGTTGATTGAGCCCACCGAGACCGAGGACAAGGAGACCCTGGACGGTTTTATCGACGCCCTGGAAAAGATACGCCAGGAGGCGCAGTCTGATGCCAGTCTGGTGACCGGGGCACCGCATACCATGCCAGTGAAACGGCTGGATGATGTGCGCGCGGCGCGGGAACTGGATCTGGCCTGGCAACCGAAGGAGGCCTGATGGCGGGCCAAAACCGAAAGGGGTTGCGCCGTATCGTCAACGCCTTCGGTTACTCCATGGCCGGGTTTCGCGCGTGCTATCAACATGAAGAGGCGTTTCGCCAGGAGTTGATTCTGTCGCTGCTGTTGCTCCCCGTGGGCATCTGGCTTGGCGGCAATGGGGTAGAGCGGGCGTTGTTGGTGGGAAGCGTGTTGTTCGTGCCCATCGTGGAACTGCTTAACTCCGCCATCGAGGCCAATGTGGACCGAATCGGCACGGAGCGGCATGAGCTGTCCAAACGGGCCAAGGATATCGCCTCGGCGGCGGTGTTTCTGAGTATCGTGCTGGCGCTATCCGTCTGGGCGCTGGTATTGGCGCCCCGTTTTCTTTAGCGCTTTGTTGCCGGGCGCGGTAACATCTCTTTTTTCTTTTCTTCTGATTTGGAACTGGTATGTCGGCTTTAATCTGCGGCTCTTTCGCCTACGACACCATCATGGTGTTTCACGATCACTT
>JBNKPL010000173.1:0-1713 GCA_050295355.1 Sedimenticolaceae bacterium
CTTGGCGAAGCGGGAGTAGCGGTCCACGATGGTGAGGAAGCCGTCTTCATCCAAGCGCCCCTTGTCCCCGGTTTTATACCAGCGGGTGCCGTCCAGTTGCACGATCACCTCGGCGGTTTTCTCCGGGTCGTTCAGATATCCGCTCATCACCTGGACACCGCCGATCAGGATCAATCCTTCTTCGCCGCTGGGCAGGGTCTCCAGGGTTTCCGGGTCGACGATGCGGATGCTGCTGCCGGGCAGGGGCATGCCCACGGTGCCGAGACGGTTGCCCGGCTGCAGGTTCCAGCTTCTTTGGTCCAACTGGTCCGGGATGTTGACGCTGGCCACGGGCGAGGTCTCGGTGGCGCCGTACCCTTCATAGACCGGTTTGTTGAACTTGAGCTGGAAGCTGTTGCGCACTTCACCGTTCAGTTTTCCCGCGCCGGCCACCACCAGCCGCAGGGAGTCCAGCATGGCGGGATGGACGCGGCGGTTGCGGACGAACAGCCGCAGGAAGGTGGAGGTGCCGAACAGTATGGTGCCACGGTAGCGGCTGACCGCCTTGGCGATGCTGAGGGTGTCGGTGGGATCGGGATGGCAGAGCGCCGGGATACCCTCCACCAGGGGCAGCAGGGAGGTGACGGTGAGGCCGAAGGCGTGGAACAGGGGCAGGCTCGACATAATGACGTCCTGTGGTTCCGTATTCAGCACATCGGCCACCTGCTTGATGTTGCCCATGAGGTTGCGGTGACTCAGCACCACGCCCTTGGGTTGGCCCTCGCTGCCGCTGGAGAACAGGATGGTGGCGGGTTGGTCCGCGTCCACCCGTTTGCCGAACAGGAGATAGAACAGGCGGGCGGGGAGAAGCATCGCCAGCAGCAGGATGGATATCTTGGTGGCGAGACCGATCTCTTCTTTTAGCTCCTCCATAGGGATCACCTGTACCTTCTCCAGTACCGGCCCCAGGTCCATGCCGCGCTGTTCCAGTTTCTTCAGGAAACGGCTGGATGTGTAGACGCTGCGGATCTCCGCCTTCTCCACCGCCGCCAGCAGGGAATCGATGTTGGCGGTGTAGTTGAGGTTGATCACCGTGCGGCCCCGCAGCAGGGCCGCCATATTGGCAATGATCCCGGCGCTGCTGGTGGGCAGCAGCAGGCCGATGTTCTGTTCCGGGCTGCGCTTCTCCATCAGCCGGGCGAAGGCCGTCACGGCGGTCAGGGTGCGGTAGCCCGAGAGGGAGGTCCCTATGCTGTCCATCAGGGAGGTGGTGCGGCCGGCGCGCTTGGCGCTGCGGATCCAGGCCAGGGGGATGGGCTCCAGCTCCTCGGCATAGCCCTCCCACGCCTCGATGGAGAGATCGAACACCCGCTGTTTTAGCGTCTCCACGGGGGTAGAGGCAGGCAGCGGTTCGCCGAAGGCGATGATGATCTCCCGCTTCATGCCCTTGCCTATCTGGGGCCGTTCGTTGGAGCGGGAGAAACGGCTGCCCCAGAGGCCGCGCAGGTAGAAGGGGAGGATCAGGGCGTCGGTGTCTTTAATCGCCCGCTCATACCCCTTTTTGAACTCGCCCAGATGTCCCGTGCGGCTGATGGCGCCCTCGGGGAACAGGCACACCACCTCGCCCTCGGCCAACAGTTGGGAGATGCGCTGGATGGCGGTTTTGCTCTGTCCGCTGGAGATGGGGATAGCGCCGAACAGCTCCAGAAACCACTTCAGGTACCAGCGTTCATA
>JBNKPL010000174.1:0-1400 GCA_050295355.1 Sedimenticolaceae bacterium
TGTTGAGCCGCAGGGTGACATTATCCAGCCCTGCGATCTTGTTATTGATATCCGCCTTCAGGGCGTGGATGTCGATCAACTGTTCTTCCACCTTGAACACGCCATCCACATTGCGCAGGCCGTCGATACTGGTTTCCTCGTAGGGAAGCTTAACTGCGTCCATGAAAGCGATGTATTGCTCCCGGCTGACGAAACTGTCCTGGGAGGCGATGGCGTAGTGGTGTTCCACATCCATATGCTTGTCAAGCATGCAGTCGCCATACTCTTCCAGAAAGGTGTGGATGCCGCGCTTGCTGCTGACGGCGGTATCCTTGCTGCGGGGATAGTGATAACCGGCATGCAACCGATACTGGTTAACGGTGGAGGCCTCTTTCAAGAGTTCGTCGTTACGTTCATACAGGTCCACCTGATGGCCTTCGCGTCCCAGGAAGATCGCTATGGTGGAGCCGAACAGGCCACCGCCGATTACCGCAATTTTCATGATATCTGACCCAGTAGTTCTTCTATGCGGAGATTGCACCACAATCCCCGTTCGTTATTGATCCGCTGATCGAAGTTATCCGTACACACCGCTTGCAACATCTGCTGCAACGGATCGCCCTGGCCGGGCTGGTGGGTGAAATCCACGCCGTTCACGAAATGGCCCTCTGGCTCATTCCGCTCCATGCGGTACTCCACCTCCAGACTTTTGACATCGCACTCCGCACGCAGAAGAAACGTACTTTTCTCCTGCACGCACTCTCGCACTTGTAGCGGCCGTTCACCGATCTGATCCCTGACGAGATAGAGATCATGATAGAACAAACGAAAAAGCACATCCCTGACGGACTCAAATTCCCGGCCGTTCCATTTGTTCCAGTGGATGCGGATATCTTTTCCGTCCGTCCCTTGCAGCTCCGCATAACCGGGATTGTAGGTAAACACATCGTCGATATAGAACCGGCATTCCTGTTCCCGCGCCAGCTCGATCAGCAGACGCGACTCTGCGCTGCTCTCGGTGAGCGGCTTGGTGCAGAACACGTTGCGGCCGTCCCTGAGCAGCTGCTCCACAATCAGGCCATGCTTCGGAGTGGGCGCCGCCACCAGCGCCCAATGGATATCATGATCCCGGCAGAGTTCGATAAAGTCGTCGTTGCGGCCGGCAACGAACCGGAGTTCCAGGCCGTGACCGGTGGCAAGCGCCTCGATTTTCTCCCGAATCCGGGAACCCCAGGCGCCACCACCGATGATAGCGGTATTAATCACTATCTTTGGCTATGGTGATCTCAGCCGCGGCGCGCAGATTGCCCATCAGGTGTTGAAAATAGTGGTCCGCGAGATTCCGCCGCGCGCCAACGGATGATCGAAAGCAATTTGCGGCTGGTGGTCAAGATCGCCCGGCGCTATATGAACCGCGGTTT
>JBNKPL010000175.1:0-1390 GCA_050295355.1 Sedimenticolaceae bacterium
TGACTCCTTCGATGTCGGTCAGCAGAATCAGTTTCTCGGCCTGGAGCGCCCCGGCGATCTTGCCGGCGACCAGGTCGGCGTTGATGTTGTAGGTTTCCCCCTCGAGGCCGACACCGATCGGCGCGATCACCGGGATGAAGTTATTCTGTTTCAGCGAGTCGATAATCTTCGGGTTGACACTTTCCACTTCGCCGACCATGCCGATATCGATGATCTCCGGCGCCGCCAGTTCCGGCGCGTCCTTCACCAGCTTCAACTGCCGGGCATGGATCAGGTCGCCGTCCTTGCCGGTCAGACCCACCGCGCCGCCGCCATGGCGATTGATGAGATTGACGATCTCCTTGTTCACCAGGCCGCCCAGCACCATCTCCACCACGTCCATGGTCTCACTGTCGGTCACTCGCATGCCCTGGACGAATTCGGTGTTTTTGCCCAGCCGCTCCAGCAGACTGCCGATCTGGGGGCCGCCGCCGTGCACCACCACGGGATTGATCCCCACCAGCTTCATCAGCACGATGTCGCGCGCGAAGCTGTTCTTCAGCTCCTCGTCCACCATGGCGTTGCCGCCGTACTTGATGACGATGGTCTTGCCCCGGAACCGCTTGATATAGGGCAGGGCCTCGGAAAGCACGTGGGCGACATTGTGGGCCGCTTCTGTAGAGAGACTCATGTTGTTTTCCTTCGCTAAAACCTGATTAATGCCTTCCAGAGTGACCGAATCCACCCTCGCCCCGTTCACTGGCGGCAAACTCATCCACGATCTGAAAATCCGCGTGCACCACGGGCACGATAACCAGTTGGGCGATGCGCTCCCCCACCTCCATGCGGAACGGTTCACTGCCCCGATTCCAGCAGGAGACGAACAGCTGCCCCTGGTAATCGGAATCAATCAATCCCACCAGATTGCCGAGCACGATGCCGTGTTTGTGGCCCAGGCCGGAGCGGGGCAGGATCACCGCCGCCAGATGACTGTCCTCGATATGGATCGCCATGCCTGTAGGGATCAGCTCGGTCTCGCCCGGCCGCAGCTCCAGGGGCGCCTCCAGCATGGCGCGCAGATCCATGCCGGCGGAACCGGGGGTGGCGTAGGCGGGCAGGGGAAACTCCTCCCCCAGCCGTTTATCCAGAATCTTCAACTCAATCTTTTTCATGATATTTTTCTGCAATCAATGACACCAATTCATTCGCCAGGCTTTGCTTGCCGGCTAGGGCAAGCTCTCGGCTTCCGCCCTCCCAAAACACGGACAGCGCGTTTTCGTCTCGCTCGAAACCACCCTCTTCCGCGCCCACCCGATTAGCGGCGATCATATTCACACCCTTCGCCCGCCGCTTCTCCTCGGCATGCTCCCGCAGCCGTTCCGTCTCGGCGGCGAAACCCACCGTAAAGGGG
>JBNKPL010000176.1:0-1312 GCA_050295355.1 Sedimenticolaceae bacterium
CAGGCGGTTCCGGGCGGGGGGATTGTTGCGTGGGGTTTTCTCGGTTCATACTTGGATTGCGCCGCGGGCCTTTCGATTTATACCATAATTCCAGAGTGCCCAAACCGATAGCGGGAAAGGATCTATAGTTGGGATAAGAAAAAAGGAAGTTGAATCCATGTTTCAGAACTACGTCGAACAAAGTACAAAAAAGGTTCTGCACACCCTGGAGCTGGCGGTCTCCGAACTGGTGCGGCACCAGCAGAACATGCTGACCCCCGATTTCATCCTGCTGGCCCTGTTCAGTCAGCCCGATTCCGAGGCGCAGCAGATCCTCCAGCGCATCAGCAGTGATCCCAAGACCCTGGCGGCCAACGTGGGCAGCCAGATCCAGGTTCATTACCAGAACGCCGCTCCCGTGCAAGGAGGGCAGGGGCAGATCGTGGCCTCCAAGGAGGTGGCCGACCTGTTCGAGATCGCCCTCGACGAGGCCCACGGCCTGGGCGACCAGTATGTCTCCACGGGCACCCTGTTCCTGGCCATGTTCAACAGCCGGGTCGGTCATGTGGCGCAGTTGCTGGACGAGGCGGGCCTGAAACGCAAAAAGGCCCTGGAGGCGTTGAAGGAACTGCGTGGCGGCCGCGTCATCGCCAACGACGATGCCGAGAGCGAGGGCGATGTCCTGGGCCGCTACACCAAGGACCTCACCGAGATGGCGCGCAACGGCCAGCTGGACCCGGTGATCGGGCGCGAGAGCGAGATCGCCCAGATCGTGCAGACCCTCTCCCGGCGCAAGAAGAACAACCCCGTGCTGATCGGCGAGGCGGGCGTAGGCAAGACCGTCATCGTGGAAGGGCTGGCCCAGCGCATCGTGAACGCCGATGTGCCGGACACCCTGCTCAACAAACGGCTGCTCTCCCTCGATATGTCGGAGATCGTGGCCGGGGCCAACATGCGCGGCGAGTTCGAGGAGCGGCTGAAATCGGTGCGCGATGCGGTGATCCAGGCCAAGGGCAAGGTGATCCTGTTCATCGACGAACTGCATACGGTGGTGGGAGCGGGCGCCGGCGCGGGCGGCATGGACGCGCCCAGCATGCTCAAGACCGCTCTGGCCCAGGGCACCCTGCAGGTGATCGGCGCCACCACCCTGGACGAGTATCACCGCTATGTGGAGAGCGACAAGGCGCTGGAGCGGCGCTTTCATACCATTCTGGTCCGCGAGCCGGGCATCGCGGAGACCCTGCAGATCCTGCAGGGCATCGCCCCCAAGTACGAGCAGCACCACAAGGTCCGCTACTCCCCCGAATCCCTGGAGGCGGCGGCGGAGCTGTCC
>JBNKPL010000177.1:0-1214 GCA_050295355.1 Sedimenticolaceae bacterium
GGCGGCTATGCGGTCAGCAACTTCCGCGAGATTGATCCGCGGGTGGGAAACATCGAACAGCTGCGCGAGCTTGCCGAACAAATGCGCAAGCGGGAGATGCTGCTGGTGCTGGACGTGGTGGTTAACCACACCTCCAATGAACATGAGTGGGCCAGAAAGGCGCGCCAGGGCAAGAAAAAGTACCAGAACTATTACTACGTCTTCCCCAACCGGGATGTCCCCGACATGTTCGAGGAGACCATGCCGGAGATCTTCCCCGAGACCTCACCCGGAAACTTCACCTGGGACGAGGAGATGAAGCAGTGGGTGATGACGGTGTTCAACGATTTTCAGTGGGATCTCAACTACAGCAATCCCGCCGTGTTCATCGAGATGGTTGACGTCATACTGTACTGGGCCAACCAGGGCGCCGACATCGTGCGCCTGGATGCGGTCGCCTTCCTGTGGAAAAAGATCGGCACCATCTGCCAGAACGAACGCGAGGCCCACCTGATCCTGCAGTTGATGAAAGACTGCTGCCAAGTCACCGCCCCCGGCATTCTGTTCATCGCCGAGGCCATCGTAGCGCCCACGGAGATCATCAAATATTTCGGCGAGGACGCGGTGATCGCCAAGGAGTGCGAAATCGCCTACAACGCCACCTTCATGGCCCTGCTGTGGGACGCGGTGGCCACCCGTAATGCCAACCTGCTGACCAAGGGCATCAAAAGCCTGCCCAACAAGCTGGACCGCGCCACCTGGCTCAACTACATCCGCTGTCACGACGACATCGGTCTCGGCTTCGACAATACCGACATCGTGGCGGCCGGCTATGACCCCCTCTCCCACCGCCAATTCCTGGTGGAGTATTTCACCGGCGCCTATGATGACTCTATCGCCCGCGGCCAGCCTTTCGGCCGTAACGACAGGACCGGCGATGCGCGCATATCAGGCTCCCTTGCCTCGCTGGTGGGACTGGAGGCGGCGCTGGAGCAGGAGGATGATTCCGCCATCGACCGCGCCATCAAACTGATCCACCTGCTGCACGGCATGATCCTCTCCTTCGGCGGCATCCCCCTGCTCTACTACGGCGACGAGATCGGCACCCTCAATGACTGCACCTTTTTGGAGGATGAAAACAAGGCCTGCGACACCCGCTGGATGCACCGCCCCCGCATCGACTGGGACAAAGCGGACCAACGCACCCAACACGGCAGTGTGGAGCAGCGGGTTTT
>JBNKPL010000178.1:0-1214 GCA_050295355.1 Sedimenticolaceae bacterium
GGCGGCTATGCGGTCAGCAACTTCCGCGAGATTGATCCGCGGGTGGGAAACATCGAACAGCTGCGCGAGCTTGCCGAGCAAATGCGCAAGCGGGAGATGCTGCTGGTGCTGGACGTGGTGGTCAACCACACCTCCAACGAACATGAGTGGGCCAGAAAGGCGCGCCAGGGTAAGAAAAAGTACCAGAACTACTATTACACCTTCCCCAACCGGGATGTCCCCGACATGTTCGAAGAGACCATGCCCGAGATTTTTCCCGAAACCTCACCCGGAAACTTCACTTGGGACGAGGAGATGCAGCAGTGGGTGATGACGGTGTTCAACGATTTTCAGTGGGACCTCAACTACAGCAATCCCGCCGTGTTCATCGAGATGGTCGACGTCATACTGTACTGGGCCAATCAGGGCGCCGACATCGTGCGCCTGGACGCGGTCGCCTTTCTGTGGAAAAAGATCGGCACCATCTGCCAGAACGAACGCGAGGCCCACCTGATCCTGCAGTTGATGAAGGACTGCTGCCAGGTCACCGCCCCCGGCATTCTGTTTATTGCCGAGGCCATCGTAGCGCCCACGGAGATCATCAAATATTTCGGCGAGGACGCGGTGATCGCCAAGGAGTGCGAAATCGCCTACAACGCCACCTTCATGGCCCTGCTGTGGGACGCGGTAGCCACTCGAAATGCCAATCTGCTGGCCAAGGGCATCAAGAGCCTGCCCAACAAGCTGGACCGCGCCACCTGGCTCAACTACATCCGCTGCCATGACGACATCGGCCTCGGATTCGATAACAACGACATCGTAAAGGCGGGCTATGACCCCATCTCCCATCGCCGGTTTCTGGTGGAGTATTTCACCGGCGCCTATGACGACTCCATCGCCCGCGGCCAACCCTTTGGGCGGAATGGCAAGACAGGCGATGCACGCATATCAGGCTCTCTTGCCTCGCTGGTGGGCCTGGAGGTTGCACTGGAACAGGAAGACGAAAACGCCATCGACCGCGCCATCAAGCTGATCCACCTGCTGCACGGCATGATCCTCTCCTTCGGCGGCATTCCACTGCTCTACTACGGGGACGAGATCGGCACCCTCAATGACTGCACCTTTTTGGAGGATGAAAACAAGGCCTGCGATACCCGTTGGATGCACCGCCCCCGCATCGACTGGGACAAAGCGGACCAACGCACCCAACACGGCAGTGTGGAGCAGCGGGTTTT
>JBNKPL010000179.1:0-1175 GCA_050295355.1 Sedimenticolaceae bacterium
GCTTCCACTCAGCAGGCCGCCGCATCGGGTTTCCAATTAATCGAACAGAGCGTCTCCTCCATGGGTAGCGCCTACGCGGGGACCGGCGCCGTGGCCCAGGACGCCAGCACCGTCTACTTCAACCCGGCGGGCATGACCAAGCTGGAAGGCTCCAATCTCAGCGCTGGCTTTCATGTAATCATGCCCAAGGGCCATTACAGTGATGAAGGATCTCTTCATACCGTATTAGGCGCAGGCGGACTGGGCACCGAGGAAAGCGGTGATTTGGGCAACGATGCCATTATTCCCAACTTCTACTACTCCCAGCAGGTGGGTGATTATGTATTCCTGGGCTTGGGGGTCAACGTACCGTTTGGTATGTCCACCGAATACGATGACACCTGGATCGGCCGCTACCACGCCATAAAATCCGAGCTGCATACCGTCAATATCAACCCCTCCCTAGCATTCAAGCTGGGAGATCATTTCAGCGTCGGGGTCGGGGCGAATGCCCAATACCTGGAAGCAGAACTTACCAATGCAGTGGATTTCGGCCTAGTGTATGACTCCTTGGCAGTACCTGGTGGGCCATACTCCACATCAATGGATGGCGAACTGGTACTCGAAGGCGACGCTTGGGGCTACGGCTGGAATATTGGTTTTCTGGTCGAACCCATGGAAGGAACCCGGCTCGGTGTCCATTACCGTTCAAGCATCGATTTCGACGTGAGCGGTACTGCTGAATTCAGCAATGTCCCCACCGCCCCCGTCAACCTGACAGGGACCTATAACAATACCGATGTGACCTCGGATGTGGAATTGCCGGCCAGCCTGACCGTCAGCCTGTATCAGGATATCAATGATGTCCTGGAGGTGATGTTCGACTACAGCCGCACCTACTGGCATGTGATGGATGAACTCCGTTTCGACTTCGAAAATACATTGGCCGATGGCGTCACCACCCTGAAATGGAAGGACAGCGACCGCTACTCCCTCGGTTTCCAGTACAAGCCTTCTGATAAATGGAAAATTCGAACCGGGATCGCCTATGACGAAACCCCCATCCCCAGTGCCCACTATCGTACCCCCAGGGTGCCGGGTGAGGATCGTTACTGGATCACCCTCGGTGCGGGTTACCAAGCCACGAAAAGCCTGAGTTTCGATTTCGGTTACGCCCACATCTTCCTGGATGATGC
>JBNKPL010000180.1:0-984 GCA_050295355.1 Sedimenticolaceae bacterium
AGCAGGGCGGCCAGGCCCGTGGCAATGCCGGCGATGAAATGACCGGCCGCCGCTCCAAGCAGAGCGGAGATGGCCAGAAGCAACGCAAGCCGGATCAGTTCCAGCAGCCAGCCGGTAAATTTCATGACGCCTTTGCGGACAGGCGATAGCCTGCCCCCCGCACGGTCTGGATCAGCTTTTCATGCCCGGTGATTTCCAGCGCCTTACGCAGCCGCCGGATATGGACGTCCACCGTGCGGTCTTCGATATAGGCGTCATTTCCCCATACGCCGTCCAGGATCTCCTGCCGGTTGTACACCCGTTCCGGATGAGTCATGAAAAAACGCAGCAGCTTGAATTCCGTCGGTCCCAGTTGCAGGGTGCTGTCTCCGCAACGCACCTCCCACGCATCGGGGTCCAGAATCAGCCCCGCGATCTCGATCCGGTCACTGGTTTTATCGGGTACGGCCCTGCGCAGTACCGCCTTGATGCGGGCCAGCAACTCCTTGGGGGAAAAGGGTTTGGTGATGTAGTCGTCGGCGCCGGCTTCGATGCCGGCCGCGATGTCGTCAGGATCGGTGCGCGCGCTGAGAAAGATGATCGGCACCCAGCCGTCCCTGCCGTGGCGAATCTGCTTGGCGGCCTCGTAGCCGTCCATGACCGGCATGATGGCGTCCATCAGGACCAGATCCACATCCTCGTTATTGTAGAGTTCCACCGCCTCCTGACCGTTGGTGGCGCCTACAACCTCGTGCCCCATCTTCCTCAGGTATGAGGAGACCAGCTTCAGTTCGGTGGGTGTGTCATCTGCCAGAAGGATCTTCATTGCTTCCTGCTACCGTGGCGCTATTTAGTATGCGCAATGTAACATCTTATTCATTTACCCAGGAATATATAGCGTCCACCCGGTTTCCCGGTTCGTGAAAGCTAAGGGAGTCACACAGTTCCCGAACCAGGTGGATACCGCGGCCGGAGGGGAGCAAATGGCTCGGGGTTGATTCATCG
>JBNKPL010000181.1:0-854 GCA_050295355.1 Sedimenticolaceae bacterium
CCGATCCTGCCGCCTTCCACGGACAAGACGCCGCAACCCAAGCCGTTCTGATCGTTGTTTTGATCTGAGCGCGAGAAACGGCGCGCCTGCTCTGGTGGGCGCGCCTTTTTCTTTTTTGCCACAGAGGCACAGAGATCACGGAGGTTCGTAGGGTGGGGCCTTGCCCCACCGTTACTCTGATGGTTGATTTATGGTGGGGCAGGGCCCCACCCTACGGTTTGCTGTTTGTAGGAGCCGTGTCCCCACGGCGAAAGAAGAGACAACCGGAGCTGGATCAATGCGCCTAAGCCACAGAGGACACAGAGATAGCCAAGTTAAATCCTCCGTGACCTCCGTGGTGAAATAAAAAACCAGACGTAGGGCGGGGTCCTACCCCGCCGGTTTTGGCCGTTTGCACCTGCGGTGAAGATAACACCTGGGATGTGCTTGATGAAGGAGGTTGTTTCATTCGCGGCGAGGTCGCCGCTCTTCCCCGAAAAGCCAATCCCCTTCTTTAAACATCCACCTGTGGGAGCCGCGACCTCGCGGCGATTGGGCGACTGCAGGTTATTGTGTAACCACAGGGGTCACAGGGGAGCACAGGGTGGGTTAATCAGGGAAAAACCTCTGTGATCTCTGTGCCTCTGTGGCAAAAAGATTTAGGCTCAGCGCACCAGCTTGGAGATAGCCCGGAACTGTTCGTGCTTGGCGTCCCGCAGCCACTCGAACAGCACCGATTCGCTGTTGGTGATGATCACCCCTTCGCCGCGCATGCGCTCCAGGGCATTGCGACGGTTCGCCTCGCTGCGGGAGCAGACGGCGTCTTCCACCACGAACACCCGGTAGTCCCGTTGCAGCAGCTCCAGCGCGGTCTG
>JBNKPL010000182.1:0-836 GCA_050295355.1 Sedimenticolaceae bacterium
AGGCAGTACCAACGCCTGTTTGAATTCGAAGGGGTCACTCTGCGCTTTACCGAGGATGCCCTGGCGGCCATTGCGCGTCAGGCTATTGAGCGCGGCACCGGGGCCAGAGGATTGCGCGGGGTGATGGAGGGCCTGTTGCGCAGGGTGATGTATGAAATGCCGTCCCAGGAAGGGGCGGTGGAGTGTCTGGTGGACCGCGAGGCGGTAGAGGGCGAACGGCCGTTGACGGTGGATTGTGATACCGAGGTGCGGCAGGATAGCGCTTAATTCTTTTGCCACAGAGAGCACAGAGGACACAGAGTAAATACTCTGTCAGCACTATGGATTTTCCTGACAAGCTAGGCATTGCGCAGCACGAATTTCGATTGATTTTTGGGCGAACAAAAATTGATTATGATCCAAGCAAGGAGAATTTGAATCGCAAGAATCATGGATATTCTCTTGAAAGCGCGGTTCATTTGTTTGAGCGAATGCTTTTTCCCGCCACTGGCAGGCCAGCGCCTTACGCGGTTAGTGATGCTTTTATCGAGAATGATGAAGTGAGGCATATGCACTTGAGTGTGGATGATAGTGGGTATGTTGTGCTTATGGTCACGACAATGCGTTCTGATGAAGCAGTCAGGGTAATTTCGTTTCGGAGGGCACACAAAGGCGAGCGAGCTAAGTTTCAAGAGCTTACTGGGTACATCGAGCCGTGAATAAAGTAATATTCTGACAGCTCTCTGTGACCTCTGTGCTCTCTGTGGCAAAAAATCTTAACCCAACCGCTCTTTGGCGCAGGCGCGCACATCCTGGTCGCTGTCCTCCAGCAGGATTTCCAGCTCGGACCGGGGGGC
>JBNKPL010000183.1:0-791 GCA_050295355.1 Sedimenticolaceae bacterium
AGAATTACCGCCACAACAGCTCCGAGAGCAAACGCCAGCTGTTCGTGGGCGAGGTGCTGGAACAGGACGCGGAGGGCGTGGCCCTGATTGAGGTGAAGAACAAGTTTGTGCTCGGGGATGAACTGCATCTGCTGACCCCCGCCGGCAATCACACCTTTCGGCTGGAGCAGCTGGAGGATGAAAACGGCAAGCCCATGGAGGAGGCGCCGGGGGCCGGGTATAGGGTGCGTTTGCCGTTGCCGCTGGAGTCCGATAGGCTGGGGTTGATCGCGAAAACAGTTTAACCGTTTGAAACGGGCTAAGATCGTGCGTCCCTTCTCCCTCAGGGAGAAGGACAGGATGAGGGGATTAATAAAATTAAAGCTATAGCTTTTCTAATCCCCCTCACCCCAACCCTCTCACTCAGGGAGAGGGGGAATAAGTGAGGCAACGACCTGGATACCAACATAAAGAACAAAGGATACCGACAGATGAGTGGATCAGCAGCCGCGCGTGGGCGCGTCACAACAATCATTACCGTACTGGCGCTGTCGTTTTTGCTGGCGGCCTGTAAGTCGCAACCACGGCACCCGGAGCTGGAAGAGGGCGGTGCGCGGCTGGTGTTTGAGGGTTTCTCTTTCATGCCGCCCAACGAGAAGGGGTGGCTGGTGATCAAAAAAGGCGATGACTGGGTGGCGCTGGCCAGGAAGGGCGCGGCGATGGATGAGACCTACGCCATTCAGGCCTCCCTGCTGATGAAGCTTCCGAAGTTCAAGAACGATCAGGAGTTTCTGGAATACAGCCGTAGCAGC
>JBNKPL010000184.1:0-790 GCA_050295355.1 Sedimenticolaceae bacterium
CCTGGATCCCATGGTGACCATGGTACCTGTCCGGGGAGGGAGAGCCACGCCGCCTGTAAAGGCCGCGATCTTCGTCAACCCAGCCACCGGCACGTCCGCGCCTGTCTGAACTGCCGCCGCCATCGAGGACACGGCCGCCGCGCGCGCCCCCACCTGGAGCGCCGCCGGCGCGTCCGCGCCCGTCAGGGCTGCCGCCACGGCGCCCTTGGGGGTGCGCAGCTGCCCACTGCGCTGCCTGCTCCCACGCTGCCTCCCTCGCCAGCTTGAGCTCGTTGTCTCTGTCATCGTCGGCAGAAACAGAGCTGTCGGTGCTACTGGCGCGCAGAGCCTTGAGCTCTACCGCTGCCGTACACGCTGCATCCGCCGCCGCTGCTGCTTCTACTTCTGCCCTTGCTGCTGCCAGTTCCGCCATCTCCAGTCTTGCCGCCCTTGTCGCTGTCGCTGCAGTCTCTGCCGCCGCTCGCTCGCGTTCCTCTGCCGCGGCAACCTCGGCCTCCTGCCGGTGCTGCACGCTCGAGGCGACCGAGCGCTGAGACTGTCTCAGACGAGCTGCTGCTTGTCTGTGCAAGAGAGGAGGGATGAGCATGGATAGCCGTTGTTCCTGCTGCCGGCTGATGACCGAGGGAGGCGTGGGAAGGGGATGAGCAGGTGATGTTTAGGCTACAGGATAGAACGGCTCTGAGACCACTTGTTAGGAACAGAACTCTCACTCTCATCGAGAGGGAGGATGACACTAGGAGTTGAGGCAATTTTCTGGTTTATTTCTCACACTCTACCACAATGCCATGCC
>JBNKPL010000185.1:0-784 GCA_050295355.1 Sedimenticolaceae bacterium
TTGTTATTGCCGCGGTTGCAGACCAAGCGGAAGGGTCAGTCCTGGGATTCGTTTTGACGTTGCCCTGTTTGGGTGATGAGCCTTTTTCTTTAATTTGAACCGCAGAGACGCGGAGACGCAGAGTTTATTTGTGTTTTGTATGTGCGGAATCCATAGGGCGCGGCCTCGTTCTGCCCAACGGTAATGAACAAACAAAAAAAGAATTCTCTGCGTCTCTGCGGTTCAAAAAGAAACAACCACCAACCGATAAAAGCCCCCTCAACCCCGCTTCAACTGGGACAGATCCCGCACCGCCCCCCGCGCCGCGCTGGTGGTGGTCGCCGCATAGGCCTGCAACGCCTGGGAGACCATCCGCGCGCGCGGCTGGGCCGGCTGCCACGCCGCCTCCCCTTTCGCCTCCATGGCGGAGCGGCGCTGGGCCAGCACTTCGTCGCTGACCGCGATGCGGATAGTACGGCTGGGGATATCGATCTCAATGCTGTCGCCCTCTTCGATGAGGCCGATGTTGCCCCCCTCCGCCGCCTCGGGTGAGCAGTGGCCGATGGAGAGGCCGGAGGTGCCGCCGGAGAAACGGCCGTCGGTGATCAGGGCGCACGCCTTGCCCAGCCCCTTGGATTTCAGGTAACTGGTGGGATAGAGCATCTCCTGCATGCCGGGTCCGCCCTTGGGGCCTTCGTAGCGAATCAGCACCACGTCGCCCTCTTTGATTTTGTCGTTGAGAATCCCCTCCACCGCCGCGTCCTGGCTCTCGAAGATCCGCGCCGGACCGCTGAACTGGAGGATG
>JBNKPL010000186.1:0-767 GCA_050295355.1 Sedimenticolaceae bacterium
CGACCGGACCCTGCTGCCCAACGGCCCGCAACCGGAATCTCCTCGCGCGAGTGAACGCTTCCATGCGTTGGCTGCCCATGGCGACATCATCCTCGCCTATGTCACGGGACGCGACCGTAGGCTGATAGAAACCGCCATCACGCAGTACCAGTTGCCGCAACCCGCCTTCGTCATCAGCGATGTGGGCACCAACATCTACGACCTGCGCAGGGGCCAGTGGCGGATCTGGGAGCAGTGGCAACGGGAGATCGAGCCGGACTGGAACGGACGTAGCCGGGAACAACTACAACAACTGTTATCCGGACTCCACGATCAACTACGGCTGCAGGAGCCGGAAAAACAGAACCGTTTTAAACTTAGTTATTACGTCGCCAGAGCCCACGACTGGGAAACACTCGATCGTTCCATCGCCGAGCGCCTGACGGAAAACGGCATCGACGCCAGCCTGATCTGGAGCGTAGACGAAGCGGCGGACACTGGCCTGCTGGATGTGCTGCCACGGAGGGCCACCAAGCTGCATGCTATAGAGTTCCTGCGGGGCGCCATGAACATCCCGCTGGAGCGCACTCTGTTCGCTGGCGACAGTGGAAACGACCTGCCCGTGCTGGCCAGCGCCATCCCCTCGGTACTGGTGGCCAATGCCATGGAGTCGGTGGAGGCGGATGCACTGTCGGCGGCAACAGCCGCTGGTCATCATGCGGCCCTCTATCTGGCCAAGGGTAATTTTTACGGCATGAACGGCAACTACAGCGCCGGCATCCTGGAGG
>JBNKPL010000187.1:0-748 GCA_050295355.1 Sedimenticolaceae bacterium
TCTCAATGAACTGGATATGCCGGGTCTCGGTGAGTCGCGCCATGGCGGGTGTGGATTGCTGATCGCCATATACCCCGACCTTGAACAGGTCGTCGCTATCCAGATTAAAGAAGAAGGCGAAGCCGATCACGATGGTGATGGGCAGGAATACATTCCAGTACACCGAGGTGCGATCACGCAGGAACTCCAGATTACGGGCGCGGAGTACGGCGTAGAATCGTCTAAAGCGCATGCGTCATGTCCTTCAGGTACGCAGTTCGCGCCCGGTGAGTTGCAGAAACAGATCCTCCAGGGTGGGCGAGCGGATCTGCAGATGGGTCAGGGGGATGCCGCTCTCGATAAGCAGTTGAACCGTGGCGTTCACATCGGTACTGCAGATCTCGACCCGACCGTTGCGCTGATGCAGAGAGAGTTGTTCCAGTTGGGTCATGTCCGGGATGTCGTCCGCGGGTAGTGACAGCATGGA
This sequence comes from Sedimenticolaceae bacterium, assembly GCA_050295355.1. Classification (GTDB taxonomy): domain Bacteria; phylum Pseudomonadota; class Gammaproteobacteria; order Chromatiales; family Chromatiaceae; genus CBFDBF01. Next base: position 467 of record JBNKPL010000187.1, read on the forward strand.
CTCGTCGAAATGTTTTTTCAGCAGCGCGCGCGGGGTGTCCTGAGCGATGATGCGGCCGTGGTCCATGATGGCGATCTGGTCACACAGCTCGTAGGCCTCTTCCATGTAATGGGTGGTCAGGACGACGGTCTTTCCCTCCGCCTTGATGCTGTGGATCAGATCCCAGAAATTACGCCGCGACTGGGGGTCGAGGCCGGTGGTGGGCTCATCCAGAAACAGCACCTCCGGATCGTTGATCAGCGCGATGGCCAGCAGCAGCCGCTGGCGCTGACCGCCGGAAAG
>JBNKPL010000188.1:0-704 GCA_050295355.1 Sedimenticolaceae bacterium
ATCGATTTCTCCTTTCGCATAGCGTTCCTGCAGGATATCCAATGCGGACTTCGTCTTGTCCTTTGGACCGCCATTGGCCCCCAATACCGCCTTGGCCGCCCAGATAATCACGGCGATCAGCAGAATCCAGAACAACCACATGAATATGCCGCCAAACCCAAACATATGACCGTCATACATCTTTAGTTCCTCCTCAGATCTCCACGCGTTTCAGCCGCAGGGCATTACTGATCACCGAGACCGAACTGAAACTCATGGCCGCCGCCGCGATGATCGGCGACAGCAACAGTCCGAAAACGGGATACAACACACCCGCCGCCACGGGCACGCCGAGGGCGTTGTAGATAAAGGCGAAGAACAGGTTCTGGCGGATATTGCGCATGGTTGCCCGGCTGAGGCGCCGCGCCCGCACGATACCGCGCAGATCGCCCTTAACCAGGGTCACGCCCGCACTCTCCATGGCCACATCGGCGCCCGTGCCCATGGCGATACCCACATGAGATTGAGCCAGGGCGGGCGCGTCGTTGATGCCGTCGCCCGCCATGGCGACCGTGCGCCCCTCCGCCTGGAGTCTCTGAATGATCTCGGCCTTCTGGTCCGGCAGCACTTCGGACTCGACCCGGTCGATGCCGAGTTGATCGGCCACCGTCCGCGCCGTGGTGCGGTTATCACCCGTCAACATGACGATCTGCACGCCATCCTTA
>JBNKPL010000189.1:0-699 GCA_050295355.1 Sedimenticolaceae bacterium
ACAGTACCGGGCCGAAACCGGCCCGAGGCTAGAGCCCACGGGGCGCGGCGGCCTGCCATGCGCGGTCGGCCAAAACATCGGCTGGGCCACGGCCTGGCAGCCCAGCCCAGCGGGGCACCGGCCTGCGCGCGCGCTGCGCGCGCGCACCGCGGGCGCGTCGGCGCGGTCGCCGCGCGCGGGACGGCGCGGTGGCGCGCTCGCCGATGGCTCGGCGGTGGCTCGACGACGGCAAGGTGCTGCCGGGGGTCTCAAGGGGGTCACGGGGAAGGCGCCGGGCAAGGAGGAAGGGACAAAGGCGCACCGGAACGGCGGGTCGACGGTGAGGCGGTGCCAACGGTGTCGGGCGGCGGCGTTCAACGGCGGGGAGGGGGCTCCGGTGGTCGCCGGCGGAGCTGATGAAGTCCTGCAGCTCGGGAGAGGCGAGGGAGTGAGGGATTTGCAAGAAATTTCGGGGATTGGTAGCTCGGGGAGGAGCTCACCGGGGAGTGGCGGACGGCGGCGGTGCTCGACCGGAATCCGCGAGGGAGAGGGGGCTGCCGGTGGCCGGAGGCGGCGGTCCGGGTGCGGGGAGCGGTGGGGAGGCTCGGCGCTCGAGAGGAGGGGTCAGAGAGGAGTGGAGACGGGAGGACGAGTGGACGCGGTCGCGTTTGAGCTGCGCGGTCGTCGGCGCGACAGAGAGGGAAAGAAAAGAGAGGGGAG
>JBNKPL010000190.1:0-676 GCA_050295355.1 Sedimenticolaceae bacterium
CTCCACATCAATGAAGTGTTGTTGCGCCTGGACGATCCGGAATGGGGCATGGTCTTTCCGGGGGCGTTTCTGCCGACGGCGGAGCGCTTCAACATGATGGACAAGATCGACTTCTGGGTCATCGACGCCGCGCTGAGAAGACTGGCCCACTTACAGCGCATGGACTATAAGGGGCTGTTCACCATCAACCTCTCCGGCCAGACCATCGCCAATGAATCTCTGATCGACGATATCGAGTCCCTGATCGTCAACAGCGAGGTCGATCCCGGCAAGGTGATTTTCGAAATCACCGAGACCTCCGCCGTCTCGAACCTCGTCTCCGCCAACGAACTGATCGCCCGGCTGAGTGAGTTGGGTTGCCGCTTCGCTCTGGACGATTTCGGTTGCGGCTTTTCATCCTTTTCGCACCTGAAAAACCTGCCGGTTGATTTTGTAAAGATAGACGGACTGTTCGTCCGGGGGGTGGTGGCGGATTCAGGCGACCGGGCAATCGTCCAGTCCATCAACGACATCGCACACTCTCTGGGTAAACAGACCATCGCCGAATATGTCGAGAGCGCCGAGATACTTCGCTTCCTGTTCGAATCGGGCGTGGACTATGTGCAAGGGCACTTTCTGTCCCCGCCCATGGACCTCGCCAAAATCGATTCATTGACGAATCCCCAGGCTTCGACAG
>JBNKPL010000191.1:0-672 GCA_050295355.1 Sedimenticolaceae bacterium
GTCAGCACCGGTGTACTCCAGTACAAATTTGGCTTTCTCCGGGCTATCGATATCACCGTTCGCGATAACCGGAATATTGATTGCCTCTTTCGCCGCTTTAATGCTGTCGTATTCGGCCTCACCTTTGTACATACAAGCTCGTGTTCGCCCATGGAGCGCTAGTGCCTGTATGCCGCAGTTTTCGGCTAATTGAGCGATGTAGACACAGTTTTTATTGTCTGTATCCCAACCAGTACGGGTTTTGAGTGTCACTGGGACATTCACCGCATCTACCACCGTTTTTAAAATCTCTTCTATAAGATCAGGAAAACGAAGTAGTGCAGAGCCGGCTAGCTTCTTATTCACTTTTTTCGCTGGGCAGCCCATGTTGATGTCGATGATTTGCGCACCGTTTTCAACACTGAATTGAGCCGCATCAGCCATAAGCTGTGGATCACTTCCCGCAATTTGTACAGAACGAATGCCCGATTCGCCTTCATGTACCATACGGTTTTTTGATTTATCGGTATTCCACAGTGCAGGGTTGGAAGACATCATTTCACTGACGGCCATTCCTGCACCATATTGAAGACACAACTCACGAAATGGTCTATCAGTGACACCTGCCATAGGGGCAACGATTAGATTGTTCTTAAGTTGATAATTTCCGATCTTCAAAACGTCTTCACAGCT
>JBNKPL010000192.1:0-671 GCA_050295355.1 Sedimenticolaceae bacterium
CAGCCGCCGCATGGTGGGCACCACCCAGCGGGTGCTGGTGGAGCGGCCTTCGCGCAAGGATCCGGGCCAATTGGCCGGTCGTACCGAAAACAACCGGGTGGTGAACTTCGACGGCTCGGCGGAACTGATCGGCCAGTTCGTGGACCTGCGCATCACCGAGGCCCTGCCCAACTCCCTGCGTGGAGAGCTGTTGGAACCGACCCTGGCGCAGAGCGCCTGATTGCGGGTGATGTGGGGAAATTCTTTTTGCCACAGAGGGCACAGAGAACACAGAGGGTTAAAGGCTTAATACCTTAGTACAGAACAATCCGTGAGACGCCTTATTGCAATTCACAGGCAATACTCCTTTGCTATCTTACTCTGTGTCCTCTGTGCTCTCTGTGGCTAATATTCAAAGCGAACCATTCAAGTGTCAGAACACCCTGAATCCATCGACCTGATCCTTACCCCGGAAGACAACGACCGGCTGGCCAATCTCTGCGGCCAGTTGGACGAACACCTGCGCCAGATTGAGCGCCGCCTGGGGGTGGAGATCAACAACCGCGGCAGCCGTTTCCGGCTGATCGGCGAACCCGAGGCCATCCGCGCCACCGAGCAGGTGCTGGAGGGGCTGTATGAGTCCACCGAGGAAGAGGCGCTGACACCCGAGGGGGTGCACCTGTTTCTTCAGG
>JBNKPL010000193.1:0-667 GCA_050295355.1 Sedimenticolaceae bacterium
GTTGGATTCAAAACGAAACTTAACGGTTATCCGTCATTTGTCTTCGCCATGCAGTTTTAGCGGGAAACACTCAAACTGCTGGAAGTGCCTGGAAGACTGTAACAACTCCCCGGAGCGCACCCGTTTGGTATCCCCATTCTTATTGGTTATCACATAAAGGGTGTCCGGATGATAGGAGTGCGGCGCGGTAATGAGGGTGTAGGCTTTTGCGTCTTTCGGTAGAAACAGCAGGGCGGGTTGAGATATCGCTTGCCTCCTGCGTCCGAAAATTTCAGGCCGCTCTTCAATGGGTGTTATTTTGCCGCGCAGAAATTCTATGCCTAGCTCCATGCTGATTTTGTTTTTCTGTTTGGCTCGACGGACCACGCCCAGCCGCCAGGTGGCGCCGACAGTCGCGGACTGGCTTTTGGCAAGGATAATCTGGCCGATGTGGGATTTGTTGATAAAGGAGTTGTCCGCCAGAATGGCCATGCCGCCATCGCTGATGTTGACCTGATACCAGGTGAAAGTATCGTAACTGGCTTGGCTGTTGCTTGACGCCCAGGCCTTGCCGGCATCGGCCTCCAAATCGGTGCGCTGGATAAAGCGGCCCTTGTTCTGGCGGGGAACTGCAGGTCCGTCGCGTTCCAGGAAATCGCATACGGCGCCCAGCCCGCGGACCGCAATC
>JBNKPL010000194.1:0-652 GCA_050295355.1 Sedimenticolaceae bacterium
GTAGGATTTGCTGTTCCCCCTATAGCAGGGATTGTACCAGCGGTGTTTGGTTTACCCCTTCAATCACGGGCAACGATTATGCAAATCATCGTTCTCATTTGCACGCTGCCTGTTTCGTATATTGCCTATCGATGGACTATCAATAACATCATCCTTGAGCGACTTCTTCGAAAACTGCCAACTGGCCATAAAATCAATGGAAGATCCATGGGGACCAACGGAGTCAGACTCGATTGATTGCCGAAACCTCGGAATTCAACAATATTAGTTCAGCACTAACACAACCAAGAAGGGCACAGTTCCACACAGGTAGTATCTATCTCTCCGTGTGCTCTGTGCCCTCTGTGGCAAAATATTCAAGCCGCTTCGAACCCCGCAAGATACGCGCTCCAAGGCGGCCTATTGTTTGGCTACTCGATGACCAGCGAATAACTCGTGCTGCGCCCGCCTCCAGGGTCTTTCTTTAAAGCTCCCCGCTCGATCAGGTTGACGATATCGCGGTAAGCCGTGTCCTGGGAGCACTTGGCGAGCTTCGCCCATTTGGATGTGGTGAGCTTGCCTTCAAATCCGTCCAGCAAACGGTTCAGCACCTTGATCTGGCGTTCGTTCAAAGGCTCCTTGGCAAACCGTTCCCAGAAGCGCGCCTTGTTCA
>JBNKPL010000195.1:0-643 GCA_050295355.1 Sedimenticolaceae bacterium
GTCTCCACCACCAACAACAACCGGGCCATGAACCAGTCCATCCGCCGGGTGGCCATCGACCATCTGGACGGCAAGAAGCTCACCGAGCCCCTGCTGAACCGCATCGAAGTGGCCATCCGCGCCTACGACCCCTGCCTCTCCTGCGCCACCCACGCCCTGGGCAAGATGCCCCTGGAGGTGGAACTGCTGGATGCGGACGGCGCCCAGATAGACCGAATCTTCAAAAACGCCCATGGGGATGTGGAGAGCGGCTGTCTGGTTACCTGACACCCCTCCCCCACGAGTGGGGGAGGCTGGGAGGGGGAGAGTGTAGGGTGGGGCCCTGCCCCACCGAAGATGCACGGGGTCAGAGTCAAACCTTTCATCAACGTTGGCAAATCTCACTTTGTAATGGTTTGACTCTGACCCCTGAACAGCTAAAAAAACCATGCAAAACAGTAAAATCCTGAAACCCATCCTCATCTTCGGCTACGGCAACCCCTCCCGCGGCGACGACGCCATCGGCCCGGAGTTCCTGCGCCTGCTGGAAGCGGAGCGGGCCGCGGGCCGGGCGCCCGACAACTTCGACACCCTGACCGACTTCCAACTCCAGATCGAACACGCCACCGACCTGGAGGGAAGGGAACTGGTACTGTTCGTGGAT
>JBNKPL010000196.1:0-637 GCA_050295355.1 Sedimenticolaceae bacterium
CACTGCTTCACGACCCAAAGTGCTTTTTAAAAGTAAAAATGCACAAAATATGATGAACAAAACCGCTGGTGGTGTGATGATTGGTACGGGTGCAGTATTGCTATCAAAAACCTAACAATGGACTGCAAAGAGAAAGATAGGACCCCCATGATTCATGGCGGACCCATGCCGTAGCGGCCAGACTGGGTTGTTCAACCGCCTATGCCCCGGGGCCACATGATTCGGCTTCCATGAATCATTGTTTCTGGGGTTGGGGTAAGAGGGGTGAAAAGCTGGCGCTTTGCTTTTTTGATCCCCCTCATCCTGTCCTTCTCCCGCAAGGAGAAGGGACCCACTTTCTTAGACTTTCCTGTCTCTATACCACACCGTTTTGGCCCCGTTTTGTTATGCGACGCAGCTGGATTGGAATGTGGTGCTAGAATAGCCCTCTTTTTCACCACCCAGCCCAAGACTATGCAGCAATACATCGCTACGGCGCCGAAACATATGGAACCGCTCCTGGCGGATGAACTGCGCGCCATTGGTGCCGAAGGGGTCGCGGAGATCCGTTCTGGTTGCAGTTTCGAAGGCGATCTGGAGATGGCCTATCGGGTCTGTCTCTGGTCCCGCATCGCCAACCGTATCCTGCTGCCCCTGG
>JBNKPL010000197.1:0-631 GCA_050295355.1 Sedimenticolaceae bacterium
GTGTACTCTTCACCGCCGCGGGTTACCCCGGTAATCATGCTCATCGGATTATCCTCAATTCATCTGTGCTTCCGCCGCCTGGTAGGCGGCCTCCGCCTCGGCCCAGGCCTGACAGGCTTCATAGGTAGCCTGAGCCATGGCGGGTATCTCTTCATAGGCGGCGGGCAGACGATCTTCCACCAGATCGTGCAACGCCCCCGCCCGCTCGGTGGCGACCCGTTTGGCCCTCTTGGTGGCCTTCAACATCGCCTTCAGCTCATCGTCCGTCACGGTCTCCTCCCGGCCATACAATCAATTGGCTTAGACTTTAGATCTCTCAATCTTTCCCCTCTCCCTCAGGGAGAGGGTTAGGGTGAGGGGATCAGGAAAGCCAACGCTTAGGTTTATTCATCCCCCTCATCCTGCCCTTCTCCCGCAAGGAGAAGGGACGCACTAATTTCCACTTTCAAATTTCACAATTTCGGTGATCTCGAAAAAGCTGTTTAGTGCAACAATTGACCTTACATGCCTGCCACTTTCGGATGCAGGCCGATGATCTCCAGCGCCACCGACAGCAGCTTGTCCGCTTCGTCCTTCATTTTCGACAGGCTATCGAAACCGAAACGGTGGACGTCACGCAAGGTCTTGTCCA
>JBNKPL010000198.1:0-628 GCA_050295355.1 Sedimenticolaceae bacterium
AACGCTTTGTACGGGCTTAAGCAAGCACCACGGGCTTGGTATGCTAGGCTTAAGATATTTTTGCTAGAGCACGGGTATGTTATGGGGAGTGTGGATAAGACCCTCTTTACTCTTAATCATGGCACTGACTTTTTATTTGTTCAGATTTACATGGATGATATCATTTTTGGTGGCTCTTCTCACACTCTTGTGTCCAGATTTCAGGAAATGATGGAGAGTGAGTTTCAGATGTCCATGATGGGAGAACTAACCTTTTTCTTAGGTATCCAAGTCAAACAAACAAAGCAAGGTACCTTCGTACATCAAGACAAGTACACGAAGGACCTGATGAAGAAGTTCAACATGGCTGAGCTCAAGCCCGTGTCAACTCTGATGAGCACGGTAGCGGTGCTGGATCCAGATGAGAACAGTGAGGCCGTTGACCAGAGAGAGTACAGGAGCATGATCGGCTCCCTCCTGTACCTCACAGCGACACGGCCGGGCATTCAGTTCGCCGTAGGGCTGTGCGCGCGCTTTCAGTCTTCCCCACGCTCTTCGCATCGGACGACAGTTCAGCAAGTTTTCAGGTATCTCAAACACACTCCTACGTTTGGGATTTGGCATTCTTCTTCTTTTTCATTGGATCTTG
>JBNKPL010000199.1:0-374 GCA_050295355.1 Sedimenticolaceae bacterium
ACAATCAGGGTTGTGCAACTCGGCATGGCAATTTGAACAAAGCAGAACGCATTTTTCTGCCTCCTCAAGCACCACAGTCCATTTTAATATTTAAAACAGTTTCACCACAGAGGACACGGAGTTAACAGAGAAGGACATTTAACCGTATTCCCACCTTTTTAATGAAACACTGTTTTGATTCTTTAGAAATCTTCTAAAACTAACAATATTCTTTTAACCTCAGTGATCTCTGTGTCCTCTGTGGTTAATGTTTTTTTAAAAATTAATAATATCCAATTCCATCAAAGTATTCACGGTCGAACAACAAGCAAAAATATAGGGTGAATCTTTAAAAAATGATGATAGAATACGCCGCTCTTGGGGCCTGTAGCTCA
>JBNKPL010000199.1:384-626 GCA_050295355.1 Sedimenticolaceae bacterium
TGGTTAGAGCAGTGGACTCATACTTAAAGTGTGACCTATAGCAGTAATGCTATATGGAAAAATCGGATGAATTGCTGGAAAGCTAAGTCCCTCAGGGGATAAGCCAATCAGCAGCCAAGCCTGGCAAGCGTGTCAGGAAGGTTCAGAGACTAGGTGGATTGACACGATCTTGTCATGTAAAACGCCATTAGCGTCCGACACCCTACTTTTACAAGAGGGTGATGATATAGTCCGCGCTATTG
>JBNKPL010000200.1:0-625 GCA_050295355.1 Sedimenticolaceae bacterium
GAATATTGACATATACAGCCAGATGTTCCCTTTCGTAACATCCCAGCCCGAGGTTTTTTGGCCGCAGAGTCGTTTTGCCCCAATTCCTACTTTCGTGCAGGAGGGCTCATGGAGAACAGTTGATGCGGGAGGTTTGGTCGCTTCCTTCGATTTCACGGATTTTGCGCTTCCTTTCACCAGTTTGGAGTTGTTGTTCGCTCTATTTTTGAGCATTTGGGGGGTTTGGGCAAGTTTTGTGGACTGAGGTAGGATTTGTGGGGCAAAATTCTTTGCCCTGGGTTTTAAGTACCCCCTCACCCTAGCCCTCTCCCTGAGGGAGAGGGGATTATGAGGACCCCACCCTACAACAGGGATGTTGAGGCAGGGTTATTGGCCCAGGTGCAGGGCCGCCTTGATGGAGGTCTCTTCCAGACGGTCGGCGAGGATTATGAGCAGCTCCCGGTTGAAGGCGCTTTGTAGCTGCTCGGAGGCTTCGTGCAGGGAGGCGGCGCGGATTTTGATTACGGTGACATCGCAGTTGCTGATGATGCTCGCGGTGCGCGGCTGATTGTCGCCCCGGATATAGGACATCTCGCCGAAGCAGTGCCCGGCTTCGATCTCTCCCAGGCGGACATCGCCTTTCATG
>JBNKPL010000201.1:0-621 GCA_050295355.1 Sedimenticolaceae bacterium
TGTTGAGGGTCTGCAGCATTGCCTGCATCAGCTAGTTCTGGGTGGTGAGTAGTTGCTCCAGGTTAGCATTGTTGCGGTTGTTGTTGTTGTTGTTGTTGCTGGGCTGGCCATTGCACTGGCTGTTCCTTGTGTTCATCATCTGATGGTTTGGTAAAAAGGGAGAGTGAGATCCCACGTAACCCAACTATATGCACAAGGGATATAGGGAAAAATGCTGCCATTTTATTTATCTTAATATAGATGAGGTCGTGAACAAGGTGCTGAAGCAACCCATGACTCCCACCAAACACTCACAAAAACAAACACCAATCATCAAACAAGCGATGACTAACGCCACATTATTATAGGCTCAGGTGACTCCTAACGACTGCGGGATCCGGAGGGAGAGTGGCTGCCCACTGCGGGCTCCTTGCCCGAACTCTGTACCGAGGAGGTGGCTATCCAGGCGTCTGTGTCTGATGCGGAGAGGTCGCTGGCCTGACCCTCTACCATCCTCAGGTACCCTCGGATGGTGGCGTCTGCGTTTCACAGCTGGGCACGAAGAGTCTCAATCTCGTGCTGAGCGGTCAGCAGACGAGTGCTCAGCTCCACCGCCACATCCTGGTGGTGTACCATCTCCAT
>JBNKPL010000202.1:0-615 GCA_050295355.1 Sedimenticolaceae bacterium
GTATTCCCCTATCTCTATGGATCTATCCTCTAATCCCTTACCCCTGCTATACTTCTCTTGGGTAATCTTTATCTCATCAACATAATACTTCAGATGGCCAACACAAGGAACCGCAACGACAACAACAATGGGAACAACAACGGGGAGAACAACCAGAATGTCAATCCACCACCACCCCCTCCGCCTACTCTTGAGCAAGTGCTAGCTACGCAAACACAAATGCTTTAGACTATGCAGCAGACCATGGTCAACATGCAAGCTGCTCAACCTCCAGCGCCACCACCACTGCCGAGGGATAGGCTTGGACATTTTCAGCGCACTAAGCCGCTGACATTTTCCTATGCTATGGAGCCAATGGATGCTGATGATTGGCTCAAGTCTGTTGAGAAGAAGTTGCAAGTGGTGCAGTGCAACAACCATGAGATGGTGCTGGTAGTCTCTCACCAACTCTCTGGTCCTCCAGCCAACAGGAGGGATTCTTACATGCAGGCCCATGAGGAGCCCGAGAGCATCAACTGACCGGAATTCAGAGCTGCTTTCTGTGCACATCATGTTCCCTGGGGAGTGATAGAGCTGAAGAAGAATGAGTTTCATGATCTAAAATAGGGGTCCATG
>JBNKPL010000203.1:0-609 GCA_050295355.1 Sedimenticolaceae bacterium
AGCTTCAGGGAAGTGGCCCTTTGGTTCTTCAGGTTTCTCTCTTGATTGGCCTTTTTGGCCGTCTTGAGCACCTCATCTGTGAAACCCTGGAGTTGATTGTAATCCCAGGTCTTGTGCTTTCCCTGGGGGTGAAAAATGCAGATGCGATCCAGGAAGCCTTCAAATTCACCCAGCCTGGGCCGGTACTCCTTATGGCGACGAGGCTGTTCCACCACATTGATGGAACAATCCACTTTTCTCTTCTTGTCGTGGCCCTTGGATGAGCTAGGCTAGTCCGCGTGGCCTGAGTCCTTTTCCTTCTTCTGTTCCCTGGTGTCGAGGGTTGCCTCCTCGGCTAGGGCGTACCTATTGGCGATGACAAACATTGCTTTCGACATCCTGGGGCTCTTCATGGCAAGCTTTCGAATCATGGCCGGATCCCTGAGTCCCTTCTTGAAGAACATGACAATTGACTTGTCATCGTCCTTTGGGATGATATTTCTCTTGTTGCAGAAATGATGGATGAACTCCTGGAGGGACTCTCCCTTCTTCTAGAGGATGCTGGTTAGGTCCCAGTCAACTCCCAGACGTGCACACATGGTGTGGAAGTTACTGGTGAACAACCAGCAT
>JBNKPL010000204.1:0-607 GCA_050295355.1 Sedimenticolaceae bacterium
GACCTGTATTGCTTGCTGAAGCGGGACATCTACTAAGCTGTTTATTCCCGCAGGTTGTTCACTGACCGGCCAGGCGCTCTCACCCTGGCCGTACCTAGCCAGGGTGGTTGTTTTCTCTACCCCGCATCCCCATTTCTATCACGTTTCCCAAAGATTCGTTTTGGGAATTCCAGTAGCTTTGTCGATTTGTAGAATAGGGTCACAGAACTACCTCGTTGCCTTTTGATCCTCACCCCAACCCTCTCCCTGAGGGAGAGGGGGTGAAGAAGGGTGGCATGGCATTTGGGACATCCATTTTGCGGTGTATGATGGGCGCCCGGTACTTGATACAGACGAAATGAGCGCACTTTCCATCCAAGGTTTACAAAAGGTCTACCGCAACGGTTTCGAGGCCCTCAAAGGGATCGATCTGGATGTTGCGGCGGGAGACTTTTTCGCCCTGCTCGGACCCAACGGGGCGGGCAAGTCCACCGCCATCGGCATTGTGAGTTCCCTGGTGAACAAGAGCGGCGGCCGGGTGGAGGTGTTCGGGCATGACCTGGACCGGGAGCCGGAAGCGGTAAAGGCCTGCATCGGACTGGTGCCGCAGGAGTTCAACTTCAACCAG
>JBNKPL010000205.1:0-602 GCA_050295355.1 Sedimenticolaceae bacterium
AACGCCGCTTTCATGCCGCTGGTTCCCGATGCCTCCATGGGCGGGATGGGGGTGTTGAGCCAGACATCGGTCCCGGCCACGAGCTGCTGGGCCAGCGTCATGTTGTAGTTGGGGAGGAAGGCGATCTTGATGGTGTCCGATAGCGCTTTGATGAGGCTATGGATGTGTTCGATCAGTTCCTTGCCGGGAACATCGCTTGGATGCGCCTTGCCTGCGAATACGATCTGGAACGGCGTCTTTTTATGTATTTCGATCAGGCGGCTGATGTCGCTGAACAGCAGGTCCGGGCGTTTGTACCCGGTCATACGGCGGGCGAATCCGATCAGCGGGATATCGGGGGAGAAGGTTATTGCGCTGTGCTCCTCTACGCTGCTCAGTAAACGTCTTTTGGCTTTCTGGTGGGCGTCCCACACCTCTTCATTGCCGAGCTGGTCCGCCCGCAGCAGCAGTTCGGGTTCATGACACCAGCCGGGAATAAAGTCGTCGAACAGACGGGTGAGCGAGGGCGTTGCCCAGGTCCGTGGGTGTACCCCGTTGGTGATGGCGTGTACTCGATAGCCGGGGAACATGGCCTCGGAGGTTTCGGCGTGGCGTTTGGCCAC
>JBNKPL010000206.1:0-602 GCA_050295355.1 Sedimenticolaceae bacterium
CCCTTGTGCATATAGTTGGGTTACGTGGGATCTCACTCTCTCTTTTTACCAAACCATCAGATGATGAACACGAAGAACAACCCCTGCAATGGTCAGGCCAACAACGCCAACAACAACCCACAGATGGAGCAACTTTTGGCCATGCAAAACCAGCTGATGCAAGCCATGCTCTAGACCCTGAAGCAACTCCAGCTGAACCACCAAGCTCAGCAGCAATACCAACCACCACCGCCACCACCTCAGTCCCGACTTGGGGAATTCTTGTGAACTCGCCCTATCACATTCTCCCACGCCAATGACCCCATGGAAGCAGAAGATTGACTCAAGGGGGTTGAAAAGAAACTCGTGATCGCCCAATGCACTGATCACGAGAAGGTCCTTTTTGCTGCACACCAACTCTATGGGACAGCCACCAACTGGTGGGAGATGTATTGCAATGCCCATGTGAACGTCGATACCATCACCTGGAACGAGTTCAAGGCTCATTTTTGCACTCACTATGTACCTCGTGGAACCCTGAAGCTTAAGAAGAAGGAGTTCGCCGACCTGAAACAGGGTGGTATGACAGTGAATGAGTACCTTAACTCATTCATTCAGTTATC
>JBNKPL010000207.1:0-597 GCA_050295355.1 Sedimenticolaceae bacterium
CATGTCGCGCCTGATCCTCGATAACATCCCCCACATCAAGGCCTACTGGCCCATGCTCGGCGTCACCACCGCGGCGGTGGCCCTCTCCTGGGGGGCGGACGACCTGGACGGCACCATCGGCCGGGAACGCATCGCCCACGCCGCGGGAGCGGAGAGCCCCGAACTGCTGGCCAAACGGGAGATGGAACAGTTGATCCGCGGCGCCGGTTTCGAACCCGTGGAACGGGACGGCGCGTTCCGGCAACCGGCGCTCCTTACGGCAGCCAATGGATAAGCTTATGAACCACTGCCATCCTACATTTTTCCCCCTCTCCCTCAGGGAGAGGGTTGGGGTGAGGGGATCAAAGAACAGCGATCGCCTGTTTTACATCCCCTCACCCTGTCCCTCTCCCGGTAGGAGAGGGGACGCTCTCGATAAGCGCCTTTCCTGTCCAGAACAGATTTGGCGTCGGCCGATTTTCGGGCGAATCCGTGTGTTGCCACGATTGGGAGCTATGTCTATGAAACACCGCCACTACCCAATGAGCTCCCTCTCCCTCAGGAAGACGACTCCAGGGATGGAGGAGGTAGGGCGACGCAGGAAGCCAAAGCCGAGGG
>JBNKPL010000208.1:0-597 GCA_050295355.1 Sedimenticolaceae bacterium
TTTCCACAAAAAAGCGTGTCGCGATGGAACACATTACGCCGAACTTGTGTTTTTGCATCCGCTTGGATCTGCGGGTCACATAGTGTATTCCGGTGTACCTGGGTCGTGAAACGTCAAAGCACTATATATCAGGCTTGGGTGGGCCCGGTGCAGTTCGCATAAAAAATGCACCGGGACACGTTACGCCGAACTTGTGTTTTTGCATCTGGTGGGATCTGCAGGTCACGTAGGGTGCTCTGCTGCATCCAAGGTGGAAAACATCGACAAAATATTTTTCATGCTGCAGATGACCTGATGCACATCCCACAAAAATCACATTGGGACATATTACACTGAACTTCTAGTTTTGGTTTGTCCGGAGCACAAAACATCGACACACTATTTTTTATACTCGGGTGGGACTGATACGGATTTCCAAAAAAATCACGCCAGGACACATTACGATAAACTTGTGTTTTCGCATCTGATGGGATCTGCGGGTGACGTAGTGCATCCAGTGCGTCCAGGGCGTGAAATGTCAACGCACTATTTTCCATGCTCGGGTGGGACTGGTATGGTGGGATTTGCGGGTCATGTAGTGCATTCTGGTGCGTGAAA
>JBNKPL010000209.1:0-595 GCA_050295355.1 Sedimenticolaceae bacterium
GGGTCGATGACCACCGAGCTGGTCTCGCCGAACAGGATGCGCTCGATTTCGATGAAGCCAAAGAGGTCGCTCTGGCGCACGTTCTCCGCGAATAGCACATAGACCTTGCCCTGGTTGATGAATGAGATTTTGAAAATTTGCATGATAACCGCCGGATGCCGTGATCCCGGAAGTATACCAAGAGATCCCGCCGCGCCGCTCGCCGGATCGGTGTTATGATGTACCTATTTGCAGGAGAGTATGTTCTATGTTGAAGCAGACCGAGGCCTTCACCGTCGGCCAGTCCTTACCCTGGGATGAGGTTATCGGCAATCTCCCCTATAACAGCGACGGATTGATCCCCGCCATCGCCCAGCAGCACGACAGCGGCGAGGTGTTGATGATGGCCTGGATGAACCGCGAGGCGCTGGAAGAGACCCTGGCCACGGGACGGGTCTGTTACTGGTCCCGTTCACGCCAGAAGCTGTGGCGCAAGGGGGAGTCCTCGGGACAGACCCAGCAGTTGAAGGCCCTGCGTTTCGACTGCGACGGCGACACCATTCTGTTGCTGGTGGACCAGATCGGTCCCGCCTGCCACACGGGCCGCCGCAGCTGT
>JBNKPL010000210.1:0-590 GCA_050295355.1 Sedimenticolaceae bacterium
ATTCATTGACAAATCAGAATGTTGGGCTAGGATAGCCTGAAACGGAGTTACCACTTTTCAAGGAGGAAAAGCCTATGACCCGCGCCCGTAATCAACTCATCTCCCTAGACACCACCCCCTACTACCACTGCATCAGCCGCTGCGTGCGCCGCGCCTGTCTCTGGGGTGAGGATTCCCTGACGGGAAAGAACTACGAACACCGCAAGGAGTGGGTGATCTCCCGCATGCGGGAATTGACGGGGATCTTCGCCATCGACATCTGCGCCTATGCGGTCATGTCCAACCACTATCATTTGGTTTTGCGGGTGGATCGACAGAAAGCAGAAGGTTGGGGTATCACACAAGTCATTGATCAGTGGGAAAAACTTCACAAATCGCCATTTCTCATCCATCGTTATCGCAGAGGAGAGACCACCACCCGGGCCGAGGCGGCCGAGGCCGAAAAGCTCATTGAGACCTGGCGGGAACGGCTCACTGATATCTCCTGGTACATGCGCAACCTCAACGAGCACCTGGCCCGGCGGGCCAACGAGGAGGACGGCTGTACAGGGCGCTTTTGGGAAGGCCGTTTCAAAAGCCAGGCCCTTCTG
>JBNKPL010000211.1:0-587 GCA_050295355.1 Sedimenticolaceae bacterium
GTGGACCGCAACGCCTATCCCTACAATGTGGATCAACTGCACACCCAACCCGCGGGAGACGGCACAAGCCGCAGCTGGCAAGCGGGCGGCCCGCAGGGGAGTATGGGCGGCAACCGGCAGACGCCGCAGGGAGGGAACGGCCAGAGGATGACGCCGCCAGGAGGGAACGGGCAGATGCCCCAGGGCAATTTCGGTTCGCGCTTCGTGGAGCGTCTGGACCGTGACGGGGATGGGCGGGTATCACGCGATGAATTTGACGGACCACCCGGCCGCTTCGACTTCCATGACGAAAACGGGGACGGCTATATCAGCGCGGATGAGATCGGAAACAACCCTCCTCCACCACCGCCCGGCGGTTTTGGGGGAGGCATGAGATAAATCCACAAGTTCCCTATTAGGCGCCCGGCCCTGGCGATGACGCTTCACCAGTGGGCTGGGCTCCTTCATATTCAGACCGGCGGTTCGAATTTGTAGCCCACGCCATAGATGGAGTAGATGACCTCCTGATCCGGCAACCTTTGCTCCAGCTTCTTGCGCAGGTTCTTCACATGGGTGTCCACCGTGCGGTCACTGACCACCCGCTGATC
>JBNKPL010000212.1:0-586 GCA_050295355.1 Sedimenticolaceae bacterium
CATCAACAGCACCCACCCGACCACCGTCACCCTGGCCGACTTCATGGATCCGTTTCCCCATCTCTGGGAGCCACAACGGAAACGATTTGGCTTTTGAAATCGCAATTCGGCATCCGCTAAGGGATTACGCCCCCACCCACTTTGCCGATCATGGTCGCTTGATGCAAAATGCGTCTTCTATATCGAGGAGTTCTTTTTTAGGAATACGCATTAAATGGAGTTATGTCACAGCTGTCCCACTTATTTTGCACACTGAATCCGTTGCCCTTTGAATTGCCTGGCTTTTGAGCACGTGCCAAGGCGATCAGACATGAGAAACGGATATCGAGCGTCCCTTCTCCCTCAGGGAGAAGGACAGGATGAGGGGATACAAACAATCAAAGCGTTAGCTTTTCTAACCCCCTCACCCCAACCCTCTCCCTGAGGGAGAGGGGGCTAAGTGGGACAGCAATGGAGTTATGTGATAAGGATGCCCTTCACCCAAACCAACAGACAGATCCGCATCACCACCCCCCTGGGTGCTGACCGGCTACTGCTTCTGAGCTTCAAAGGCAAGGAGGCCCTGAGCAAACCCTTCGAATACCGT
>JBNKPL010000213.1:0-587 GCA_050295355.1 Sedimenticolaceae bacterium
CCATTTTCAGTGGTTGGCTTTATCCGTTGCTTATTGTCCTGCTCTATCTGCCGTGGCTTCGCAACAGGGACCGCGCGAAAAATACCGATCTTTAATCCATACGCGAATGGCGCATATTCAAGGTGGTGCGCCAGGGAGCCGCTGATTAAATCTGTGTCTAATTCGGAGAATACTGGGTTTGATGGATAAGCCCTTTATTTACTCCCCCTCCCAAGCCTCGGCAACTGCTCCTGCGTTGCTCTACCTCCTGCATCCATGCAGTCGTCCCCCACTCGTGGGGGAGGAGTTAATCAGAGGTTCCCTAGGTTTAGCGCCGACCGCCCAACAATGAGCCAAGCACGCCTCGTACGATCTGCCGCCCAAGGGAGCTGCCCACGGAGCGGGCGATGCTCTTGACCATTGCCTCACCCACGCTTTGCCGCCGTGAGCTGCCGCCGCCGAACAGCCCATCCAGCATGCCGCCACCAGAGGATTTGGCGGCGGCCTTCTCCTGCTGAACCCGGGCCTGTTCGGCCGCTTCCATGCGCGCCTCCTCTTCCGAGCGTTTCTTGAGCATCTCAAAGGCGGACTCCCGGTCCACCATCTCT
>JBNKPL010000214.1:0-564 GCA_050295355.1 Sedimenticolaceae bacterium
GAAAGTCCACCATATGATTATATTATGCTTCCAGACACAAAACCGGATACTCAAGAAGAGTGGTCACATGAGTGGACGAAAGGTGGTGGAATAGTTTTTGACTCTTCTGCTATGTTCCATTATCTGGCTATAAAAAATAAGCAGATATTTTTGGTGGAAGAAAGTCTGGATAACTAATTAACGAGTCAGAGTGAACCTCCCCCAGTTTAACGGACGCATTTAATCAGCAACAATAGCTGAATAAGGAGTGTCCCAAATGGCAGGTAAACGTAAACCACTAAAAGTGGGGTCAGATGAAACTTTATAGAATAACCGGGGACAGACCACGTTTTAACTAGGTGCGCACCATCGAAAAAGGGGACGGAGGGATTAAATGATAAACAATTATATGAGTTTATTAAGATTTAATCCCTCTGACCCATTTTTTTCTGTTAACAGAACGTTAGCCATTAAACATAAATACGACTATGGATAGTTATAAAGAAGAGCGTAGTATCTATTATCAGGCATTTGCTCGTGATGGTTTTTGTTGTGTATTCTGCAATCGAGACATATTGGAATCAT
>JBNKPL010000215.1:0-563 GCA_050295355.1 Sedimenticolaceae bacterium
GCCCTCTCCCTCAAGGCCGGCGGCGTGGGCTATTACCCCAAATCCGATTTCGTGCATCTGGATACCGGCCGCGTCCGCCACTGGTAGTCACCCCTCTCCACTCCCCTCCGCGAATCCATCTTCAGCTTGCCGTTAATCACCGTACGGCCTGGGTTACACTTCTTTACTTTAGAATCACTTGCCACAGAGGGCACAGAGATCACGGAGAATTGTTCAGGCCATGGGCACCGCTGTCCCACTTAATCCCCTTTCTCTCAGGGTGAAGGGACCCACTAAGTTGGCTTTTTGAGTCTCTAAACCTCCGTGATCTCTGTGCCCTCTGTGGCAAAACCATCTTTGAAACCGAAAGGACGGCACACATGAAACGAGTCGGAGCCCATGTCAGTATCAGCGGCGGCGTAGAACATGCACCCCTGAATGCCAAGGCCCTCGGCGCCACGGCCTTTGCCATGTTCACCAAAAACCAGCGGCAGTGGCTGGCGAAGCCCTACACCGATAAAAACATCGCCCAATTCAAGCAGAACCTGGAGCAGGCCGGCATCGCCCCGGAACATGTGCTGCCC
>JBNKPL010000216.1:0-560 GCA_050295355.1 Sedimenticolaceae bacterium
AAATGGTTCTATCACCTCACACAGTTGCTTCCAAGGCACCACACTATCCATTTCGGCAAGAAACTTCTCTCGCCTGGTTGGCTTGCGATAGCGCTCAAAATCGCCCGTTGCAAAGGTTTGTTGTTTCATCAATATCAACCGGTTCCAAACAATGCGTGTATTATCGCAGATTGTGGGACTTAATCAGAGTTGCCTTAAACTGATAATTATAGAATGTGTGCTTTTCCTTCTTCATATTTCACCTCGTTGTCTACTTCGTTTATACGAGGTGTCAATTATTTCGGGGTAGGTTCAGTCCGACTTGATTTTTTTGTTATAAGCCGTTTTCTTGGCCGGTGTACTCTATACAAGATTAGTGGCCAAATTGCAGCTAGGTTTAATAAGATAATTTCATAAACAAATCGATGATCATCACTAGAATACAACGCTATGGTAGCCAATAAATATGAAATGGTTACTGAAAATGATACGAGCGGAACCTCCATGCTAAAGAGTGTGCCTTCAAACTCGTGAATTTCATACCCAGCTTCTTCTAACTCTTTATCATTAAGATAAACAGT
>JBNKPL010000217.1:0-559 GCA_050295355.1 Sedimenticolaceae bacterium
AGGGATAGTCCTGCTCGTCGTTAATACTCATGGGGCCGCCCATGATAACGAGAAAATCGATATCCGAGATTTCGGGAAGCGCCGCCGATTCGTAGAACCGGGTGCGCGTTATTTCATACCCGGCATTTTGAAGCCAGGCTTCGATACTGCCGAGTCCTTCAAACGGCACATGCTGAAGATAATGGGCGCGCATCTTGATTATGTCCAAATCCGTCTAGTTACTCTCGCATCAAAATAGTTGTTCGCATTGCCACACCACCATCTTTCCCCTCTCCCCCAGGGAGAGGGTTAGGGTGAGGGGGATTTAAAAAGCTCACACCCCTTCATGCACCAAACCTGCAATACACCACCACCATCATTCGCGCCCCTCAGGTTTAGACCGCCCCTCAAGCCCTTGCACCCAGCCATTCCCCGCATCCTCAAACCAGTCAAATCGCGGCACATAGGGTTTGATATCGATCAAAGGGGTTTGATCCAGTACATCGATACCGCTGATCTCCAGAATATTCCCATCCCGCCCAACCAGCCTGACGATAGACATTCCTATGCCATTCGGACG
>JBNKPL010000218.1:0-558 GCA_050295355.1 Sedimenticolaceae bacterium
GCCACATAGATGGCGAAGTAGATCAGGATGGTCTGCCAGAAGTGGGCCTGGTAGTAGGCGTCAATGGCCGCCTGCTGTGACTTGATGTAGTCCAGGTCAAAGAAGCGTCCCAGGTCGAAGGCGAAGAAGAGATAGACCAGGGCGGCGATGGCGAGCAGTAACACTATTTTTTTGGTTTTCATAAACGATTGTCCAATAAGCGCTAACAGTTTTTAAGGGGTCTCTGATTAGCCCCTCCCCCATAAGTGGTGGAGGCCACCAATCAACCCCTCCCCCACAAGTGGGGGAGGTTGGGAGGGGGAGTCAAAACAGTTAGCGATCTAATCAATGGCTCCTTACTGAAAAGTGATGTCTCCATACCAGGCGACCGCATCGGCCTGGGTGTTGTCGGTGTCGGTCATGATGGCTACGGCGTCGATCTTCTCAACGTCGGCGCCGAGATAGGTCTTGAAGTCCTGACGGATGTTGCGCTGGTAATTGCACCATTTCCCCGCGTTCTCCATGCCGGACTCGATCACCACCATGTGGATGTTTTTGTTATAGGGGCTGGGCCAGTGC
>JBNKPL010000219.1:0-550 GCA_050295355.1 Sedimenticolaceae bacterium
GCGGAGAACAACATAAGGCCGAGGAGCAGGCCGCGGCAAATATTCGAATTCATGGCAATCATCACCCCTGCTCCGCCTTCAGCTGGCGCACCAGCGGCAGGATCTCATCGCGGGCCGCCTCTCGGGAGATCGGGCCGGTGTGCTTGTGGCGCACCACCCCGTGCTTGTCGATGACGAAGGTCTCGGGGGTGCCGTAGACCCCCCAGTCGATCCCCGCCCTACCTTCGGCGTCGAAGGCGTTGGCGGCGTAGGGGTCGCCTAGGCGGCTCAGCCACTGCAACGCCGCTGGCCGCTCGTCCTTGTAGTTGAGGCCATAGATCTTCACCTCGTCGGTGGCGGCGATCTCCATCAGCACCTCGTGCTCGGAGCGACAGGAGACGCACCAGGTGGCCCAGACGTTGAACAGCACCACCTCGCCCTTGAAGCGGCCGAATTCGAGCTTGAAATCCACCAGCAGCATGCCCGCGTCGCGGAACATCTTGCTGAGCACGTCATTGACCTCGAACGACAGTTCCTTCATGCGCGCGATCTCCGCCTCCGTGGCCCAGCC
>JBNKPL010000220.1:0-549 GCA_050295355.1 Sedimenticolaceae bacterium
GCTAGTAGATACTCCTGTGGTAGGACCGAGCGCAGACGGTTGGCAACGGTCTGCAGCAGGGCGTTGCCGCGGTTATGGCCGGCCGCTTCGTTGTGGAGTTTGAATCGATCCAGATCAAGATAGAGCAGGGCGTGTGAGATTTGTTTATCGGCACCTAAACGAATAGCCTCGTTCAGCGCTTTCGCAAATGCATCACGATTGGCAAGGTCGGTGAGTTCATCATGCTGTGCAAGGTAGTGCAGACGAGCCTCGACGACTCGATTCTCAGCGATACGTATATTGAACGTACGCTCCTGGCGCAGGCGAATCCGTCGCTCCATCAATAGTTCCATTGTAAGGCGGAGGCGTTGCAGGAGTTCCTGGTTGATTGTGGATTGTTGCTCCAGATGAATAACGTCAAAAAATCCCTGTTGTAATGCGTTAATACTGGATATGTTGTCCGTTTCCTCTTCCTGAACAGCGATAACCATACCTAACCAGCCTTTTTCACCCAGGCGGAGAAAACGCTGACATCGGTTAATCAGTGCGTTGTCGATCTTGTCGGTGGTT
>JBNKPL010000221.1:0-548 GCA_050295355.1 Sedimenticolaceae bacterium
GTGCCCGACAGCCCCGGCTCAACAGAGGAACCCAACCAGTACGGGACCTTCCATGTCTATCCCGCCCATGTGATCTCCCGCATCGAGCTGGACGGCGACAACATGGTGATCAACCTGATGAGCGAGCAGTGGCTTACCCAACAGGTGAAGTCAGGCAAAATCAAACTGCCCCACATCGTGGGCGAAGACAACATGCGTCTCTACACCGCCACCCCGGAACAGTGGCGGGCGGTGTTGAGTAAATACGGCAATGACCCCGAAGCCTTTCCAGAAGATCATCGTTTCGTGCTGCGCCGGGTTACCCAATAAAGCAAAACAACACCGCCTTCTCCTCCCCCACAAGTGGGGGAGGCCGGGAGGGGGAGTACAAAACAGAGTAAATATGAACCAAGAAACCATAGGCACCTGCTGGAACTGCGGCGCGGAAATGAGCGCCGCCCACTATGGACGTGAAAACAACTGTCCGTCCTGTTCCAAACCCACACGGGTATGCCGCAACTGCCGTTGGTACGCGCCGGGCCGCCCAAATGCTTGTGACGAGCCAATGG
>JBNKPL010000222.1:0-545 GCA_050295355.1 Sedimenticolaceae bacterium
CGTGAGGAAGGCTACTTCATGGAGCAGGTTCAGGGTCAAGCGGCAAACACCGCATCCCTACGCCAAAAGATCATTTCATAACGAATTTATAAAAGAAAAGGGTTGCGGTTTCCCGTAACCCCTGTATCTATTGGTCGGAGCGGAGAGATTCGGGCTCCCAATGCAGGCGCTGCACCAGATTGACCACCCTGCTGGGAATGATCGACCACCCAAACCGGAAACCGCTGACCAAGGCGCTGCTATTGACCACCCCATGTGTTAATCATGACAGGCATAGAAACGACACCTAAACAGGCTATGCATTAGGATCGAATATTAGAAAGAATTGCTCTCTGATCCGGGTTTTCGTTACCCCCGTCGACCGGTAACTCTTACTGGCCCATTCAAAACAACATTTCCCCAGAGACGACTAAGCATAGTGACTAGAAGATCATTCTTATTGCAACTATATGGCAGCTTAATTGTCTCTTTCAACACATCTACTATTCGAATGGGCTTCGTCCCCCCTATCCTGCCCTCACAATCCCATTCAAACAACCACCCTT
>JBNKPL010000223.1:0-545 GCA_050295355.1 Sedimenticolaceae bacterium
AGGCAAAGCGTCGAACACTTGGCATGCGCAGATATTTTACTGAAACATTCACATTACATCCGCGACAAAATCGATTCTCGAATCTGGAAGAACGTATCGAAATCAGAAATGATCGCCAAACATTTCATTCCCCTGAAGTTTCACCCCGACAAATAAGAGCTCATGACCAAACCAATTCATTCGCATGAAGCAACGACGAAACAACAAGCTTAGTTACTCACAATGGCGTTGAAGAGGGTGGACTTGCCAACGTTGGGCAGGCCGACGATGCCGGCGCGGAGGCTCATGCTAATCCGCGTGCTGCGGCCGGACGAAAACCGCCGCGCCCGCCCGGCCTGGCTCCAGTGCCAGCGCATGAGGAGCGCCGAGGCGCCGCACTGGTGGTGGAAGTACGTCGCGGCCGGGGTCCGCGTGAATCCCGCGAATGCGGAGCCCAGCGCGCGCGACGCCGTCGCCATGGCCACGCCGGGGAGGGGTCAGTGGCGCGGGAAGAAGACGGCGGGGCCGTACGGTTGTCAGAGGCGTGGGAGGGAGCGCGGCGAGAC
>JBNKPL010000224.1:0-543 GCA_050295355.1 Sedimenticolaceae bacterium
TCATATAGGGTGCAGGCAGATACTCAATCGCCATCTGAGATTTTTGGGTGCATGTTCTGCTAATGAAATCATGATTGGCTCCTGAATCAAACAAAACAATAGCAGGGTGCCCGTTCAGAGAAAACATACCCGCGAGGACCTGCTCGCCCTCGGGAATATCCTCTACGGTAGTGTAGTTGACAGGGTCGGTCTTCGCAACAGCCACCTTCAGAGGACCACATGGTGGAGGGGTGACGTGGCCCTGCGTGGGAGTCTTCTTCGACACAGTGCACTCTCGAGCGAAGTGGCTGGAGCGACTACAGTTGAAGCAGGTGTGACCGGAGGCGGCTCCAGCGGTCGGTGGTGCAGGCAGGCACGACACGAGCGGTGGTGGAGGTAGAGCCCTAGATGCCGCCTGCTGATGCTGGCGCTGAGGTGGGCTGGAAACCCATTGTGGCTACTGGCGCTAGTGCTGCTGCTACTGACGAGGCGGGTAGGTGGGGCCGTGGTGGTACACCGTCCGGTACCTGGGAGGAGCACTGCCGAATAGAGCTGCTACAACCT
>JBNKPL010000225.1:0-542 GCA_050295355.1 Sedimenticolaceae bacterium
GCGGAGGAACAAATGGAGCAATCGCAGTACCGCCACTTCCCAAGCCGCGCCCGAGAAGGAGCTGAAGCTATCGTGATGCCTGCAGGAGATCGTGACCACATCGGGTGCTTCACCGATCAAGTGAAGCTGACTCGAGCTTTGGTTCGAGATCTCGATGAGGCCGTCAAGGAGGTCAACCTGCTAGGAGAGCATGAAGAGGAGTCAAGCCAGAAGATCACAGAGCTGGAGGCCTTATGCAAGAGGTTGAGGGAAGATGCTCAGAAGCTAAGGGAGGAGAAGACCACTCTAGAAGGAATGATCCAGTCCTGTGACGAGCTGATCTTGGAGATGGCCGAAGAGTATGGACTCAACCGCATGGGAGAGAATGACGATGAGAGGATGAGGATGATGATGATGAAGGGAACGCCGTCACACCCCCAGCACCAGCACCAGCACCTGCTGCCGTGCCTGAGGAGATCGTCGAAGAGGAAGACCCTGTGGAGAAAGGTCCACAAGAGCTGGATAATTTGGATGACTTGGGTGATCTGGATGAGGATCCAAAT
>JBNKPL010000226.1:0-539 GCA_050295355.1 Sedimenticolaceae bacterium
GAAGTTGTAAGAGGTGGAGAGGGTGATGGCGCCGGACCACTGCCAGGGGGAGTCTTCTTCCACGGGTTTTGAGGCGGTGCTTTCGGCGGCGGGTTCGTCAAAGCCTTCCAGTACGTCGTCCAGGCCGTTGTCGGTGGATTGCGGTTGGTTGTCGAAGCCCTCCAGCACATCGTCCAGTTCCGGATTGGAGGAGGGGGCGGTGGTGGTTTCGGCGGGGTCGTCGAAGCCTTCCAGGACCTCTTCCAGTTCGGCGTCGGAGGCGAGGGTAGGGATGGCCGACAAACTGAGAAGTATGCCGGCAAGGAGTAGTGGTTGTCGGTGTTTGAAAGCCATCCTTTCAGTTTCTGTGATGTTATCTATCTGGTCTCTGTTCTGTTCCTCCCCCGTGTGCGGGGGAGGTTAGGAGGGGGAGTCTGTTTTTTACTTCCCCTCACTCTATCCCTCTCCCGGAGGGAGAGGGGACCCACTTATTGGGTTGGGGTGAAGGGATTTAAAAAGCTGATGCTTTTGTTTATTGATCCCCCTCTCCCTGGCCCTCT
>JBNKPL010000227.1:0-535 GCA_050295355.1 Sedimenticolaceae bacterium
CGCTGCCTTCGATCTCGGGGATGCCTTCGTAGCCGCGCCGCGCTTGCAGCCAGTCCAGTGAGGAGCCTTGGGGATCGAAATCGGCCAGCGCAACCTTGGCGCCGTCGTCGGCAAACCAGGTGGCGATGTTGGTGGCCAGAGTGGTTTTTCCGCAGCCTCCCTTGGAGTTCATCAGCATGATGGTGCGCATGATCGGATCCCCCGTGCGTTTTTATTGAGCTCTTAGCAACAAACTTTAATCGGTTCCTCCCCCGCGGGCGGGGGAGGTTAGGTGGGGGAGGAAATCTGTTGTTGACTCCCCCTCCCAGCCTCCCCCACTAGTGGGGGAGGGGGTTATGGTGTTCCTAGGCAATTATAGGTGGTAGTTATTAAATTTGGTCAATCGATCCCCAGGCTGTCCCAGATCTCGTCCACCCGCTGTTTTACCGCCTCATCCATGGTGATGGGCCGCCCCCATTCGCGCTCGGTTTCGCCCGGCCATTTGTTGGTGGCGTCGAAACCGATCTTGGAGCCGAGGCCGGAAACAGGCGAGGCG
>JBNKPL010000228.1:0-534 GCA_050295355.1 Sedimenticolaceae bacterium
GGCACCGCCGTCCAAGAGCTTGAAGCGTGGAAGGGAGCCACCATCTTCTACCGGTCCGGAGCCATGCCACCGCCACCACCACCGCGTGAGGGGATCCCCGAGCACTGCCATCTTCTACCGGTCTAGAGCCAGGCCACCGCCACCGCGTGAGGGGATCCGTGACCACTGCCGTCTTCTACCAGTCATGCCATACCCCGTTCCAAGAAAGAGGGAACGAAGCCTCCATACGTGTGCCCAGGATGTTCAAATCACACGCATAGCAACAATATGATAAACAGATGAAATGTTTTGAATAAGCGAGTAATATTCCTTACATAATGACCCGGGTGTCTGAAAAAGATTACAGAGCAGAAAACAGCGGAATTAGACTAAGCGTAGTGCAGCTTCCACAGGCTTGACCGTTGGAGAGGCCCACCTAGCTTTCCTCATCTTCACCAAGCTGGAATCGCTGGTTCCACCCTTCCATGCAATCTAAAGCAATGGTGCAAACAAGGCTGAGTAGACTTATGGTGGCTACTCAACATGTGCGGGAAA
>JBNKPL010000229.1:0-533 GCA_050295355.1 Sedimenticolaceae bacterium
ACCGGCGTGCGTGACTATATCCATGTGGAGGATCTGGCATCTGCCCATCTCAAGGGGCTGGACTACCTACGAGAGGGCGGGGCCTCAACCACACTAAACTGCGGCTATGGCCATGGTTACAGCGTGCGTGAGGTGTTGGCAATGGTAGAAAAGGTAAATGGCGCACCTCTGAATATAAAAGAGGAGCAACGACGGGCCGGTGACCCACCAACCCTTATCGCAGGGGCGAAACAGATAGGAAAGGTGCTAGGGTGGAGCCCACAGTTTGATGACCTGGAGTCTATAGTACGTACCTCTCTGGCCTGGGAGCAACAGCAGTCAAATGAATCCCCTCTCACACAGGGAGAGGGTTAGGGTGAGGGGATGCAAAATACAAATGCCTCATCCGATGGCTATGGATAGGGGATATCGTAAATCGCAACCAAAACCAGATGTTATAGAAAATATAAAATGAGCAAACACCGCACCCTTATCCATATAGTCGCTGGCGCACGCCCTAATTTTATGAAGATTGCTCCTATTATCAGGGCGTT
>JBNKPL010000230.1:0-526 GCA_050295355.1 Sedimenticolaceae bacterium
TTATTAAACCTTACAGTTGCATAAATTTTATTTTATAAAAACCTATCATCCAAAAAAATACGGGATGAAATGCGGTTTTCAGCAATTTTATGGAATTCACTGGTAGTGATATCCAGAAAACAGAATAGAGACTCTCAGACAGAATCAATGGAACGTCGCTAAATCACTCCACCAATCCCGATCAGATCGTCCCCTCTCCCTTCGGGAGAGGGACAGGGTGAGGGGAGTTAAACACAATTGGGAGTTTTGAAAAGCGCCCGCGTTGATGATTTTACTCCCCTCATCCTGTCCTTCTCCCGGAGGGAGAAGGGACCCTCCATTGACCTGCGTGCAGAATTGTCATAACGAATTCTAAAACAGATTGTGCACATTTAAACTCTGGATTTATGCAACGCGAGGGTTGAGTTATAATTATTGACGGCGACGTTGATTTATTCCTGGTTTGGCTTTGCATCCACAAGGAGCATCCTGAATTTATCAGCCGATATGGCACGACTGAAATGAAAACCCTGTCCCTCGTCGCAAT
>JBNKPL010000231.1:0-521 GCA_050295355.1 Sedimenticolaceae bacterium
GTGGCGCGAGTGGGTGGAGGGGCTCAGACGGCCGGGCGTCGACGAAGGGAGGCGGCGGCGGAGCAAACTCGACGACAAGAGGCTCGGGGCGCGAGGGTGGGGAGAGGGGAGCGGATTTGAGTGCGGTGAAAATGGCCGGGGATCGGATTTGAGCGCGAGGGTGGGGAGGCGGTGGAGGGGAGCGGAGGTGGTGCGTCGAGGGGAACGGCCGGCGCCGCTTCATCGACGCTGGTTACGGGAGTGGAGGCAAGGGGGCGGCCGTTTGATGAGGGGGAAATGAAGGGGAGGGGACGCTGGTTCGATTCAACTCCAACCGGGTGCGGGTGGGCGACGGACGGCGGCGTGCAGAGCGGCGGTAAGTCGGCCGGACGGGCAGCGGCGGCTCGGGCGGGAGGTGGAAGGCGACCCCGTGATGGGCCAAATGGGCCGTAGTGGGCCACGCTGGCCGGGCTGCGGCGGGGCCGGCGTTGGAATTTCCAAAGAAAATCGGGATGGGCTGCCATGGCCATTGGGCCGAATTG
>JBNKPL010000232.1:0-519 GCA_050295355.1 Sedimenticolaceae bacterium
AGAAGAGAAAGGATGATGCGTATTCTCATGGTGTTTTTCATTGCTGTTATTGGTGTTCTACCGCGGATGGAGTCGAAGTCACTGATGCCCGACATTCTTCCCCCTCTCCCTCAGGGAGAGGGCTGGGGTGAGGGGATTTAAATAAAGGTGCTTTCATTTTGTTGATCCCCTCATCCTGTCCTTCTCCCTGAGGGAGAAGGGACGCTCTATCGTCGTTCTCTAGGTGTCCCACCACGAGGTTATAAAAAGAGTCCCGCTGGGCGGGCACGAAACCCATCTCCCGGATGGAATCCCGGACCTCCTGCTCGCTGATCTTCGGCGCATGCCACGCCTGGTCGAGCACATTCTCCTCGAACAGCAGGCCGCCATAGTCGTTGGCGCCCGCCAGCAGCCCCAGCAGGCCGGCCTCCCGGTCCTCGCTGAACCAGGAGGACTGGATGTGCTCGAAGTTGTCCAGCATCAGGCGGGCGACGGCGATGATGCGCGGGTATTGTTGCGGCGGCGCGGGCTGGTCGATAC
>JBNKPL010000233.1:0-515 GCA_050295355.1 Sedimenticolaceae bacterium
ATTTATCTAAGTTGTCATGTTTCAAGATAAAACATTTGACCTAAGATGAGAAACATACAATTGACATCCTAAGCGAAGCTCAAAGGGAGTTAAATTCAAGAGTGAGTGTCGGAAAATTTGATTTGAAATATAACATGCAGTGTTGATTGCTATAACCCAAAAATGTCTAGGAGTCCTATGCTCATCGAGCATCGTCCTAGCCATCTCAACTAGAGTGCGGTTCTTTCGTTCCACTACTCCATTTTGTTGAGGAACGCGCGGGACGGAGAACTGCTGCTCAATGCCAAGCTCAAGGCAAAACCCATCAAAAGAGGCATTTCTGAACCCAGTCCCATTATCACTGCGAATAGCTTTCAAGCAGTTGGGATGCTCATTGTTCAACCTCAAAGCCAAGCTCTAAAAGTGCTCAAACACTTCATCCTTGCTCTATAAGAAGAAAACCCAAGAGTAACGAGAATAATCGTCAATGATGATAAGGACGTACCACTTGCCTCCCATGGAGCGAGCCCGAGAAG
>JBNKPL010000234.1:0-509 GCA_050295355.1 Sedimenticolaceae bacterium
GTTGAAGCTTCTCGGACTGATCCACGTGGGCACTCAAGACCCACTGCATGACATAGGTCTTGGTGCTATAGTTGGCCGTCTGCTCGCTCCCAAAGACCTGTTCATCGTCATCATCGTCCGCTAGATCACCTGCATGGTTAGTTTGTAGTGCTAAATCATCTTCAGTATCACTAGCACTTACATAACCGCCATCAGCTATAGCAATGTAGGATTTCTTGCTGGGACAATCGCGCTGGAAGTGGCCTACTCCATGACAACGGTGGCACTTAATATCGGAGGTGCGACCGGTGGATGTGGTTGACGACGAAGATGGTTTTGCTGCTGCATGAGGTGCTGGTGGTGTCATCTCCGAAGCATGAGGTGCTGGTGGTGGTGCCGTCAATGTGGAAGGCACACGTGAAGTTGAATGTGTCATCGAAAAATGAGCTGTACCAGGTGCACGTGAAGTTGAAGGTGTCATCGATGTGTGATGAGGCGTGAATGAGCTCTTCAATCTTGTTGGTTGTCGG
>JBNKPL010000235.1:0-507 GCA_050295355.1 Sedimenticolaceae bacterium
AAACAGACTTGTCGGTTTGTGCCACGCTGGATTACGTGCTGCGGCATCCCTGGTAAACACAGCCTTGGCAATCTAGCCATCTATCTTCCTTGATGTTGGCGATTGAGGGAGTGTCAGTATACCCAATATAACTCATTGAAAAAGGGGTTTTTACACTGCCCCCAAACACAGCCGTGATGGGTTAACTTCACAAGTTTCCTACCTGTGAAGTGAATGAATTGAAATTCTCTGCGCCTCGGCAACTGCTCCTGCGTTGCTCTACCTCCTGCATCCATGCAGTCGTCCGCGCCTCTGCGGTTCAGAAAGAACAAGGCACATAGCGTAACCCCACACTAGAAAGGCCTCGCCACCCCTAGCACCGAAGTCACCAACCCCAACACCAGATTGGTGGCGATAATGCGCCGTATCAGCGCCATATTTCTCCCGGCGGCGGGAACATCCCCCTCATCCAGCGCCCGCCCCATACGCGGGTAGAGGACCAGATAGATGAACGTGAACAACAGAATC
>JBNKPL010000236.1:0-504 GCA_050295355.1 Sedimenticolaceae bacterium
ATCTTTGGGCTCGAGAGGCGGCCGGGCGGCCAAGAAGTGTGGCTGGCCCAATTTGGGCTTGAGAGCCTGCTGGGCGGCCAAGAAGTGTGGCCGGCCAACCACAATTTTCCCCAAAAAACTCTGGGATTTTTCCTAAAATTCCCTTGTAAATCACTCAGTTCACTCCTACCCCTGATTTTGGAAATTTGGAAAGAAAATTTTGGAAAAGGGAAATCCTAATCTAGGGATAACTACACTATTTAGGTCACGCAAACCTGTGGATGTAATCATTCTAACTCGAGAAGATCAAGGGCATCCACTTCCTCAAAATCCTGGGGGTTTGGCTCAAGGAATAATTTAAGGCGTTGACCATTTGCCTTGAATGTATCCCCATCATCACACTGAGGGTGACTGCGCCGGCATGTAGTACTAAGTAAGGGCCTTCCCACTTACCATGACCGAATAAATGAACACGAGAGTTAAAGAGAAGTACCTTATCTCCCGGCTTGAATTGCTTGGTCTTGA
>JBNKPL010000237.1:0-501 GCA_050295355.1 Sedimenticolaceae bacterium
CTTTAGTTGCTCAAGTTTTAACTTATTGTTGTTTTACAGGTGTATTCTCTCTCCCCCTATCGACATGAGTCGTTCTTTAGATCGACATCTCTAGGGTAAGATGTCGTTCTCTATCGACGAGCATTTCGCTTTCGCAAAATATCTTTATTCTCTATCTTTCGCTTAAAACTCTATAATCGAATTTGAAACTCAAAATTTTAATAAAGTTTAACTTTTAGAGCATTTTACTTGTCTAATTCTTGTATGTGATGTATTATGCGTCATTACTTCGGTAATGATACCCCGTAATGATCTCGGTTTGGACTAACCGTCCTTTTTAAGGGCGGGGACGTCACATAGTGCCAATACTGCCTTGAGTGCCTCCGACCACCACCTAAGCATGGGAATTGATGCCGCTCGGTCTCCTCTTCCTTTCCCCTCTGATAATTGACGCTGACGCCTCTGTTCCTCTTCTCAAAATGGGAGACTTCAATCTCCACCGCCACCAGCCATTGAAGCCGC